>NZ_QSHC01000036.1:894-1295 GCF_003467545.1 Collinsella sp. AM38-1BH | reverse complement strand
GGCCCGAAAGAAAGGTAGGAGGCCATGACGAAAGGTCTGCACGTGCCTTCCGAGATCGGCAAGCTCAGGAAGGTCTGCCTGCACCGTCCCGGCGACGAGCTCCTCAACCTGCCGCCCGACGAGCTCGAGCGACTCCTGTTCGACGACGTCCCGTTCCTGGAGGTCGCGCAGCAGGAGCACGACACCTTCGCCCAGATCCTGAGGGACCAGGGCGTGGAGGTCCTCTATCTCGAGAACCTCGTCGCCGAGGTGTTCGACCAGGTCCCCGGCGCCCGCGCCGAGTTCACCGACCAGTACATCGCCGAGGCCGGCATCCGCGGCCAGCACATGCCGCAGATCGTCCGCGAGAAGCTGGACTCCATCGAGGACAACCTCGAGTTCGTCAAGAAGACCATGGCCGG
>NZ_QSHC01000036.1:0-884 GCF_003467545.1 Collinsella sp. AM38-1BH | reverse complement strand
CAAGAAGACCATGGCCGGCATGACCAAGTCCGAGATCGACATGCCCCTCACGGCGTCCACGACCCTCGACTCCCTGGTCAACTCCGAGTCCGAGTCCGACCTGATCATCGACCCGATGCCCAACCTCTACTTCACCCGCGACCCGTTCGCGGTCGTCGGCGAGGGCGTCAACCTCAACCGCATGTACTCGGTCACCCGCAACCGCGAGACCCTGTACGGCAAGTACATCTTCAAGTACCACCCCGACTACAAGGACGTCTCGCTGTACTTCCGCCGCGACTGCCAGTTCCACACCGAGGGCGGCGACGTGCTGAACATCAACGAGAAGACCCTCGCCGTCGGCATCTCCCAGCGCACCCAGGCCGCCGCGATCGACGTCATGGCCCAGAACATCTTCTGGAACTCCGACTCCAAGGTCGAGCGCATCCTGGCCTTCGACATCCCGGTCTCGCGCGCCTTCATGCACCTCGACACGGTCTTCACCCAGATCGACGTCGATAAGTTCACGATCCACCCCGCCATCATGGGCACCCTGCGCGTCTACGAGCTGACCGCCGGCAAGAACCCGGGCGACGTGAACATCCGCCTGATCGAGGACACCCTCGAGCACGTCCTGGAGGACGCCACCGGCGTCGACCAGGTCAAGCTGATCCCCTGCGGCGGCGGCGACCCGATCGCGGCCTCCCGCGAGCAGTGGAACGACGGCTCCAACACCCTGTGCGTCGAGCCCGGCAAGATCTGCGTCTACGCCCGCAACACCGTCACCAACGACGTGCTGTACAAGGAGGGCCTGGACCTTCTCGTCGTGCCCTCCGCCGAGCTCTCCCGCGGCCGCGGCGGCCCGCGCTGCATGAGCATGCCCTTCTGGCGCGAGGACCTCTAAG
>NZ_QSHC01000035.1:0-1362 GCF_003467545.1 Collinsella sp. AM38-1BH | reverse complement strand
GGTGACGCATAATTTCTTTCGCAAATTGACAACCGCATAGCGGAACACGGCCCGCGCCCCGTCATATGATTTCTAGCGGCTAAACAACAAATCAACGACGAAAGGGGCACGGGCCGTGTCTGCGAACATCGTAACAGTCGACGAGGAGTCGCTGCGCAAGGACATAAAGAATCTGGTGAGGAAGACCGTCGAGGAGACGCTCAACGCGCTGCTCGACGAGGAGGCGTCCGAGCTCGTAGGGGCCGGGCGCTACGAGAGGACGGCAGGCCGGGAGGCATACCGCAGCGGCCACTACGCGAGAAAGCTCGTCACCGGGGCAGGAGAGGTCGAGCTCAACGTGCCGAAGCTGCGCGGCGCGACCTTCCAGACGGCCGTTATCGAGCGCTACCGCAGGCGCGAGACTTCGGTCGAGGAGGCCATCGTCGAGATGTACCTCGCGGGCGTCTCGACCAGGAGAATCGAGGACGTCTCCGAACTCCTCTGGGGAGCGCCCGTGTCCTCCGGCACCGTCTCCAACCTCAACGAGAAGGCGTTCGCGTCCATCGAGGCCTGGCGCCAGAGGCCGCTCGAGGGCGATTACCCTTACGTTTTCGTCGACGGCATCTACCTCAAGCGCAGCTGGGGAGGGTCCTACGAGAACGTGGCCGTTCTGGTGGCCATCGGCGTCAACTCCACCGGCGACCGGGAGGTCATCGGCTGCGCGGAGGGCTACACCGAGTCGGCGGACTCGTGGCGCGAGTTCTTCTCGTGGCTCAGGGGGCGCGGGCTCTCCGGCGTGCGGCTCGTCACCGGCGACAAGTGCGCGGGGATGCTCGGTGCGCTCGAGGAGGTGTTCCCCGGGGCACGCTACCAGCGCTGCACGGTCCACTTCTACCGAAACGTGTTGGGAAGGGTGCCCGTGACCAGGAGGAAGGCCGTGGCGCGCATGCTGAAGGCGATTCACGCGCAGGAATCGCGCGAGGCGTGCTCGAGGAAGGCGGCGGAGGTGGCGGACGAGCTGGACGGGATGAGGCTCGGCGCGGCCGCGAGGACGGTGCGCGACGGCTTCTCCGAGACTCTCGCCTACACGGACTTCCCGCCGGAGCACTGGCGCAGAATCCGGACCAATAACGGTATCGAGCGCATCAACCGCGAGATCAGGCGGAGGACGAGAGTCGTAGGGACCTTCCCGGACGGCAACTCGGCCCTGATGCTGGTGACGGCGAGGCTGAAGTACATCGTGGAGCACGAATGGGGCAAGAGGAGGTACCTGGACATGTCGAAGCTGGAGGAGATGGACGAGCTGAGCAAGAAGGCGGAGGGCTAGAGCAAGGCGGGGCCGAGGCCGCCTCGATCAATTTGCGAAAGAATCTTGACGGTACC
>NZ_QSHC01000034.1:1191-1439 GCF_003467545.1 Collinsella sp. AM38-1BH | reverse complement strand
CTCAGTCTCATATCCGCGGATACCGTTCTGTCGGCCCGCACTCCATTCCTTCGGCGGGGTTCCCCAAGTCTGTCGAGGCGCATGCGGAGGGCTCCGCGCGCACAGCGAAATAGGGGGTATCCCCGAAGGCCGCCCGGCTCGCCGGGACGGGGGCTATGTCTATTCCGCGCCCTCCCGGCACATCATGCCGAGGGCCCAGAGCCACCTCACGAGCTCGGCCGCGGTGGCCTTCGCCGCGGGCACGCCGC
>NZ_QSHC01000034.1:0-1181 GCF_003467545.1 Collinsella sp. AM38-1BH | reverse complement strand
TGGCCTTCGCCGCGGGCACGCCGCGGGCGAGCATCTCCTCGCGCCGCCGCAGGAGCCGCTCGGACCCCTTCCTCCCGTGCATCCTTATCTCGAGGGGCACGCCCGTGTCCCTTGGCATGAGCTTCGGCTGGTGCCGTGCCGCGGCGTAGCACCATGAACCCTCAACGGCCAGCTTCCTCACGAGCGCGTTGCCCGCACCGCTGATGCCTCCGAGCCGCACGGAGTCGCCACTCGACCTCTGACTCGGCGCGAGGCCGAAATAGGCCGTGACCTGCCTTCCGGAACGGAACCTCGTGAAGTCGCCGACCTCGGCCGAGAAGGCCGCGGCCAGCGCGAAGGCGCAGCCCTTGATCGACTGGAGGGCGGCCACCTCCGCGGCGATCGGGCTGGCATCCACGGCGGCCCCGTACTCGGAGAGCAGGTCCGCCCGGGCCTCCGCCGCGGCCTCGACCTCGTTCCTCAGGGCGGCGAGCGTCCGAACCCCGCCATCGTCCTCCGGCCTGACCTTGTCGAGCCACCTCAGGAAGTCGTAGGTCCAGTACTTCCTCGGGTTGCCGGCGGGCGTGGTGCCGCCGTAGACGAACCCTCGCCTTGCGAGGAAGGCGAGCAGCCGCTGCTTGGCGGTCGCCAGGCGCGCGGTCGCCCCGTCGTAGGCGCCGGCGAGGTCCCTGATGCCTTCGACCTCGGGGGAGGGGATCCATACGGGGGAGATGTCGTGGGCGAGTATCGCCTTGGCCATCCTGGCGGCGTCGTTCCTGTCGTTCTTGGAGGCCGAGTCGGCGGCCGACCTGGGGATCTTCGAGACCGCGGCGACGACGCACTCGACGCCGAGCCCGGCGAGCTCCCTTTGCGGGGCGAAGCCGAGGTAGCCGCTCTCGTAGGCCGCGAGCGACGGCCCGGGGAACCCATCCATCCACCCGGCGATCTCGCCCCAGGGGTTGCCGGGGAACCTCCTCGTCACGGCCTCGCCGGTGTCCGCGTCGAGGGCGCAGACGGTGGTCGACCTCAGGTGGACGTCCATCCCGAACGCGGTAGAATGCTTTGGCATGGGAGCCTCCCAACCTCGTTGCGGCGCGGCTGCGCCTATGGCACTTCAACATCATTGTCGCAGCCCCGACCCGCGGTCACGAGCGGGGGCTCCTATCTTTTTAGTGCCCTCGGATTGGGTCATAGTGTCTGTC
>NZ_QSHC01000033.1:0-1506 GCF_003467545.1 Collinsella sp. AM38-1BH | reverse complement strand
GGTGGCGCGCGCAGACGTGGTGTAAGAGCGTCCTGAGGTCCGTCGCTGCAAGTCCCGATATTACTCCTTCTTGAGACCGCGCCTCTCGACTATCTCGTCCACTATCTCCCTGGCGCGCCGCCCGAGCGCGCGGCGCCTCCCCTCTGTCGGGGCCGGCCTGTCCGCGGGCTCGGCGAAGCCCTCGGCGGCCGAGGCCTCGGAGAACACGCGCTGCTGGGACCACTGCCCCTCGGTCTCCATGAGGCTCGCGCACGTCAGGCGCAGCATCGACTCCCTCGAGGGGAAGGACTGCACGACCCTGTAGCGGCGCTTGATCTCGCGGTTGGCGCGCTCCTGGACGTTGTTGGTGCGGAGCTTGGCCCAGTGCGCCCTGGGGAAGGCCGTGAACGCCAGCGCGGAGTCCTCGGCCTGCTCGAAGACCTCGCCGGCCCTGGCGGACACCGACGCCACCCAGGGCACCGCCTCGGCCCACACGCAGCGCGCGAGGTCGGGGTCGTCCTGGTAGACCGCGGCGTGCACGAGGTCCCTGACGGCCGCCTTGGAGTCCTCGGGCCTGCCCGAGCAGGCGCTCTGGAGGTTGCGCTGCAGGTGCGTCACGCAGCGCTGCCAGGCGCAGCCCTGGAACAGGCGCGAGACGGCGGCCACGAGCCCGGCGTGGCTGTCGGAGACCACGAGGCGAACGCCGGCCAGCCCGCGCTCGCGCAGCCCGCCGAGGAATGCCGCCCAGGAGTCCTCGCTCTCGGTGTCGACCACGTCGCAGCCCAGGAAGTGCTTGCGCCCGTCGGCGCCCAGCCCGATCGCGGTCACGACGCCCTGCGAGACGACCGACGAGCCGACCCTGCAGCTCATGTAGGTGGCGTCGAGCCACAGGTAGCAGCACGGCGTGCCCGACAGGTCGCGGCGGCGGAACTCCGCCACCTCGGCGTCGAGGTCGGAGCAGAGGCTCGAGACCTCCGAGCTCGACAGCGAGGATATGCCCAGCTTGGACGCCACGCGCTCGACCTTGCGGGTGGATACGCCGCATACGTACATCTCCTGCACGATGGCGGCCACCGAGGTGTCGACGCGCGACCATCGCGCGAGCATGCCCTCGGGGTAGTAGGTGCCGTGCCTGAGCTTGGGTATCTCGAGCTCCACGTCGCCCACGGCGGTCTTGAGCGACCTGGGGCGGTAGCCGTTGCGACTGTTCTCCCTGCCGTCACTGCGCTCATTGCGGCTCGCGCCGCACATCTGCTGGGCCTCGGAGTCCATCAGCGCGTTCATCACGCTGCCCAGCACCCTGCACGCGAACTCGCGCGCGTCGCCGCACTCCTGCCAAAGCCTCGCCGCCTCGAGGGCCTCGTCGCGGCCGAGGCGCAGTACACTCTCTTCTTGGGGCATCGCCTTTCCTTCCATTCGTCACCTTCATTACTCCAACGACGAATTCTAGGCGGTGTCCCCTCCCTTTCAAGAAAGGGCGGAGGCGGGGCATGCCCCGCCTCTTACACCACATCTCTGTGCGCTACC
>NZ_QSHC01000032.1:0-1621 GCF_003467545.1 Collinsella sp. AM38-1BH | reverse complement strand
GGTTGATTTTCAATCTCAACGCAACAGCCTGAACGGGCCCCGCGTTTCCGCAGCTAGCGCAACGCGGGAATAGCTCCCGGCACCTGGCCGTCGCATCGTTTCCGCAGGTGGAGAGGCTATGAAGGCCGGTGCCCCCATGCCGCCGCCGCATGCTCCGCCAGCCCGCCGCGCAGCCGTTCCGGACTCAGCGCAACGGGCCCTCCGGCCCATGTCCCGGCCCGCCGCCTATCCCGCCAGCGGCCCCTCGCCCCTCGCGGCCCTGGCCCTGTCGATGCAGCCGGGCGTGAGGTCGAGCTCGCCGGGCGCCAGCTCCTCTATCCCGAACGCGTCCATGAGGGCGGAGGCGTCCTCCCCGAGGGCCATCCGCAGCACGCGCGCCGGCGTCAGGAACCCGAGCGCCCCCCTCGGCTCGGAGTTCACCTGCGACATGAGCAGCGCGCAGTCCGCCGCCGTCAGCCGGTCGAACCTGACGCCGGCGCCCTTGGGCAGCAGCTTCCTGATCTCCACGTGGTTCTTCTCGCACGCGCCCTTCTGCTGGCTCTGCCGGGGGTCGCAGTAGAAGAGCCTGGTCTCGCCGTCCCGCTCGCCGATCAGCGCCGCGATGGCGCCCTCGTCGGCGAACTCGCTCCCGTTGTCGGTGAGCACGGCGCCGAAGGCGCGCCTCGCGCCGTCCTCGCCGAGGACCCCGCGCAGGGAGGAGAGCGCCGCCAGGACCGAGGCGCACGTGCCGTCCGGCAGCGGCAGGGCCAGCTGGAAGCGGCTCGGGCGGTGCAGGAGCGTGAGGAGCCTGGCGGAGTCGCCCCTGGAGCCCTCGACGGTGTCCATCTCCCAGGCCGCGGCGCAGGCGTCCTCTCCGAGCGCGAGGAACGACGCGTGCGACCTGCGCGACGAGTGGGACGTCGCCCTCCCCGGGGCCCGGCGCGACCTCGGCCTGTAGCCGACCTTGCGCCTGAGCTCCATGTTCGTCATGCCGTCGTAGCCGGCGTCCACCCACCTGTAGACGGTGGAGGCGCTGAGCCCGGGGGTCGTCGCCGCTATCTGCTGCGGGGAGAGCCCGCGCGCGAGCCCGTCCCTGATGGCCGCGAGCTTGGCGGCGGCGCCCTCCTCGGTCTCGTCGATCCCGGACCTGCTCGCCGAGAGCTCGGCGTCGGCCGCCTCCTGCGCCCTCCTGGCGCTGTAGAACACCCTGGGCCTCCTCGAGCAGCCGTAGCCCCTCCTGTGCGAGCAGCCGTTGCAGCACCTCGGCCACGCGGAGAGCCTGGGGCAGGCCCCCGAGAGGTCCGCGGGCGCGGGCTCGCCGTAGCGCGAGCGCGGCGCGGTGACGTAGCGGTGCGCCGCAACCTCCCTGGTCACGGTCGAGGGCGACCTGCCGAGCTCCGCGGCGATATCGCGGGCGCTGCGGTTGCGGTCGAGCATCCTCTCGACCGTGTTCCTCTCGTGCCTCGTGAGCCTCCCGTACGACCTCCCGGACGGCTTGGGTCTGGACATTTCGGCCTCCCTCCATCGCGGGCCGGGGGATTCCGGCCCCTCTGGGGTTGCCTACCCGGATTCGCGACTCAGGACTCAGCGCAACGCGTTGCGCTGAGTCCTGAGGCTGTTGCAATGAAGATGAGAATCAAGG
>NZ_QSHC01000031.1:0-1624 GCF_003467545.1 Collinsella sp. AM38-1BH | reverse complement strand
TCTCAACCGAACACATTGAGCTGACGGCACGCTCCCGCAGTTAACCGAACGCCCCCGCGGCCCCTCTCGGGCCCCGGGGGCGCCATTTTCCCAGTTGAAGGAATGGTGGAGATGTGTTTCGATGGGTCCGGTGGCCATGCTCCGCCCGCCGCCCGGCACCTCTTCCCAGACTCAGCCGGACGGTCGGTCCGTCTATTCCGTTTTTCTCCTAGGCTAGGCCAGCGGGGCATCGCCCCTCTCTGCGCGCGCCCTCTCGATGAGCCCCGGCGTCAGGTCGAGTTCCCCGATGGGCACGTCCCCCACGCCGTAGGCGTCCAGCAGCGCCGCCGCGTCCTCCCCGAGCATCGCCCTGAAGGCGCGCGCGGGCGTCGCGAAGCCGAGCGCGCCGCGGGGCTCGGAGTTCACGTGCGACATGGCCAGCGCCAGGTCGGCCGGGGCGAGCCGGTCGAATCTGATTCCGGCGCCCTTGGGCAGCAGCTTCCTGATCTCGACGTGGTTGCGCTCGCAGGCGCCCTTCTGGTCGCTGCGCCTGGGGTCGCAGTAGAACAGCCTCGTCTCGCCCGGCCCCTCGCCGATGAGCGCCGCGATCGCCGCCTCGTCGGAGAACTCGGCGCCGTTGTCGGTGAGGACGGCGCGGAACACGCGGCGCGTCCCGTCGGCGCCGAGGACCGCCCGGACGCCCTCCAGGGCGTCCGCGACGCACCCGGCGGTCTTCTCCGCCAGCGGCAGCGCGAGCTGGAGCCTGCTGGGGCGGTGCAGCAGCGTGAGCAGGCAGGCGGAGTCCTCCCGGGCCCCCTCGACGGTGTCCATCTCCCAGGCCGCGGCGCACGCGTCCTCCCCGAGGGCGAGGAACGCGGCATGCGACCTGCGGGCGGAGTGGCGGGTCGCCGCCCGGCCCGCGGCGCGCTTCCTCGGCCTGTAGCCGACCTTGCGCCTGAGCTCCATGCTGGTCATGCCGTCGTAGCCCGCCGAGACCCAGCGGTAGATGGTCGACGGCGACAGGTCCACCGGGCCGCCGTTGCGCGCCGCCATCTGCTCGGGCGACAGCCCCCGGCGCAGGCAGTCCCTTATCGCCTCCAGCCTGGCCGCCGCGGCGGGCTCGTCGGCGTCTATCCCGCGCCTGGACGAGACGAGGACCGAGTCGGCGCACAGCTGCGCGGCCCGGGCCTCGTAGAAGACGTGGGGGCGGCGCTTGCAGCCGATTGCGCGGTACCGGCCGCAGCCGTTGCAGCATCGCGGCCACGCCGCCAGGCGCGGGCAGGCCGCCGACAGGTCGGCGGAGGCGTCCACGCGCTCGCCGCGCCTGGCCTTCGGCGCCGTCACGAACCTGTGAGACGCCACCTCGGCGCTCACCGTCGAGGGCGACCTGCCCAGCTCCCTCGCGATCTCCCTGCACGACGCCCTGCGCTCCAGCATCCTCTGGACCGTGTCCCGCTCGTGCCTCGTGAGCCTTCCGTAGGCCCTCGGGACCGCCCTCGCGGAGCCGCTCTTCTTCTTTCCGGACATGCCGTCCTCCGATCTCCCGGGGCCGGCCGGTCCGGCCCTCAGGGTATCGGGTTCCCACATTTATCCGCACATGTGCGGATGAATGTGGGAGGTGTTCGGATAAAGTTGATAATCAAGG
>NZ_QSHC01000030.1:0-1940 GCF_003467545.1 Collinsella sp. AM38-1BH | reverse complement strand
CCGCGGCCGCGGCGGCCCGCGCTGCATGAGCATGCCCTTCTGGCGCGAGGACCTCTAAGGTCTTCAAGGACCCGTACAGGTCATAATACATACATCTAGCTGCCATTAGATGTCTCCCATTGGGGCGGTGCGGGTTTTCGCACCGCCCCAATCTTGTATGAGGAACGTCAACACGATTGGATGACTGCTTTTGTAAGGAGCTTGGCTATGGACATCAAGACGATTGGCGTTGAGGAATGGCTCAACGTTTGGGAGAAGAGCGCCACGTGGGACATCGCCCAGTCGACGATCTCGTCGCTCACCATGGGCGAGCTGCGCGCGCTCGATGAACAGGACGGCGCCACGTTCTACGAGCGCCTGGACCGCGAGAAGATGAACTACGGCTGGATCGAGGGCTCGCCGGAGTTTAAGGCCGAGGTTGCCAAGCTGTATCGTCGGGAGGTCAATCCCGATCACATTCTGCAGACCAATGGCTGCACGGGCGCTAACCTCAACGCCATCATGGCTGTGGTCGAGCCCGGCGACCATGTTATCGCCGAGTGGCCCACCTACGCGCCGCTCTACGAGATTCCGCGCACGCTGGGCGCCGAGGTCGAGTATTGGGAGCTTCGCGAGGAACTCGGCTGGAAGCCCGATATCGAGGAACTCAAGCGCTTGGTGCGTCCCAACACCAAGCTCATCTGCATCAACAACGCATCTAACCCCATCGGTACGGTGCTCGATGCCGATATGCTCGGCCAGATTGCCGAGATCGCCCGCTCGGTGGGCGCCTACGTGCTGTGCGACGAGGTATATCTGCCGCTCGAAAACACTGAGTCCTTTATGTCGATGGTCGACGTGTACGAGAGGGCCATTGTCACCAACTCGTTGTCGAAGACCTATTCGACACCTGCGGCCCGCGTGGGCTGGGTCCTGGCAGACGAAGAGATATCCAGCCGCATCCGCACCTATCGCGATTACACCATGATCTGCGGCGGTGTGTTCAACGACGCCCTGGCGACCTATGTGCTTGAGCACAAGGATAAGATTCTCGAGCGCAATCGCAAGATCGTGTTTGGCAACCGCGATATCGCGCAGGCTTGGATCGATACGCAGCATCGCGTTTCCTGGACGGCCCCGCAGGGCGTGTCCACCTCGTTTATCCAGCTGGATATTCCCGAGGATGACGAGGAGTTCTGCAGGCGCCTGCTGTCCGAGAGGGGAGTGCTGCTGGTCCCCGGTAGCCGTTTTGAGCTTCCCTGCGGCGCACGCCTGGGCTACTGCGCGAGCGAGGACGTTCTGCGCGAGGGCCTGAGGCTTTTGGGCGAGGCACTGGCGGAGTTCGATCGCTAGGATTCCGATGGTCTTCGGGGGCCTTATCCAAATTAGCCGAAGATAATCGAAAACGGACCCGTTTCCCTAGGGGAAGCGGGTCCGTTTTTCTATACCGAGAAGTCAAGTTGTTACAAATGGGGCCGTAAAGCGAGGCGGTATCCGCTGGGCCTTATACTGAGTTTCCGGTGAACGGTATCAAGCGTCTGGTAAACGGTAATTTATTTATCAGAAATGAATAGGACAAACTTTTTTCTGAATAAAAATGAAAATGGTTGAGACGCGGTGTGAACCGCTAATTCTATTCATAGCTTTATTGGAAATATGCAATTTGAGGATGGTTTAACAAAGTTTAGTTCCATTTGATTTTAGGATTAAAACGCGTTTAAGCACGTAAATACGCTTTATTAAGATGAAGTGTGCCATGCGTGAAGTATATGTGTATGCCGTTCACCCCCTATAAAAAACCGTTCGGGGGCAAGGTGGAAGTATGAGCTGATTTTGGATATAAATATGTCGTCAGCAATAACGCCTCACACGGAGGGGCGCTAACGAATCGGCCCTGACAAGGGCCCGAAAGAAAGGTAGGAGGCCATGACGAAAGGTCTGCACGTGCCTTCCGAGATCGG
>NZ_QSHC01000003.1:0-143276 GCF_003467545.1 Collinsella sp. AM38-1BH | reverse complement strand
TATGGTGAGTGGAGTAGTGGGGCGGGGTGGGGGAAGGGGTGGGGAAAGGTGTTGAAAAATGGGGCGGTTCCCCATATTATTAATGACGTCGACAAGCGGGGTGGTTCCCCGCGTACGTGCCATCTGAGTAACCGAGGGGAGGGCGCACATGGGAATGACTGGTGCATACGAGCGCAATCTCGATGCAAAAGGTCGTCTGTCCCTGCCTGCACCCCTTCGCGAGGAGCTTGGAGAGCACGTTCGCGTGTTCAAAGCCCTGGATGTCGATGCTCTGTACGTGTTCTCTGCCGAGGCCTTCGATAAGTGGGTCGAAGGACTCTTCGCGGGTCGTGAGGGCCACGAGGGTTTTAACCCGCGTGACATTAATGACCAGAAGCTCATGAGGGCGATCAACAAGCGCACCACGTCGATGGACGTGGACAGCGCCGGTCGTATCGGTCTTTCCGAGTCTCTCCGCAAGCAGGCGAACCTCGACCGCGAGGTCACGGTTGTGGGCAACTACGACCACCTTGAGGTTTGGGATCGCGCCGCGGCCGATGAGGACGATGACGATGAGGCCCTGCTGGACCTCTTCTTCTCGTAAGGGCAAGGCACGGGTAACGGATGGAGCGTGGGATCTTGACACAAGAATATCGGCATGAACCTGTCATGCTCGGCGAAGTGCTTGAGTCGCTGCGGCTAAAGAGCGGCTCCGTTGTCTGCGATTGCACCCTTGGCGGTGCCGGCCATTCGGTAAAGATGGCCGCGCAGGTGGGGGAGACGGGCCTTTTGCTCGGCGTCGATCAGGACGACATGGCCCTCGAGGCCGCTGGCGCCCGTCTGGACCGCGAGGTTCCCGGCGTTCCGCACCAGCTGCTGAAGGGCAACTTCGGCGACTTGGACGAGCTACTTTGCTCGGCCGAGGTGCCCGGGGTCGATGGCTTCCTGTTCGATTTGGGCGTTTCGTCGCCGCAACTCGATATCCCTGGCAGGGGCTTTTCGTATAACGAGGACGCCCCATTGGACATGCGGATGGATCCGGGTAATAACACCTTAAACGCAGCTGAGGTCATCAACACCTATAACGAACACGACCTCGCCCGGATTCTACGCGTCTACGGCGAAGAGAAGTTCGCCTCGCAGATCGCGCGCGAGATCGTGCGCCGCCGCGAGCAAGAACCGATCGAAACCACCGGCCAATTTGTCGAGATCATCAAGGCGGGTATCCCGGCTGCCGCTCGTCGGCATGGCGGACACCCGGCCAAGAAAAGTTTCCAGGCCATTCGCATCGAGGTCAATCACGAGCTCGATGTGCTCGAACGAGGGCTTGATGCCGCCACCAGGTGGCTCAACCCGGGCGGACGTATCTGCGTCATCTCGTATCACTCGCTCGAGGACCGTATCGTAAAGAACCACTTTAAGGAGATGAGCCAGGGGTGCACGTGTCCGCCGGAGATTCCGGTGTGCGTGTGCGGCAACGTGCCGATACTCAAGGTCATCACCCGCAAACCCTTGGTTGCCCAGCCTGATGAGGTTGAGCGCAACCCTCGGGCGAGATCAGCCAAAATCCGCGTGGCGCAGCGTCTGTAGGCGCGACCGTGCGATATTGGACCTCCCGCTCGCACCATAAACGAAGCTTAAACACACTACCAACGTACTCGGGATGGGAGGCGGCATATCATGGGCTACAACACTTCAAGCGCAGCACTCGCCTATGATATGAACGCCATGCCCGCCTATCGTGAGACGCCGCAGGCCCCCGTTGCTCCCCGTGAGCAGCGCACGCCGCGCTTTGATGTCTACACGGGCGCGGGCCGTCAGGCAAACCAGGCGGTAAGCCCGGTTTTCATGAGCGTTCTTAAAACGTTTTGCATCATTGCGGCTATCTTCATGACGATCGGCGTCGCCCGCGTGGCGCTCGCCGGCGTTACGGCCCAGGTGCTCAACAGCAACGCCGAGCTTACCAACACGCTCGAAAAAGCGACCGATGAGAGCTCCGACCTGGAGGTCATGCATTCGGTCTATGGTGCCGACACGCGCATTCGCGACCTTGCGGGCGCTTATGGCATGGTGGAGCCCAGCGAGAGCGTTACACTTGACTTTTCGCAGGATGCAGCCGCGGGCGCCAACGCGACCGCGACCGCTCAGTAGCAAGACGGTAGCTGAGTATGACAAATGACTATCGCCGCGGTTCCGATGGGGGCCGCGGTTCTGGACGTCCCTCGTCGCGGGGACGTTCTGGTTATCAAGGAACGGGTCGGCAATCTTACAACGCCGGGCAGTCCCGTGGCAACGACCCGGCGTCGCGACTTCGCGGCTCGGGCGGCCCTCAAGTGCATAACACCAGGTCGCGCAAGAGTTCGTCGACCGAATGGCTCACAGGCGCGCCTCTGCCTCGCCGCAAAGCCGTCATGGGCTTCATCGGGCTTGGCTTGGGCTTGGGCGTCTTTCGCCTTGCCGACTATCAAATTGTCGAAGCCGATAAACTGCGCGAGCGTGCCGATGCGCGCCGCCTGCTTGCGCAGACCCTCTATGCCAAACGCGGCACCATCTACGACCGCAACGGCAACGTGTTGGCGTCGTCGGTCGAATGTCGCAACATCGCCGTGAACCCGCAGCTTGTCGAGGATGTTGACAAGACGGTGTCGGCGCTGGTCAAGGCAACTGGAATCGATAAAAAGACCTGCCGCAAGCTCGTTGAGTCCGATGGAACCTGGGTGTATATCAAGCGCCAGGTGGACGAAGACGATGTTGCGGCGCTGGAGAAGAAGAACCTGCCCGGCGTGCTTTTTGAGCAGGCCATGAAGCGCGTATATCCATACGGCAATCTGGCATCGCAGGTGCTGGGTGTAGTGAATGTAGACAACGACGGCTTGACGGGTCTCGAAAAGCAATACAACAAGCTTCTGACCGGCACGAACGGTTCTCTCGTACGCGAGCGCGCGAGGGACGGCAGCTATATCGCGGGCGGTGCCTATAAAAAGGTGGCTGCGGTCGACGGCGTTGATATCGTGACGACGCTCGACGTCAATATCCAGCGTGCGGCCGAGGATGCCCTGGCAGAGGCAGTTGAGAAGACTAAGGCCAAGAACGGCTCGGCGCTGGTCACCGATCCTACGACAGGCGAGATTTTGGCAGCCTGCTCGTACCCGACCTACGACCAGACCGATCTGGAGAATGCCAAGACCGAGGATATGAATCTGCGCCTGGTCACCGACGCCTACGAGCCCGGCTCGGTCTTTAAGACGCTCGTGGCGGGCGCCGGCTTCGACTTGGGCGTCGTGCGATCGAGTACGTCGTTTGAGGTGCCGGCGAGCATCAAGGTGGGCGACGATACCGTCACCGATGCCGACAAGCGCGACTATGCCATGACCATGGATGTGCGCGAGATGATGCGCCGTTCGTCCAACGTGGGCTTTGTCCTGGTGGGGCGCAAGATCGGTGCCGACGACTTTGCCGCCTATGTGGACAAGTGGGGCATCGGTCACAGCTCGGGTGTCGATTTTCCGGGAGAGAGTCTGGGTATCGTCAAGGAGCGTGATCAGTATGACGGCGCCACGCTGGGCTCGATGAGCTTTGGACAGGCACTGTCCGTCTCGCCGATTGAGATCGCACGTGCCGTGGGCGGCATCGCCAACGGCGGCGTGATGATGACACCGCACTTCTATAAGTCCAGCAAAGGCGACGAGAAGGACTGGGGTGAAGGCGAGCGCGCGATTTCGGAGGACGCCGCATCCCAGGTGACATCGTGCATGCAGACGGTCGTGTCCGAGGGAACGGGCGTTGGCGGCGCGGTTGACGGCTATGACGTGGCGGGTAAGACCGGTACGGCCGAACGTGCCGACGAGAACGGCGGCTACCTCAAGGAGAACTACATGTCGTCCTTTATGGGCTTTGCACCGGCACAATCGCCCAAGGTGCTGTGCTATATCACGCTCGACGGAACGCCGAGCGGCTCAGATGCCGCTGCGGTGCCGTTCCAGTCCATTATGGCCAACGCGCTCGACGTGCTGGGTATCCCGCACACGAAGTAGGGGGTTACAATCTTTGGGGCGTTGTTTGTTGTCCCATATGAGGGTGTTCACATGCCCTGCACCACGCATGTGCGGCGCTGGGATACAATACGCCGATAGCATTATTAGGTTTACAGGGGAGCTGCAATGATAGAGATCGCCGTCAACAACCTCGCGGCCGCAACAGGGGCCCGAACCGTGACGGGAGAAGCCGATCGGGTATGCCGCGGGTGCGTTATCGACTCGCGCCAGGTCGAGGAAGGGACGATTTTCGTCGCCTTTCCCGGTGAAAACGTCGACGGCAATGATTTTGCTTCCCGTGCCGTCCAGTCGGGTGCCGGCGCCGTCGTGATGACGCGTGAGCCCGAGGCTGAGCTGGTCTCGCTGGCGCAGGACAAGGGGTGCGCCATCCTGCTGACCGATGATCCCGAGGAGTTTCTGCTGCGTTTGGCGCACACGTATCGCCTGGAGCTTGGCTGCCTGGTCGTTGGCATTACCGGTTCCATCGGCAAGACGACGACCAAGGACGTGCTCGCCGCCGTGCTCGCCAAGCGCTATCGTGTCTGGGCCACCAAGGGCAATTTCAATAACCTGATCGGCATGCCGCTCACGGTGCTTTCCGCTCCGGCCGATACCGAGGTCCTGGTGCTCGAGATGGGCATGAACCATTTCCACGAGATTGAGCGCCTTTCCCAGTCCGCCAATCCCAACCTTGCCATCGTAAGCAAGATTGGTACCTCTCACATCGGCATTTTGGGCAGCCGCGAGAACATCGCCCGCGCTAAGGCCGAGATTGTCCAGGGTATGTGCGCCGCCGGCGACTTCTTGCCGCTGCTGGTTTTGGGCGGCGAGGACGACTTTACGCCGTTCATTCGCGATACGTTCGCCCAGCCTGCTGGTATCGATGTGATGCTGGCCGGCGTCTCGGACGATGATGAGGTCCGTGCCCGCGACATTCGTGTTGATGACGAGGGACGTCCGGTCTTTACGCTCGATTTTGGCCAGGGTGAGACGATCGATACCATGCTTGCCATCCCCGGCGTGCAGTCCGTTCCTAATGCCGTTAAGGCCGCCGCGGTTTCCTATCGCCTGGGCGTGACGCCCGAGCAGATCGATGCTGCCTTTAGGGGCCTCACGATCACCGGTCACCGCCAGGAGATCAAGCGCGCCAAGAGCGGTGCCCGCGTCATCGACGATTCCTATAACGCCAGTGCCGAATCCATGGCTGCTGGCCTCGATCTACTGTGCTCGCTTTCGTGCACGGGGTCTCGCATGGCGATCCTGGGCGAGATGGGCGAGATGGGCGATGAGGCTCCTCGCATGCATGAGCTCGTGGGCGCCTATGCGGCCGCCAAGAAGCTCGACATGCTGGCGTGCGTGGGTGGTGAGCTGGCCCAGCTTATGGCCGATGCCGCGCGCATGATGGGCATGGACGAGGACCGCATCCAGGTGTTCTCCGATTATCAGCAGGTGCTCGACCGCATGGGCGGCGCGCTTGAAAAACATGATGTTGTACTGGTCAAGGGTTCCCGCTTTGTTGAGCTCGACCGCTTTGTGGAAGGTGTGTGCTAGCCCATGTTCGGCAATCCCTCGTATCCAACGTATCAGGCTTTTTTGGGGCTTGGCATCGCCGCTGCCATTGCGCTGCTGCTCATGCCGTGGTGGATCAAGCTGCTGAAGGTCGAGGGTATCGGCCAACAGGTCCGAGCCGACGGCCCCAAGCGTCATTTGATTAAACAGGGTACGCCGACCATGGGCGGCGTCATCATCCTTGTTGCGATTTCGCTGACCTGCCTGCTGATGGGCAAGCTCACCACCGAGCTCGTGCTCGTGCTGCTCGCCACGCTGGCGACCGGCGTGCTGGGCCTGATCGACGACCTGACCTCCGTTACGCATGGGCGCTCGCTCGGTCTGACGCCTCATGCCAAGATGATCGGCCTAACCATTATCTGTGTCACCTTTACGGTACTTGCCGTCAACTGGTGCGGCGTCGCCCCCGAGATTCGTTTTCCCGGCGGCCTGACGATTGACCTTGGCGTGCTTTCGACCACCATCTGCGGCCTTTCGTTCCCGTGGCTCTACATTGTCTTTTGCTGGCTGATGATCGCCGGTCTTTCTAATGCCGTGAACCTGACCGATGGCCTTGACGGTCTTGCCGGCGGCACCTCCATGATTGCCATGCTCGCCATGGCTGCCATGGCGTTTTTGCACGGAGACGTGAACCTGTCCATCTTCTGCACCGCGTGTGCCGGTGCCTGCTTGGGCTTTCTGTGGTTCAACTGCTATCCGGCGAGCATCTTTATGGGCGATACCGGCTCGCTTGCCCTGGGCGCCGCGTTTGCCTGCACGTCCATCATGACCAACACCGAGGTCGTCTCCCTCATCATCGGCGGCCTGTTTATCGTTGAGACCCTGTCGGTCATGATTCAGGTTGTCTACTTCCACTTTACGCACAAGCGCGTCTTCCTTATGGCGCCCATCCATCATCATTTCGAAAAGAAGGGCTGGGCCGAGACCAAGGTCGTCATCCGTTTTTGGATTATCGCTGCGGCCTTTGGTGCCGTTGGCCTTGCTTTGTTCTTCCAGTTGGGATAGTGGTCTTTCATGCCTCTTGCTGATGTCTTTAGCCTGCTCGTTTTGGGTCAGGGCAAATCCGGTCTCGATGTCGCCCGCTGGGCGCTGGCACATCCCGAGCGCGTAAGCGCCGTTACCGTGTATGGCGGCGGCACCTCTGAGCCCAATGACGCCACGCGTGCGCTCGAGGCTGCTGGTGCGTCGTTTGTCTATGGGGCCGAACAGGTCGAGGGCGCCTATGACGTGTGCGTGACATGCCCGGGTATTTCGGAGTTCTCGTCCTTCTTTAAGGCGGGGCGTGAGCATGCCGCTCAGATTATGGGCGAGCCCGAGTTTGCCTATCGCTTGTCTCCCCAAAATTGGATTGCCATCACGGGCACCAACGGCAAGACAACTACCACGTCGCTGACTGATTATCTGCTCAAGGCCGCCGGTGAAGCCAGCGTGGCCGTCGGCAATATCGGTGAGCCGCCGGTGAACGAGATCGACGGCCGCGCACATAATGAGTGGTTTGTGGCCGAGCTGTCGAGTTATCAGATTGCTACGACCGCCGAGCTTCATCCTCGCGTGGCGGTGCTGCTCAACATCACGCCCGACCACCTGGGCTGGCACAAGAGCCACAAGAACTATGCGCTTGCCAAGATCAAGTTGTTCGAGAATATGGTCGACGACGACCTCGTGGTTATCGACGTTGAGGATGCCGGCATCCATGAGTTCGATGAGTACATCTACATGCCGGGCCGCCGCATCTGCAAGGTCGCTTTTGACGAGCCCGAGGGTGCAGACGCCGCCTTTGTGCGCGACGGCAAGATGATCGTGCGTCTGAAGGGTGTCGAGACCCCGCTCATCGCTACATCCGAGCTCAAGATCTCGGGCCATCACAATGTCATCAATGCCCTATGTGCTGCCACGGCTGCTTTGGCCGTCGGTGCCGATCCCGAGGGCATTTGCCGTGGTTTGGCATCGTTCCAGCCGCTGGAGCACCGCGTTGAGCCCTGTGGCGAGATCGATGGCGTGCGCTACGTCAACGATTCCAAGGCAACGAACACCGATGCAGTCGAAAAGGCCCTGACGGCGTTTCCCGACGACGATGTGATTTTGCTGCTCGGCGGCCACGATAAGGGTACGCCGCTTGCGGACTTTGCCCGCGTCGTTATGGACAACGTGCGCTCGGTCGTTTGCTTTGGCGATGCGCGCGAGCGCTTTACCGCCGCTATGGACGAGGCCGATGTCGATGGTGACGTGGATATCGCCCAGGCGGATGACCTGCGCGATGCCGTGGACGTCGCCCGTTCGCTGTCGAGCCGTGGCGACGTGATCTTACTTTCTCCTGCCTGCTCTTCGTTCGATGAGTTCTCGGGCTATGAGGAGCGCGGCCGCGTGTTTAAGGACTATGTGGCCCAGCTTGCCGCTGCGGCGAAATCGCAAATGGAATAGGGGTTGCCGGTGAGAGAGGAGAGCCCCCGACAAGGTATGAGGAGGCCCGACTCGGACCGTGCTTCCTCGCGGCGCAGCACACCGCGTTCCGGTCGCGGCGGGCAGACGTTTAGCGAACGCTATATTGCCGGCGTTCCCGCCCGTATCATGCGCCCCCGTTTGATATTCATGGCCTGCCTGTTTACCTTGGTGTGCTTTGGCCTGCTGATGGTGTACTCGGCGTCTTCGGTCGAGGCGCTGCACGAGAATGGCTCGGCGACGTTTTTTCTGTTTCGACAAGCCGCGTTTGCCGGAGTTGGCGTGCTGGCTATGGTTGCCATCGTGCGCATCTTGCCGGACAGTTGGTTTGGGGAAGACGTGCTCAGGATCTTCCTCATAGGCATGATAGGGCTACTGTTTCTGGTGTTCTTGGTGGGCAGCGGCAGCCGTGGCGCCACGCGCTGGCTCAACATCGCCGGCATTCAGTTCCAGCCTTCCGAGTTTTTAAAGCCATTTGCCATTGCGTATTCGGCCATCATGCTCGATCGCTTCTTTTCGCCCGGTGGCAACATCAACGAATTCCTTCGCAAGATGGGCATCTACCTGGGCATTTCGCTCTTTCTGATCTTTATCCAGCCCGATTTCGGTACTGTCCTGATCATCCTGTTGACCCTCATGTGCATGGCGTTGTTTGCGGGTCTCGACCCCAGATTTATCATCGGCGTGCTAATCTTCGGCATTCTCGTGATCGCGATTGCGCTTGTCGCAGAGCCGTACCGTATGGTGCGTATTCAGGTTGCCTTGAACCCTTGGGCCGACGAGTATGGTGACGGCTATCAGGCCACGCTTGCCATCATGGCCTTTGCCTCGGGCGGTCTGTTCGGCCGTGGCATCGGCAACTCAACCATGAAGTACTCGTATCTGCCCGAGGCGCACAATGACTACATTCTGGCTATCATTGGCGAGGAAGTCGGCTTTGTCGGAACCGTGCTGTTCTTCTTGGTGTTTGCGATGCTGATCTACTCGGCGTTTCGCATTGCCGAGCAGGCGACCGATCGTCGGGGCGCGCTCATGGCGTCTGGCTCCGCGGTCATTCTCGCAGTGCAGTTTTTGATTAACGCGCTGGGCATCCTCAACGTGTTTCCCATGACGGGCAAACCGTTGCCGTTTATTAGCTACGGCGGTTCGTCGATTATTGTGTCGCTTATGCTTGCCGGGTTGATCCTGCGCGTTTCGTACGAGAGCGCCCGCCGCGATGAGTATGACCGCCGCCGTGAGAGCTTTGCCGTTATGGACGAGAGCACCGCCGGCGTAGCCCATGTGCGCGGTGAACGACCTTCGCGTAGCGGCTTTACCGTTCTGGATGGTTCTGCATCCGAGCCGGCAGCTCGTCCACGCCCGCGAATGGCTCCGCAAGGTCGTCCGCAGCGCCCCAGCCCTCGCAACGCGGGCGGCGGATATAATCGAATCGATTTGAACTCGGACCCGTCGGCGCGTCTGCGTACCGACGACCAGGGACCGCGTGTACGAAGGGACTACCATGACCGATAAAATGACCGTTGCTATTGCAGCCGGCGGCACGGCAGGACACATCAACCCCGCGCTCGCCTTGGCCGAAGAACTGCGTGACCGTGGCCACCACGTTGTGTTCGTGGGCCAGTCGCGCAAGCTCGAGGGTCGTCTGGTCCCCGAGGCTGGGTTTGATTTTGTGCCCATTACGGTCACGGGCTTCGACCGCTCCCGTCCTTGGACGGCGCTGACCTCGCTGTGGCGTGTCAACAAGGCCAAACGTGCGCTCGCCAGTCATTTCTCAAAGGTCGGCAAGCCCGATGCTGCCGTCGGTTTTGGTGCCTATGTCGAGGTTCCGCTGCTGGGGTGGTGCAAGGGCGCAGGCGTTCCGTATCTGCTGCATGAGCAGAACTCTGTTCCGGGCCTGGCCAACAAGATGATGAACTCCCACGCCGCCCGCGTGTGCATCTCGGTGCCGGCAGCGCGTTCGGTCTTTGAGCGCGAAGGTGACCCTGACCACGTGCTCATGACCGGCAACCCCGTACGTCGCTCGGTAATCGAAGGCGATCGCGCTCGCGGCCGCAAGGCACTTGGCGTTCCCGAGGACGCTACGCTGCTGCTCGTCTTTGGCGGTTCACTTGGCGCCCAGCACCTCAACGAGCGCGTGGTTTCGCTCAAAAACGAGCTGCTTTCGCGCAAGAACCTCTATGTGTTGCATTCGACGGGTGCCGACGGCTTTGAGGAGACCGAGCGCGCTTTGGCGCTGACGCCCGAGGAGGCGAAGCGTTACCGCGTCCAGCCTTACATCGACAACATGGGCGATATGTTGGCTGCTGCCGATTTGGTGCTCTCGCGTTCGGGCGCATCGAGCGTGGCCGAGATCGCTGCGCTCGCCGTGCCCTCGGTGCTCGTGCCGTATCCGCATGCGACGGCCGACCACCAAACCACCAATGCCCGGTATCTGGTCGACGCCGGGGCCGGCGTGCTCTGCGCCGATGCCGATATCGACGGTTCTGCCTTTGCCGATGAACTGCTGCACCTGGTCGATGACGCGGCGGCGCGCGACGCCATGCGTCAGGCGGCGCGTGGTCTGGCTCAGGATAGGGCCGCCGCTCTTCTGGCGGATGCGGTAGAGGGTTTGCGTTAGTTAGACGGGATATCGTCGGTCGCCCTCGCGCTGATGCGGTAGGTGCGGTACAGTTAACGGGTTACAGGCAGTGTTTACGCAAGGAGTACACGAGCACATGGCTGATTCCCAGACTGCAACCTCCGCGCCCGAGTTTAAGAGCGCCCACTTTATCGGTATCGGCGGCGCCGGCATGAGCGGCATCGCCCTCGTTCTGCACGAGCGCGGTTATGCCGTTACCGGCTCCGACCTTAAGACGTCACGTTATATCCGCCAGCTTACCCGCGCTGGTGTGAAGGTACATGTGGGCCATGAGGCCGCCACGATCGACGAGGTCAAGCCCGACGTGGTTGTTGTCTCCACCGCTATTCCGGAGTCCAACCCTGAACTCGTGCGCGCTCGCGAGCTTGGTATTCCCGTGTGGCCCCGTGCCAAGATGCTCTCTGCCTTGGGCCACGGCTACACTACCGTCGCTGTTGCCGGCACGCACGGCAAGACCACCACGTCTTCGATGTGCGCCACCATGCTCGACCGCATGGGTCTGGATCCGAGCTTCCTGATCGGTGGCATCGTCGAGGGCTATGACACGAACGGCAAGAACGGCTCGGGCGACTACTTTGTCGCCGAGGCCGACGAGTCCGACAGCTCCTTCCTGTTCCTAAACCCCAACGTGGTCATTGTGACCAACGTCGAGGCCGACCACCTCGATCACTACTCGGGTATCGAGGAGATCGAAGCGACTTTCGCCAAATTCATGAGCCTGGTGGGCGAGGACGGCACCGTCATCGTCTGCGGTGAGGACCCGCATCTGGTCGAGCTCGCCAAGTCGACGGGCCGTCACGTGCTTTCCTACGGCTTTGCCGAGAGCAACGACATCGTCTGCATGCACCCGGATGTCAAAGGCATCCAGAGTGACTTTATCGTTCGCTTTGAGGACGGCACTGAGCATGCCGTGGAGATCAAGAGCAATCCCGGTCGCCACAACATGCTCAACGCCACGGCGGTGCTCACCGTCGCCCATGTCCTGGGCCTTGACATCGACGCCGCCGCCAAGGCGCTCTCGAGCTTTGAGGGCGTCCGCCGTCGCTTTACCCACGTGGGCGATATCGATGGCATCACCGTGGTCGATGATTACGGCCATCACCCCACCGAGATCAAGGCGACGCTTGCTGCCGCTTCGTCGCTGGGCTACAAGCATGTCGACGTCGTGTTCCAGCCGCACCGTTATTCGCGCCTGCAGGCCCTGTGCGACGACTTTGCCGATGCATTTGCCAATGCCGATAAACTGCTGCTGATTGATGTGTTCTCGGCTGGCGAGATGCCCATTCCGGGTGTTACCTCTAAGATGCTCGCCGATACCGTGCGCGCCAAGCATCCTGGCAAGGAGGTCGTGTACTGCTCCAGCCGTCTTGAGCTCAATCAGGAGCTCGAGCAGATGGTGGGCGAGGGCGATCTGCTGCTCACTATGGGTGCCGGTGACGTTACGACCGTCGGTCCCGAGTTCATTGAGTATCTGACTGCCAAGAAAGACGCTTAAGTCTAATGGGTCTGTTTAATGCCGTCATGGCGCTCTCGGGCATGATCGACACGGATGTGATCGAGGACGAGCGCCTTGCGCGTCATACGAGCTATCGTATCGGCGGCAAGGCCGACCTCTTTGTGACGTGCCATAGCTATCATGCCCTCCGCCGCGCCGTGGCGGTGCTCGATCGCGAGCAGGTGCCGTGGGTCATCATCGGCAAGGGCTCCAATCTGCTGGTTGCCGATGGCGGTTATCGCGGCGCCGTCATTTCGCTCGGACGTGAGTTTCAGCGCACGGTTGTTGCCGATGACGGTTGTACGCTGACGGTCGGTGCGGGCGTGATGTTTGCGCGCCTGGTCAACGATGCCCTGTCGCGTAGCCTCTCGGGCCTTGAGTTTGCCGTTGGCATCCCTGGCTCGGTTGGCGGTGCGATATCTATGAATGCCGGCACACGGACCGAGTGGATTGGCTCGCTGGTTGAGGATGTCGTAACGTTTGACCCGGCATCCGGTATCAAGCATTATGCGGGGTCCGAGATCACTTGGGGCTACCGCGAATGTAGCCTTCCCCGCAATGAGATTATCCTCGAGTGCGTGCTCAAGCTTAAACCGGCGCCCAAGGCCGACATTCGCGAGCGCATGGAGCGGTACCTGACGAGGCGCAAGCGTACGCAGCCCATGGGTCGCGCATCCTGCGGGTCGGTCTTTCGCAACCCGCCCGATGCGAGTGTGGGCAAGCTTATCGAGGATTGTGGATTAAAGGGTTTTTCGATTGGCGGCGCGGAAGTTTCGCCCGTTCACGCTAATTTTATCGTTAATAACGGAACTGCCTCGGCCGATGACGTTGCCGCGGTTATCAGACATGTGCACGGAAAGGTGAGGGAGGCGTATGGCATCGAGCTCAGACCGGAAGTTAAATTCCTCGGCTTCTAGAGCATCGAAACCCACCTTCCGCCGCGCCGGAGGGCGTTCCGGCGCGCCTGCCAAACCTCAACGCAATACCGTCGCGCACTCTAAGTCTGTCGGGCATGCTCGACAGACCAGTCGTCCGGTTGTCGGCTCGCAGCTCGGTAATCGTCCGGCCGCAAAAAAGTCCTCGCGTCCCTCGGTGACGTCAAAGCCTGTTATGGGCGCCAAACCCGCCCGTCCCATGGCAACTCCTAAGCCCTCGACGGGAACTAAAGCGCCGCGTCCAGGTCGCACGCTGGGCGCATCGAAACCGCGCTCGCTGACATCGGTGCCGGCTACCGCCAAGAAGCCTTCGGGTAAAAAAAGCGTCAACCCGTTATCTTCACTTGGGGCGATGGTAAATAAAACATCAGACGCCGCTTCTGTCGTTGCAGGCAAAGGCAAAATCGTGGGCGGCGTTCTGGCCGCCTTGGCCGTGCTCGTCGTCGTTGCCATCGTGGTGATCAACTCTGGATTGTTTACCGCCACTGATATTCAGATTCAAGGCAGCGAGCATGTGACGAAGCACGATGCTATCCAGCTGATCGATTTGCCCGAGGGAACGTCGCTTTTTAACGTCGATCCCGACCAGATTACCGAGGACCTCAAGCAGAATCCGTGGGTCTCGGGCGTGGATGTCCAGCGTCAGTTCCCGCATACGCTCATCATTACGCCGATGGAGCGCAAGGTCATCGCAATTGCCTATATCAGTTCCGATGACCTTGCCTGGGCCATCGGGGATGATGACACCTGGATCGCCCCACTGTCGACGTCGGTCGAAGTGGACGACCAAGGCAACGTCATCACGACAGGGCAGGGCTCAAATACCTTGACCGGAATCGATGCCGCGCTGGCGCTCGCTAAGCACTATGGCGCGGTGTTGTTGACTGATGTCTCGGCGGATGTCGCTCCGGTTTCCGGCCAGGCGGTGAGCTCCAAGGCCGTTAAGGCTGGCTTGGATTATGTGCGTGGTTTTTCGAGCGAGTTCTTGGGACAAGTCAAGGATATTTCCACGCCTTCGGTCGAAGCCATCTCGGCAAACCTCAATAACGGCATTGAGGTGTCGCTGGGCGATTCGAACGATATCGTCAAGAAGGAGCGCGTAGTCACCAAGCTGCTTTCGCAGGTAGAGGGCGTAACGTATATCAATGTGCGCTCTCCGGGTAACTATACATTTAGGAACGCTCCGACCTCGTAGCGCTGGTTGATGCTTTGTTGAGGGGCCATACCACGCCGTTTATCTGGTTTGTTTGGTTTTCACGGTCAATTATTTGACTGATACGTTCATAATGTGCAAACATAATACGGTTTACCTTTGCATTTACTTTCAACCTGAAGGTTAATGTGCGCAGGGGTCGACCCATGCTATGGCTATAACCTTTGTTCGGAGGACCGACATGCACGAGACAGAGATCAACAACTACCTTGCCGTCATTAAGGTGGTCGGCGTCGGCGGCGGCGGTACCAACGCGGTCAATCGAATGATCGAAGAGGGCATCCGCGGCGTCGAGTTTGTTGCCATCAACACCGATGCTCAGGCACTCGCGATCTCTGATGCCGATATCAAGGTGCACATCGGCACCGACCTTACCCGCGGCCTGGGCGCCGGCGCCAACCCCGAGGTTGGCCGCAAGGCTGCCGATGAGTCCCGCGACGACATTGCCGAGGCGCTCGCTGGCGCCGACATGGTGTTCATCACCTGCGGCGAGGGCGGTGGCACCGGTACCGGCGCTGCTCCCATCGTTGCCGATATCGCGATGAACGAGGTCGGTGCGCTGACCGTCGCCGTCGTGACCAAGCCCTTCACCTTCGAGGGCCGCAAGCGCAAGAAGAGCGCCGAGGAGGGCATTAAGACCCTCTCCGATTGCGTCGACACCATGATCGTCATCCCTAACGATAAGCTGCTCGACATCGCCGAGAAGAAGACCACCATGCTCGAGGCCTTCGCGATTGCCGATGGCGTCCTTTCCCAGGGCACCCAGGGCATCACCGACCTCATCACCGTCCCCGGTATCATCAACCTGGACTTCGCCGATGTTAAGACCATCATGAAGCAGGCCGGTACCGCCATGATGGGTATCGGTACCTCTTCTGGGGACACCCGTGCCGTCGACGCTGCCCAGCAGGCCATCTCCAGCCCGCTGCTCGAGAGCTCCATCGATGGTGCCACGCGCGTGCTGCTCTCCATCGCCGGTTCCAAGGACCTGGGCATCCAGGAGATCAGCGACGCCGCCGACGTTGTCGCCAACGCCGTCGACCCCGAGGCCAACATCATCTTCGGTACCGTTGTCGACGAGTCCCTGGGCGATCAGGTGCGTATCACCGTCATCGCTACGGGCTTCTCCGACTCCAACGTCAACCGTCAGGACGAGCTCTTTGCTGCTCAGCAGTCTCAGAGCAAGGCCGCTGCCTCCGCTGAGCCGCAGCGCACCGCTCCTGCCACGAGCCCGGCTCAGGCCGCTCCGACCCGCAACGTCGGTGGCACCGAGCTTCCTAACTTCGGCAACGATCAGTTCGAGCTTCCCGACTTCCTGAAGCGCGGCAGCTTCTAAGTCGTTCTTTGCATTGTTGTGCACAGGGGCGTGTCCGTATGGACGCGCCCTTTTTATTTCGACTTTGTAAACTAGAACCTCCAATCTCTTTACGTTCCCTTTACGATTGCCTCCAGCGCAGCAGGTATCCTTTTAGAGAAGTATGACAGCCGTATAAACGCGGGCTGTAGCGGCGATGCCGCGGTACTTGTGTTATTAGGAGGCTTTAGTATGGCAGCACGTGCGGACAAAGTTTCGCGTGTCGACCATGATGGAGTTACGTTGGTGGAGGGCGCGACATCCGATGTTCGCTTTGCCTTCACCGAGCGCGCCGGTGGCGTTTCCGAAGATGCGTACTCCTCACTCAACTTGGGCTCGCATGTTGGCGATGACCCCTTTGCTGTTCAAGAAAATCGTTGTCGTGCGCTCGAGGCTATGGGTGCCGCCGAGTGCGAGCACAACCTGCTCGTTCCCAATCAGGTCCATGGTGATCATATCGTTGCGGTGACCTCGAACGGCGCCGATGACCTTGAGGACGTTCGCGAGCAGATTGCCGAGGGCTGTGATGCCATCGTCTGCACGGCGCATAACGTGCCCGTGCTGCTCTGCTTTGCCGACTGCGTTCCCGTGGTGCTGGTGGCCCCCGGCGGATTTGCCGTGGTGCACTCCGGTTGGAAGGGCACGATTGCACGTATTTCCGCCAAGGCGTGCCAGGCGCTTTGCGATGCTGCCGGTTGCGATGCGAGCGACGTTTCCGCCTATATCGGCCCCCATATCTTGGGTGACGAATATGAGGTATCCCAGGAACTCATGGATCGCTTTGCCGCCGAGTTCTCTTGCATCGATGCGAATACCTCTCGCATGCTTGATCTTTCCGCTGCCATTCGCGAGGCGCTGGTAGATGTCGGTGTCGACGCGGATGATATCGTGGATACCCAGCTTTCGACCGTGCGTCAGAACGACCGCTTTTATTCCTACCGTAACGAGGACGGCACCTGTGGGCGCCATGCTGCGATCGGCGTGATGCTATGAGAAAGATCGTATCGGTCCTGAGCGCCGCTGTGCTTACGCTTACGCTGTGCGCCTGTTCTTCGGGATCTTCTACCTCTTCCATTACCGTGGCCGGCTCCACGACCTGCCTTCCTATCGCCGAGATTGCGGCCGAGGGCTTTAAGGAGGAGACCGGCATCGACGTGCTCGTTTCCGGTTTGGGTTCTTCCGCTGGGATCGAGGCCGTCAGCGCCGGCACGGCCGATATCGCCAGCTCCTCCCGTGGACTCAATGCCGACGAACAGGATCTGGGCCTGACTCCCATCGTCATTGCCCACGACGGTATTGCGGTCATCGTGAACGACGACAACCCCGTCGATAACCTCTCGACCGAGCAGCTCCGCGATATCTACGCCGGCAAGATTACCAATTGGAAAGAGGTCGGTGGCGAGGACCTGAGGATTCAGGTCATCAACCGAGACGAGGCGTCCGGTACGCGCGAGGCCTTCCGTACCATCGTGATGGATGGCACGCCGTTCGATCGCCGCTCGGCTGTTCTTTCGGGTACGGGCCAGGTGCGCGACGTGGTATCTCGTTCGCGTGGGGCCATCGGCTACATTTCGCTGGGCTTCGTCGATAGCCTCAACGCCAAGACCTCGGTCAAGGCTGTCTCGGTCAATCATGTTGAGGCGTCCGAGAAGACGGTCGCGAGTGGCGGCTATCCCATCTCGCGCGACCTTTACTTCTTTGTGAAGGGTGCGCCTTCGCAGCAGGCGCAGGATTACATCGACTACGTGACGTCCGAAAAGATGGACAAGCAGATTCGCGAGGCGGGCTTTATTCCCGTCACCAACGACGAGAAGGGGAGTGAGTAGCATGGAAGCACAGGAAAACTCCCAGACTGAGCAGAATGCTCAGGCACCCAAGAAGCGCGAGCTGGCGCTCGTATCGCGCAGTACCTATATCAAGGAGAAGGCGCTGCAGTGGATCTTCTTTGCCTGCGCGTTTTTGGCGGTCGTTACCGTCATCCTGATTTTTGTCTTTACCACGTACTCGGCGCTGCCCGTCTTTACCGACATCGGTCTGGCGGACTTCTTTAGCTTTACGTGGGCGCCCTCTGAGGGCCACTACGGCATCATGTCGCTGCTTGCCGGCTCAGGTCTGGTGACCGTCGGTGCGCTCGCCATGGGCGTGCCGCTGGGCGTGGGTACGGCCGTTTACCTGGTCGAGATTGCCAGCAAGCGCGTGCGCAAGCTCATCAGCCCCGCCGTTGACCTGCTGGCGGGCATACCCTCCATCATCTACGGCTTCTTTGGCATGATCATCATCCGCCCGTTTATCGCACAACTGACCGGCGGCCTTGGTTTTGGTGCGCTGACGGCGTGGTTTGTGCTCGCCATCATGATCGTCCCTACCATCACCACGCTCACCATCGATGCCCTCAATTCCATTCCCATGGGCATTCGCGAGGCATCGTATGCCATGGGTGCTACTAAGTGGCAGACCATCTATAAGGTCGTGCTACCTGCCGCTAAGCTGGGTATCGTGGATGCCATCGTGCTGGGTATGGGCCGTGCCATCGGAGAGACCATGGCCGTGCTCATGGTCGTGGGTAACGCCCCGGTTATTCCCGACAGCATTGCGAGCCCTATCTCGACGCTCACGAGCCAGATCGCGCTCGACATGAGCTATTCCTCGGGTCTGCATCGCTCGGCGCTGTTCGGCATGGGCGTGGTCCTGTTTATCATCTCCGCCACGCTGGTGGGCATCGTCCGTCTGATTTCCAAGAAGAAGAGGGGGTAGGCTATGTCCGATTCCGTTGACACGACGGTCGATACGACCTCGTCGCGCGAGCGCATCAAGCGTGCCCTTTCCCACGGCAAGAAGGGCCGCATCAACAAGGACCTGTCCAACAAGATCATGCTTGGCGTGTTTCGTGCCGCTGCCTACATCACCACGCTGGTGCTGGTCGCTATCATCGCCTACGTGGTCATCAACGGCCTGCCACACATCTCGCTCGACTTTATCTTCGGTTGGCCCCAGGGCGTCAACGCCGAGGGCGGAATTTGGCCCACGATCGTCTCGACCGTCTACGTGACGGCGCTCGCCATGCTTATCTGCACGCCGATCGCTGTGCTGGCAGCCGTCTATCTGGCCGAGTACGCCAAGCAGGGCAAGGTCGTCGAGCTCATTCGCTACGCTGCTGACGCTTTGGCCTCGGTGCCCTCCATCGTTATGGGCCTGTTTGGCTACGCCTTGTTTGTCGAGGCCATGGGCCTGGGCCTTTCGATGGTCTCGGCCGCCCTGGCACTCGCGCTCTTGATGCTTCCCATCGTCATGCGTACCACCGAAGAGGCCATTCGCGCCGTTCCGCGCTATATCCGCTGGGGCGCATATGGCCTGGGCGCCACCAAGTGGCAGGTTGTCTCCAAGATCGTGCTTCCCTCTGCCTTTGGCCGTATTGCCACGGGCATCGTTCTCGCCATCGGCCGTGCCATTGGCGAGACCGCGGTGGTGCTCTATACCATGGGGCAGGCCATCAATCTACCTATTTCGCCGCTCGATTCCGGCCGCCCCATGACGGTTCACCTGTATCTGCTTGCCAACGACGGCATCAACATGAACGCAGCCTACGGCACCGCGCTCTTGCTGATGGTGATCATTCTGGCCTTCAACCTGTTTGCGCGCTTCCTGTCGCGCAAGCGTCGCTAGTTAAGGAGTCCCATGTCCGTTTATCAGTCCGCTCCCACGTTGGAGCAAGCGGCCATTACGGCCAAGGATTTCAACTTTTGGTACGGTGACTTTCATGCGCTGACGGGGCTTGACCTCAACATCGCCAAAAACGCCATCACCTCCTTCATTGGCCCTTCGGGCTGCGGCAAGTCGACGTTTTTGCGCTGCATCAACCGCATGAATGACCTGATCGAGGGCACGCGCGTCGAGGGCACCATGACGCTCGACGGCAACGATATCTATGTCGAGGGTGTCGACCCGGTCGATCTCCGTCGTCGCGTGGGCATGATCTTTCAGCAGCCCAACCCGTTTCCTAAATCCATCTACGAGAATGTCGCCTTTGGCCCTCGTCTGCAGGGCGTGACTAGCAAAAGTGACCTCGATGACATCGTGGAAGAATCGCTCAAGCGCGCCAACCTCTGGAAAGAGGTATCCAATCAGCTCAACAAGGATGGTTTGGCGCTCTCGGGCGGTCAGCAGCAGCGTCTGTGCATCGCGCGCGTGCTTGCGGTGCAACCCGATGTTCTTCTGATGGACGAGCCCTGCTCCGCCATCGACCCCACGTCCGTCTCTAAGGTCGAGGATCTGATGGCCGAGCTGGCGCCCGAGATGACGATCATCATCGTCACGCATTCAATGCAGCAGGCAGCTCGCATTAGCGACTACACCGCATTCTTCTTGCAGGAAGTTGCCGGCGAGCCCGCTACGCTCATCGAGTATGGTCAAACCGACGCGATCTTCACCAGCCCGGTGGACTCGCGGACGGAAGACTATATCACCGGCCGCTTTGGCTGATCGGTGCGACTAGTCCCAAGCCGATCGGATCTGGTCCGGTGCGTATTCACTGTGCGGGCGGCATGACCGCACCCAACTGATTGGAGTGAACCATGCGCAAACTGTTTTCCCGTCAGCTCATCGAGGCCCGTCACGAGATGCTGAGCATCTACGAGGCCGTCGATCTGGCCCTCCACGATGCCGTGAAGGCCTATGTGACCGACGACCGCAAGCTCGCCACCAAGACCAAGAAGCGCACGCTTTCGATTGACGCACGCTGCGCCAACCTGGAGGCCGTCTGCTACAACCTGATTGCCACGCAGTCACCGGTCGCCTCCGACTTTCGCTTGCTGCAGACGATCATCTACGTCGACTTTAACCTGCAGCGCATGACCGATAAGGTTCGCCAGATTTGCCGCGCCACGCGTCATATGATCAAGGCCGACATCTCGCTGCCCAAGGAGCTTGTCGGCACGGTCGAGGCCGAGGCTGAGGCCGTCTACCAGGTACTGGGCTCTTCGCTTTCTGCGCTCGTCACCAACGACATGTCCATCATCTGCAACTTGGCCGTCGAGGACGAGCCAGTGCACGCCGCCTACGAGAAGTTCTTCCGCACCTTTAACCGCATGGACACGGGCGATTTTATGGACGACGACAGCAACTATGACGACCTGCGCCGCGCCATCATGGTATCGCGCTATCTCGATCGCATCGCCTCGATTTCCATCGATGCCGCCTGCCGTCTGACCTTCCTGTTGACCGGACAGCGTATGACTGCCGGTGATATCGCCTGCACTGATGAGGATGAGCTCGAGAGCATGCGCGTGCCTTCGGGCGAGGGTGTTATCATGAGGCCCGCCGTCGATGCACGCTACGTTGCCAAGGTGCCCGTTAACGAGGTCAGCGAGGGTCTTCGCTACCTGCTCGATCATCTTGAGGACGAGGACGATGGCGAGGACGACGAGGAGTAAGTAACCCCGTTCATCGAAAGATTGTAAATACCTAAGTGAGCGCGGCCTTGCACATGCGGGGCCGCGCTCTTGCGTTAGCATGGGACTACTTGTTTGGCTGTCAGCGGAGGCGATTAGCAATGGATAACTATTTGGACTTGATGCGCGCTCGCCGCGAGCGGATTCTGGAACGTTTTTATGCGGCGCTCGATCGCGCGGGCCGCCCCCACGACGCCGCGCGCCTCATTGCCGTGTCCAAGACCGTTGGTGTCGATGAGACCGTTGCCGCCATCCAGGCGGGGTATCGCCATTTTGCCGAGAACCGCCCGCAGGAGCTGGTTCGCAAGCTCGCGGGTCTGGCGGAGCATCCGGAGCTGCCCGAGGTGCGCTTCGATATGATCGGCAACCTGCAGACCAATAAGATAAATGCGGTGCTGGGCTCAGCCGAGCTGATTCACTCGGTGGGTTCGCTGCATCTGGCGCAGGCGATCTCGAGCCGTGCTGTCCGCAAGATTGGGGCAGGCGAGCTTGCCGGCCCTCAGCGTGTGCTCATTGAGGTCAATGTGAGTGGTGAAGAGTCGAAGGGAGGCTTTTCGCCCGATGAGATTCGCGCCGCCGCGGGTGAGCTTGCGGAGCTTGAGGGAATTTGCGTGCAGGGGCTTATGACTATGGCGCCCCGGGGGAATAAGGATGTGGCACGCCGCACCTTTGCGGGGCTTCGTGAGCTGAGGGATGAGCTGGAGGCGGCGCATCCCGATTTGAACCTACCTGAGCTTTCCTGCGGCATGAGCGAGGACTTTGAGCCTGCCCTTGAGGAGGGCTCTACACTCGTTCGCCTGGGCAGGGTAGTATTTAGCCCGGAGTTTGCAGTAAAATAAGGCTCTGAAGTGCGCACTGATTATCGGGGCGCCTGCACTAAACCGCGAGAGGACACAACCATGGGCTTCCTTGACGAGATTAAAAATAAGATGCACCTGGGCGGCCAGCAGGGTTACGACCAGGGTTATGGCCAGGACGACGACTACGGCTACGATGACGGCTACGACGATGGCTATCAGAACAACGGCTACAGTGGTGCTTCGGGCGAGGGCTTCTACACCCAAGACGAGCCGAGCAACGGCCTGCTTGGCCAGACGCGCCGCGGTGAAGCTGAGTCGGTTGCCGTGTATACGCGCTCCGGTCAGCTGGTCGGCGATGACTCCCGCCATGCCACGACGTATAACCCGCCTTCGCGCTCGCAGGACAGTGTTGCGAGCGGTTATCGTCCTGGTGCCTATGACACGCCGTCGAGCTACGCCGAGAATACCCGCGCCCGTGCCGCCGCTGCACCCGCGCCTGCACCGAGCGATGCCTCGGCCTATGCGAGCAATATCATCAACGCCACGCCGCAGCTGCCGGCCTATGTCCTGCGCCCCGAGAGCTATGACGACGTGGAGACCGTGGTGCGCCGCGTTCGCACCAAGCAGCCTGTCGCACTGATTTTTGTGGGCGTACGCACCGAAGTTGCCAAGCGCGTCTTGGACTTCTCTTACGGCTTTGCCTGCGGTCTGGGTGCCACGGTCAAGGAGGTGGGCGACCGCGTGTTCATGGTGCTGCCCGCCGGTTGCGAGGTCAAAGATTCCGATCTCAAGAAGCTTCGTGCCGACGGCTACCTTAAGTAAAGACAAGACGAGGAGATTCCCATCAACATCTACACTATCGTCCAGCTGGTCAACACGCTGTTCAACTTCTATTCCACGCTCATTGTCGTCTACTGCTTTATGACGTGGATTCCCATGAAGCAGGGTGGTTTGCTTCAGGATATTGCCGCGGTGCTTGATAGCGTGTGCGGTCCGTGGCTCAACCTGTTCCGTCGTTTCATCCCGCCGATGGGCGGTATCGATTTTTCGCCGGTCGTTGCGATTATTGCGTTGCAGTTGGTGCAGAGGCTGGTTCTGCAGCTTCTTATAGGTATACTCGTGTAGAACTGACTTAGTAACTTACGTCGGGCGTGTAGCGCCGAGGCGATGAAAAAGGAGACTTGTTATGGCTATTACCCCTGCAGACATCCAGGCTCAGACTTTCTCTGAGGCCAAGCGTGGCTACGATCCTGCTGAGGTCGACGTCTTCTTGGAGACGCTGTCTTCCGAGGTTGACGCTATGCTCGCTAAGATCGTCGACCTTAAGGGTCGTCTGACTGCTACCGAGCAGCAGCTTGCCGATGCGCAGGCTCAGCTTGCCCAAGCTCAGGATGCCACCGCCCAGGCCGTTCCTGCCGCCCCCGTGGCTGCTCCCGCCCCTGACTTCTCCGCTCAGGAGCGCCAGATTTCCGCTGCCCTGATCGCTGCCCAGCAGACCGCTGAGACCATCGTCAACGATGCCAACGAGAACGCTGAGCGTATCCGCAACGAGGCTGACGCCAAGGCCCGCGAGGTTATCCGCCAGGCTCTGACCGAGAAGCAGGCCGAGCTCGAGGAGATCGATCGTCTCAAGGCTTCCCGTGAGGAGTTCAAGGCAGAGTATCTCAAGCTCATCCAGCACTTCATGGACGATGCCCAGAATTCCTTCCCGGCCGATCTGATGGCCTCCACGCCGGTCGGTTCTGCCGCTTCTCCTGCAGTGACTGTTCCCGCCGAGCCGCTGCCCGTCGCTGACCCGGTTGTCCCCGTGGCCGATCCCTTCGCCCCGATCGACAACTTTGCTGCCGACGACCTGGACTAACATTCGGCCTACAATTTAGTGCCTAGAAAGGACCCGCAGCTTGCGGGTCCTTTTTTATGACTGTGCAGGGGCGCGCAACATAAAAAACCGAGCCCTGCACATTGTGGCGCAGAACTCGGCGAATGGGTGAGCGGTAAAAGGTAGGTTTTAGGGCATGTGCCAAAAAACTACTTGAGGAGGAAGTTGGGGAGGGGAATGGTACGGGCCTCGCGATGCTCGGGGTCGGCGATGTGGTCGGCAGGATAGCCACAGACAAGCATGTGATAGGGATAAACGCCCTTGGGCAGATTGAACTGCTCCTGTGCCACCTCTGGCTTAAAATGGCATACCCAGCACGTTCCCAGGCCCTGCTCGGTGGCCTCCATCATCATCTGATCGCAAACGATGGATGTATCGATTTCGCTGGAATTCATCTGATCATACGGGCGCACCCAAGCATCATCGGTAACGCTGCAAATAAGGAAGATAAGCGGAGCGCCAAAGATAGACCCATCACGAGCAAACCGAGGCTGACAAGCAGCAGCCTTCTCCAGAAGCTCAGGCGTATCCAACACCATCACACGGGTTGGATGATTATTACAAGCAGAAGGAGCAATCCGCCCAGCCTCAACAATGGCATCCACCACAGCCTGCTCAACAGAACGATTCTCAAACTCGCGACAAGAATACCGAGACCGAGCCAGATCCAAATAACTCACAACCAAGCCCTCCAAATTCAACGAATCAATCCAAAGTAAAACAAAGGGTACCCAAAGCCCCATCCACCCAAACGTTTAAGGCGGTCCCAAAGTTCCCAATCGGGTCCAAAGGCCCCGCCAACAAAAGCCCCATCGCTTTCAAAGTATCAGCCAAAGTTCCCAATGGTGGTACGTAAGGCGAAGGGCCGGCACCTGTTTACTTTCGAACGACTCTGCCATGCAGCCGGAGTGAGAAAGCAAACAGGTGCCGGCCCTTCGCCGCCGGGACACGTACCCCCAATTAACTGTTCTTCATGACAATCGAATCCACAACATCGGCCACATTCTCACAGCAGTCAGCGCAGTACTCCAGGAAGGCGTACACGTCACGCCAGGCGATGACCTCGAGCGGGTCCTTGCCGTTAACGTGCAGGTTGCGCATGGCGTTGATATAGAGCTCGTCGGCTTCGGACTCGATGGTGTTGATCTGGATGACGAGTTCGCGCAGGGTCTTGGACTTGCGGTAGTTGGGCAGCTCGACCATCAGGTCTTTCATGGCGCGGCAGGCGTCAGTCACCTTGTGGGCGATGACGATGGCGTCGGGATGGATGCTCTGGATGTTGGTGAAGTAGACGCGCTGCACGACGCCCTCGATGCGGTCGAGCACGGTGTCGAGTGAGCAGCTCATCAGATCCAGATCCTCGCGCTCGAGCGGGGTGATAAAGGCGGTGAGCAAGGCGTCCTCAAGCTCATGGTGCTTCTTGTCGGCCGCATGCTCGATCGCGTGCATCTTGTTGAGCATATCGTGAATCTTTGCGGGATCGAAGTTCTCGAAAATCTTGGTGAGCAGCTCGGCGGCCTGGACGGCAAGGTCGGCGCAGGCGACGTAGTTGTCGAAGTAGAACGAATCGGGTTTCTTTGCCATGGGTGGGTCCTTTCGAGGCGAAGACGGGTGGGCGAGGTAATGCAGTCCGGATGGACGTTCGGTTTGACTAGAGGAACATCATGAACAGCTTGGCCATGACAAAGCTGATGAGTCCGCAGGCGGGGAAGGTGAAGAACCAGGTGAACATCATGTCTTTGACGACGCCGAAGTTGATGGCTGAGAGGCGCTTGACGGCACCGACGCCCATGATGGCGCAGGTCTTGATGTGTGTGGAGGACACGGGGATGCCGGTAAGGGTGGCAAGCAGCAGGTTTGCGGCGCCCGCCAGGTCGGCGGAGAAGCCCTGATACTTTTCGAGCTTGACCATGCTCTGGCCGACGGACTTGATGATGCGCTCGCCGCCCACGCTGGTGCCGATACCCATAGTGGCCGAGCACAGCAGCATAATCCAGATGGGGATGCCTGCATCGCCGACGCTCGTCTGGCCGCTGGCAAAGGCCACGCCTAAAAAGAGCACGCCGATGAACTTCTGTCCATCCTGCGCGCCGTGCATAAAGCTCATGGCCGCAGCGCTCGCGATCTGAGCGTATTTAAAGAAGACATTGGCACGTCGCCTGTTGGCGGCGGCGAAAAGAATCGAGACGAGCTTGCACAGGACCCAGCCCATGACAAAGCCCAGGCCGATGGAGAGCGCCAGACCGTAGATGACCTTCATCCACTCGTGGACGTTGACGCTGCTCGCACCGCCGAGGGCGATGGCGGCACCGGTCAGGCCGGCGATAAGGCTGTGGCTTTGCGAGGTGGGGATGCCAAAACGCGACGCTGTGGCGCCGTAGACGACGATGGAGAACAGCGCCGCGCATAGGCAGGCGAGCGCCATGGTGCTGTTTCCGCCAAAGTCGACGATATGTGAGATGGTGTTGGCGACGCTCGCGTTAAAGTGCGTCATGATGAGCACGCCGAGGAAGTTGAATGCGGCGCTCATGAGAATGGCGGCGCGGGCGGGCATGCAACGCGTAGTGACGCAGGTCGCGATGGCGTTGGGCGCGTCGGTCCATCCATTGACGAAGATGGCGCCCAACGCGAGGATCACGGTGACGGCAAGGACTGGGTTCGACACAATTTGGCCGAGGAAGGTTGAGAACGTTACGTCCATATATGGGCTTTCTCGAAGTTTGCAGACACGTTACAAAAACATGATAAATCGTATCACCTCCTGCGGGTCTCTTTACCGAGTTCTGATGGGAGAAGTGAACTTTTTGGCACTAAAATTGAATATTAGCCCTGTTGGCCGCGGGTGTTCTTTTTGCTAACACGCCATACGGACACGTGCGATTACTACGACACTCCAAAACCACAGTCTGTTCGCTTTACAACATGCAAACATGCGTTCGATAATAGGAGGCATGGAATATCGACAGACAGACGGCAAAACTCGGCGCGTGCACAAGCAGTATGTGGACGTCGTGGCCCGCATCCTCGCGGGCGGACAAGTCGTGCCGGTTACCGTCTGCTGGGTCGACGGTCGCTGCTTTACGATTGACGAGATCGTCTCGTCCACTGGTTTTGGCCTGACGGTCCACGGCGTTCGTACGGCAACCTATAAGGTGCGTTTTGGCGGGCACGCGACCGAGTTGTATCTGGAGGACCAGGCGTGCGGACGGCCGGACGGCTCGCAGGCCCACGTGATGCGTTGGTGGGTCTGGGCGTTTGATCGTACGCTTGAGGGCGAGCGCCGTAGGTAAGGACGCACGGCGTTCGGGTACAATGGCAGGAATCTTGTCATCTGCTGCGCCGTCTTTCACGGCGCTTTGTGAAAGGACGAAGTATGAACGATATCCAGGGCTATCAGAACGGCCCCATCGAGACCGGTGCAAGCCGTGCCAAGGAGATGTCGCCGCGCGCGTACAACCTTGTCATGTCTGCCCTGATTTTCTTGGGCTTTTGCGCCATGGGCGCCGGCGCCTACTTTACGAGCACCATGTCGTTTGCGCGCATGATGATGAGCGGCGCAGCCTTGCCGCTGGTCTTTGGCTCGTTTATTTTGACCATCGTCGGCATGGTCATGATGTCGGCCGCCGCCAGCAAGCAGTCCGTGGGCCTGTCCCTTGTGGGCTACGTAATCTTTGCGAGTACCTTTGGCCTGACCGCGTCGTTTGGCCTTGCCAACTACGACCTGCCCACCATCAACACCGCTTTTATCGCCACGGCCGCCATCACCTTTGTCTTTGGCGCGCTGGGCGTGACCTTCCCCAAGTTTTTCCAGCGCGTATATGGCATCGGTTTTGGCATTCTGCTCGCCACTGTTCTGGTTGAGATCGTGCTGATGTTCATGGGCGTCTCGCAGTCCATCACCGACCTGATCGTGATCGTGGTGTTCGCCGGCTTTATTGGCTACGACACCTATGTTGCCACGACGGTGCCGCCTACGCTGCCCAACGCCGTGCTCATGGCGTCCAATCTGTTCGTTGACATTATCAACGTGTTCCTGCGCATCCTGAACATCCTTGGCCGTCGCGACTAGTGGCGAATTGCGGCGGTGCTTGCCGTGCGGGCAAATCGATGCGAAAGGCGGTCCTTCGGGGCCGTCTTTTTTGTACGCGGCGGGGTATCATGGATGGGAAAAGCCGATAGCGGCAGCGACAGGAAAGGTGGCCACGTATGGCAGACGTCGACAACAGGAACCGTAACCGCAGGTCCAACCGAGCGGGTCAGCCCAATCCCAAGCGCGAGGCCCGTGCCAAGGCCGCCGAGCGTCACGTGTCAACTGTGTCCGAAGCGTGCGCCAAGGATATCGAGCGTTCGCTTGCCGGTGTTCGCGAGTTTGACGGTATGCCTGCCGGCTTTGTCGCGGCGATGAAGGCCAAGGTTCAGACTGCTGTGGCCGCTGAAGAACAGGTTGCCGAGGACGTCGAGGGCGCGGAGGCTGCCGAGACCGAGGCGGCACCCGAGAGCGAGGCAGCGCCCGAGACCGAGGCAGCTCCTGAGCCCGTCGAGGAGCCTGCCGAGGAAATCGCCGAAGCTGAGTCCGCGCCTGCTGAGGAGCCTGCTGCGTCCCTGCCTGAGGTCACCGTGCTCGATGCCTCCGCCACGCAGGCCATCTTGGACAACGGTCGTGGCTATGCGCAGTTCTGCGACATGGCCGTGCTCGCCTTTGCCTCGTTCACCAATCCGGGCGGTGGCTATATTCAGGGTTATCTGGGCCAGGAGGCCACGCTGTGCGCCGATTCGTATCTGTACAACGTTCTCGATAAGCAGCGCAAATGGTACGGCGAGAACCGTCGCCGCAACATCAACTGCGAGCTTTACCGAAACCGTGCGCTGGTGGTGCCTGCGGTGCGCTTCGATCGCAACCACGTGCATGCATACGCCGACGTGATCGTGGCCGCCGCGCCCAACGTTAAGCGCGCCCGCCAGGAGTATCGCGTGAGCGACGATGCTCTGCTGGATGCCCTGCGCGACCGCATTCGCTTTGTGCTTGCCATCTGCGACGAGCTGGGTCGCGAGAAGCTCGTACTGGGCGCTTGGGGCTGCGACAACAACGGCTTTGACGCCGAGGCCGTGGCCGAGCTCTTCCGCAAGGAGCTCGCGTCGGGCGACTTTAAGGTCAAGCAAGTCTTCTTTGCCGTGCCTTCTACGCGCTGGGATGAGGATTTTGCCAAGTTCGAGCACGTGCTGGCAAACTTCCCCGAGCGCAACGAGGAGTCCTATGCCCAGGTTGCCGCTCGCGCTGCGGCAGCTCGCGCCGCCGAGCAGGCCCAGGCTGCTACCGAGGATGATGAGAACGAGGACGATTGGCGCAAGTACCTGTAATCGGTACGTGCTGACAGATGGGTCGAGCCGGCGGGAGGGCTGCTCCCGTCGGCTTTTTACTGAGCGAGGGGCTTACGATGAAAAACGTTCTATGCTTTGGCGACAGCAACACCTATGGTTACGATCCGGCGGGCATGCGCGACGGCACCGCGGTGCGCTATGCGCGGGATGTGCGCTGGTGCGGCGTGGCCCAACGTGACTTAGGCGAGGGCTGGCATGTAATTGAAGAAGGCCTCAACGGCCGCACGACGGTACGCGACGACATGTGCCATCTGGACACCAATCTTAACGGCATCCGCGCGCTGCCGATGCTGCTCGAGGCCCATAAGCCACTGGACGCCATTGTGATCATGCTGGGCACCAACGACTGCAAGACGGTCTTTAACGTGACGGCTGCCGATATCGCCCGTGGCGCCATGGCGCTGATTCGCGCCGTCCGCGCGTTTCCGTGGACCGACGCTGCGCCTTGTCCGCGCATTCTGCTGATGGCTCCTATCAAGATCAAGCCGCAGATCGCCGATGTATATATGACCGATTTTGACGAGCGTTCCGTCGAGGCCTCGGAGCATTTTGCTGAATACTACGCGCACGTAGCCGAGCAGTTTGGCTGCGACTTTTTGAATGCAGCGGAGTTTGCCGAGCCGGGCGATATCGACTATCTGCATATGATGCCCGAAAGCCATGAGAGCCTGGGTCACGCCGTGGCGGCCAAGCTCCAAGAGATGCTCGGTGAGTAGCACGGCCCCAAACCACCACAATAGTTCTCCTTGCGACGGCTTGTTTCGTTGGTTTGCTTTGATCTGTAACAGTTGTAAGGCCAAAAACGGGCTAGATGTTACAGATTAAGATTATTTAGGTCGATATCGGTCGTTTGTCTCGATCTGTAACATCTAGGGTCGATTTTGCCGAGTTACTGTTACACATCGAGATTATCTTCTCAGTGGAATTTGGATGTCTCGATTTGTAACGGGTGGGCCGAAAAATGGACTTTAACTGTTACAGATCGAGATGTTTGTGGGAACCACCGCAAGGGTGCCTGTCCCCTTTGCGGTGGTTTTGGACTGCGAATCTTAATACTGCCACATGTGGTTGACGGGGCCGGAGCCTTTGCCCATGTTCAGGCCGGCGGCCAGAGCGCCTGTCAGGTAGGCCTTGCCAGCGTTGACGGCATCGGCAAGATCCATACCCTGGGCCAGCGCGCAGGCAATGGCGGACGAGAGCGTGCAGCCGGTGCCGTGTGTGTTATTGGTATCGATACGCTTGTGGCGGAACCACGTGGTGAGTGGATCTCCCAGATGGTTGCCCTCGTCATCGAGCGGCGCGGGTTCGGCCAGTACATCGTTGGCCTCGTTGACAAGATGCCCACCCTTAACGAGGGATGCGCAACCAAAGCGGCGGGTGAGGAGCATGGCAGCATTTTGCTGCGTGCGCTCGGAGTCGACCTCGTAGTCGAGCAGGGCCATGGCCTCGGGAATATTGGGCGTGATAACCGTCGCCAGCGGGAACAGGCGGCGGGTGAGCGCCTCGGCGGCATCTTCGGCAATCAGCCGCGCGCCCGAGGTGGCGACCATGACGGGGTCGACGACCACGTTCGTTGCGTTCCAGGCGCTCAAGCGGTCGGCGATGACTTCGATAATCTCGACAGAAGAAACCATGCCGATCTTGACGGCGCTCGGGCGGATATCGTCAAAAACGGCGTCAATTTGCGCGGCTACGATATCTGGCGAGATATCCTGTACGGCGGTGACGCCCAGCGTGTTTTGCGCTGTGATGGCGGTGATGGCCGTCTCGGCATACAGGCGGTGCGCCGTGATGGTCTTGATGTCGGCCTGAATGCCGGCGCCGCCGCTGGAATCGGATCCCGCGATGGACAGGACGGCAGGTACCTTACTACGATCCATGTTCGCTCCCTTGTTCGGTCGGAATCAAATGGGTCTTTAAGCCAGCATTATAAAGATGCCCGGGCCGACTCTATGTCGAACCCGGGCGGGCGATGCAATCTTTACGCAAATGCAAGCAAATGTTCACACGTCAACAATTGACAGGCACCAGCTCGCCGCCAGAGGCGGCCGCGGCGACAGGGTTAGTCCTCTATGCCGAGGTCGATCGTGGTGCCCTCGAAGATCTTGTTGACGGTGCGGACGGCGCACATCTTGCCACACATGGTGCAAGTGCCCTCGGTGGCGGCGGGGGACTCCTCGTAGCGCTTCTTGCCCGTAACCGGGTCGAGCGCGCACTCCCACATGGCGTCCCAGTCAAGCTTGCGGCGTGCCTGGCCCATCTTGTCGTCCATGTCGCGGGCGTGCGGCACCTTTTTGGCGATGTCGGCGGCGTGTGCGGCGATCTTGGTGGCCATGAGGCCGTCGAGCACATCCTGGGCGTTGGGCAGGCATAGGTGCTCTGCCGGTGTCACGTAGCACAGGAAGTCGGCACCGGAGCTGGCGGAGATGGCGCCGCCGATGGCAGCGGTGATGTGGTCGTAACCCACGCCGATATCGGTCACCAGCGGCCCGAGCACATAGAACGGAGCATTGTGGCACAGGCGTTTCTGCAGTTTCATGTTGGCGGCGATCTCGTCGAGCGCCATGTGACCCGGGCCCTCGACCATGACCTGGACGCCGGCGGCCCAAGCGCGCTTGCACAGCTTGCCCAGCTCGATCATCTCAGCGGTCTCGGTGGCGTCGTTGGAGTCGTAGAGGCAGCCCGGGCGGCAGGAGTCGCCGAGCGAAATCGTCACGTCGTACTCGTGGCAAATCTCGAGCAACTCGTCGTAGAACTCATAGAATGGGTTCTCGTTACCGGTGACCTCCATCCAGCCAAACAGCAGTGAGCCGCCACGGCTCACGATGTTCATCAGGCGGCCGGTCTCCTTAAAGGTCTTGGTGACCGACTTGTTTATGCCGCAGTGGATGGTCATAAAGTCCACGCCGTCCTCGGCATGCGCGCGCACGACTTCGAACAGGTCGTCCTTGGTGAGCTTGACCAGCGGCTTTTCCATGTAGCCGATGGCGTCGTACATGGGGACGGTGCCTACCATGAGCGGCGTCTCGTCGATGAGCTGCTGGCGGAACTGGCGCGTCTTGCCCGAGTTGGAGAGGTCCATGATGGCGTCGGCGCCAAAGTCCTCGGCGATCTTGACCTTCTTCCATTCCTCGGCGGCATCGGCCTTGTCGCCCGAGATGCCCAGGTTCACGTTGACCTTGGTGGACAGGCCCTCACCGACGCCAAAGGCGCGCATGCCCTTTTTGATGTGCACGATGTTGGCGGGAATGGAGATGCGGCCGTCGGCCACGCGCTCGCGGATGTACTCGGGGTCGCGATGCTCGCGCTCGGCGACCTCCTTCATCTGCGGTGTGATCCGCCCGGCGCGGGCGAAGTCGATTTGCGTGACGAGCTTGGGCTCGGTCTGTGCGCTCATTGGCACGGCTCCCTTCGTTGGCATTACCCATATCAGGTTTGCGGGTCAGGGCGGGCGCGCCCAGTCTCAGCCTGCCGTCTTGTCCTGCAAGCTCCCCGTTTATGTAATGGGCTCAAGTATAGCCTGAATGGGTACGATTGGGCCAACGAGCGTGCCTGTGGGGAGGCGTACATGGAAGACAAGCATCTATATCGAGAGACACAATGGGGTGTATCGGCCGAGGAAAGCCGTGCGCACCATGGGTTGGTCGCGATTGGTTTTGCGGTGCTTGCCGTGCTGGTGATTGCCTTTTGTATTTGGACGTTCGGCGGTCCTGGCGGCGCCACCTGGGGGTTTGAAGCCGACGAGGGCCTGCCGATTATGACCATGAAAGTTTCTGGTGGCAACACGGTTGCCGCACCGGGCGACTATTGGTATCCGCGCGACGAGTTTGTGCAGCTGCAGCTGAGCGGCGGGTCTATTCCGGGTGAAGAAATCGAACGCGTGACGTTTGATGCGACGCTCAAAACGCTGACGGTGAAGCTCAAAGATCAAGGGGACGTGCCCACGACCATGGACATTGCGCTGACGGAGTGGCGTCTGGAACCTCCGTCGGGCGTTACGGTATCCGACGTAGAGCACGTTAAGATTACCTACCAAGATGGCTCGACGAGCGAGATTGCAAAGGCCGATGGCTTGGCGGAGTAACGGGGTGTTTGGAAACGGCGGGCCTATAGTGCCTGCGCGTTCATGAAAACCAGGGTGTTTTTGTCTGAAAGCTCGGGGATGTGCCGATAGCCGATGTTGAATGCGGTAAGTTCGCTTGCATCCTCGAGCTTGTTTTCTGCCATCCACCGCACCATGGAGCCGCGCGCCTTTTTGCTGGCGGTCGACCGTTGGATGGGCTTCCCGTTGCGGATGCCCTCGCCAAAGAGGCATGTGACGGCCGTGGCGTCGCCCGCGAGGTGGGGCAGAACGGCTTTGGCATACTCTACGCTGGCGAGGTTGACGATCGTGGTGTTTGAGCCTGCCGGGGCGATAGCCCGCGCGAGCTTATCGCTCCAAAATGCGTAGAGGTCTCGGGCACCGTCGACGACAAGCTTCGCGCCCATCTCCAGCCGATACGGTTCGACGGCATGAAAGGGACGAACGCACCCGTAGAGGCCGGAGAGGATCCACAGATGGCTTTGCAGCCAGGCGAGCTGTTCGGCATCCATTACCTCGGGTGCCATGCTCTGGTACTGAATGCCGTGATAGGACATGATGGCAGGGGAGAAGTGACGGGCGAGTGCGGGATTGTCGAGATCGCCGTTTTTCAGGATGGGCCCGAACTCATGCAGGGTGTTGAGGCAAGGTCCCAGCAGTTTGTCACTCACGTTCCACAGCGCCTGCAGGCCGCCGCTGCCTTCATTCCGCTCGATATCTAGCAGTGCGCGGTGGAGGCGAGCTGTCTCGCGCACAAAGGGTGGAATGCCCAGGACTTCAAAAGCATTTTGGGCCGCGCGCATCTGCTTGGCGGGCGAAATGATGACCTGCAGCATGGACTCTCCTCTGCCAAAAAAGAAATTGCGGTGGAATACGGTCTGTTTGGGCTATTGAAAGACCAAATCAATCCGTATTCCACCGCAAGTTATGGGTGGGGTGGATTAGGCGCGCTCGAGGAAGGCCTTGTAGCCGCGATAGGCCTCGTAGATGTCGGCCTTGTTGGCGACCTCCCACAGGGCGTGCATGGACAGGACGGCAACGCCGGAATCGATGACGTTCATGCCGTACTTGGCCATGATGTAGGCGATGGTGCCGCCGCCGCCCGCGTTGACGCGGCCGAGCTCGCAGGTCTGGAAGTCCACTCCTGCCTTGTCCATGATGTCGCGAATGAGGGCCACATACTCGGCGTCGGCGTCGTTAGAGCCGCCCTTGCCGCGGCTGCCCGTGTACTTGTTAAAGCACAGGCCGCGACCCATAAAGGCGGCGTTCTTGGTCTCGAACTTGCCGGCATAGCCCGGGTCGAAGCCGGCGGACACGTCGGAGGAGAGCATACGGCTGTGGGCGAGCGCGCGGCGCAGAGCCAGCGGGCTGTCCTCGCCGGCGAGCGTCATGATCTCGGCGACGGTGTTCTCGAAGAAGCGGCTCGTCATGCCGGTGGCGCCCACGGAGCCGATCTCCTCTTTGTCGACGATGAGCGTGATGCTCGTGCGCTCGACATTGGCCACATTGATCTGGGCGAGCATGGAGGGGTAAGCGCAGACGCGGTCGTCGTGACCATAGCCCAGAATCATGGAGCGGTCGAGGCCCATGTCGCGGGCGGGGCCGGCGGGCACGACCTCGATCTCGGCGGAGAGGAAGTCCTCCTCCTCGACGCCGTACTGCTCTTTGAGGATGTCCAAGAACATCTGCTTGACGGGCTCCTTGGAAGCGTCCTTGTCGTCCTCATCGAACTTGACGGGACGGCCGCCCACGATCACGTCGAGAATCTCGGCGTCGACGGCGTCCTTGGCGGGCTTGGCCATCTGCTCGCTCGAGAGGTGGATCAGCAGATCGGAGATGGTAAAGACCGGATCGTCTGCCTTGTCGCCGATATTGATGTCGACGGTGGTACCGTCCTTTTTGCAGATGACGCCCACGAGTGCGAGCGGGGAGGCTACCCAGTGGTAGCTCTTGACGCCGCCGTAGTAGTGCGTGTCGAGGTAGGCCATGTCGCCGGCCTCGAAGGCGGGATTCTGCTTAAGGTCCAGGCGCGGCGAGTCCACGTGGGCGCCCAGGATGTTAAAGCCCTGCTCGAGCGGGGCGGTGCCCAGGTTGACGAGCATAAGGTCCTTGCCGTGGTTGGCGGCGTACACCTTGTCGCCGGCCTTGAGCGTGCGGCCCTCGGCGATCACGGTCTCCAGGTCGACGTATCCCGCCTCCTCGGCCATCTTGATGCCGGTCTTGACGCACAGGCGCTCGGTCTTGTTCTCGCTCAAAAACTGCTTATAGCCGCGGCAAAGCCCCTCGAGCTCCTCGACTTGCTGTGGCGTGTACTTTTTCCATGCGCAGGGACGCTCCATGACGCAGGCTCCTTTCGGATCGATCGTGCTGGTTGATGTACCGTGAGCCATCGTATCACGCGCGGGCTCGCGGTGGCGGGGGAGCTTGATGTGCGGTGGCCGCGGGGCGGGGAGCGTGTAAACTGGAGTAAGCAAACCGTGCCCAGCCCAAAGCGAGGTATTCAATATGTCTGACAAGCGCCGCACCTTTGCCGTTATCGACGGCAACTCGCTCATGCACCGCGCCTTCCACGCCGTGCCGCCCACCATGAATGCGCCGGACGGCCGCCCCACCAACGCGATTTTCGGCTTTCTGAACATGTTTCTCAAGATGATCGATGCCTTTAACCCCGACGGTGTGGTCGTGGCGTTTGACAAGGGCAAACCGCGCGTGCGCATGGAGATGCTGCCGCAGTATAAGGCGCAACGCCCGCCCATGGACCCCGATCTGCATGCGCAGTTTCCGATGATCAAGGAGCTGCTCACCGCGCTCAACGTGCCGATTCTGCAGTCCGAGGGCTGGGAAGGCGACGATATCCTGGGAACCATGGCGCGCCTGGGTGAAGAGGCCGGCTGCGACATGCTGCTGGTGACCGGCGACCGCGACATGTATCAACTCGTGACCGAGCACGTCAACGTGGTCTCGACCCGCAAGGGCCTGTCCGACGTGGCGATCATGACGCCCGAGAGCGTGGACGACCTGTATCATGGCATTACGCCGGCGCTCGTGCCCGATTTTTACGGTCTAAAGGGCGATACGTCGGACAACATTCCCGGCGTACCGGGCATCGGCCCCAAAAAGGCGAGCGCGCTCATCGCACAGTACGGCAGCTTGGACGAGGTCATCGCGCATGCCGACGAGGTCAAGGGCAAGATGGGCGAGAACCTGCGTGCGCACATCGACGATGCGCTGCTGAGCCGCAAGGTCGCAACCATTCGCACCGATGCGCCCGTCGAGCTCGATTTTGAGGCGACGTCCTTCCCGGCGTTTTCTGCCGACGAGGTGTCTGCGGCACTGGGTACGCTTGGTATCACCGCCATGCAGAACCGTTTCTTGGCGTTGATCGGCGGCGAGGGCGGGGCTGCTGCTGCCTCCAGTGTGTTTGAGATACCTGCTATGGTTCGCGCAGCCGCCGGCGATGCCGACGCGCTTGGTGCCGTTGCGGCTGAGGTCTCCCGCGCGATTGATGCCGGCGAGTGGGTCGCCGCCGTGGTGGACGACGACAAGGAAGAGGGCGCGCTCTTTGGACTGACGCGCACGCTGTGGTTGGCGACGTCCAAGGGCCTGTTCGCGCTCGAGGAGGGCGACGGCGGTACTACTGCCGTAGTCGATGGCTTCAACTTCGCCCACGGCGTGATTGCCGGCGTGCTTGCGCGCCTGTTTATGGAGGGCCGCGTGGCGAGCCCGGATACGAAGGCGTTGTTGCACGAGCTTTCGCCCATCGATTCTTCTGAGCCCGAGCTCATGGATCCGCTGGCAGTCGATTCCACGCGTATCTTCGACACCGTGGTTGCCGCCTACCTGCTGGATTCTGACCGCTCTGAGTTTGACGAGGCGTATCTGGCCGATACCTATCTGCAGATGGCGCTGCCTGCGGCGCGCGGTGCAGAGGGTGCCGGTGAGGACGCTCCGGCGCCTGCCGCCCGTACTGCGGCCCTGACGCTGGCGCTCGTGGCGCCGTTGCGCGACCGCATGGCCCGCGAGAACGCCGCCAACGTGTTCGATGGTATCGAGATGCCGCTCGTTCCGGTACTTGCCAAGATGGAGCGCGCGGGCATGCTTGTGGACCCCGACCGCCTGCACAGTCTGTCCGAGGGTCTGGCGACCCAGATTGCCGAGGTTGAGCGCAGCATTCGCGACCTGGCGGGTGACGAGACCTTTAACATCGGCAGCCCCATGCAACTTTCGCACGTGCTCTTTGACGTGATGGGCCTTCCGACCAAGGGCCTCAAGAAGACTAAGCGCGGCTATTATTCAACCAACGCCAAGGTTCTGAGCGATCTTGCCCGTGACCACGAAATCGTGCGTCTGATCTTGGACTGGCGTGAGAAGTCTAAGATCAAGTCCACCTATCTGGACACGCTGGGCCCGCTACGCCGTGGTGACGGTCGCGTACACACTACGTACAACCAGACCATCACGGCAACGGGGCGTCTGTCCTCGAGCGACCCGAACCTGCAGAACATCCCGACGCGCTCGGAGCTGGGTCGTACCGTCAAGACGGCGTTTTCGGCAGGCGAGGGAAGCGTCTTTTTGGCGGTGGACTACTCGCAGATCGAGCTGCGTCTGCTGGCACATCTCTCGGGTGACGAGCACCTGGTGCGCGCCTTTAACGAGGGCGAGGACTTCCATGCCGAGACGGCGGCGCGCGTGTTTGGTGTGCCGGTGTCCGAGGTAACGCCCGACTTGCGCAGTCGCGCCAAGGCCGTGAACTTTGGCATCGTGTATGGCCAGCAGGCCTACGGCCTGTCGCAGTCGCTGCATATCTCGATGGCCGAGGCACGCGACATGATCGACCGCTACTACGAGGCCTACCCGGGTGTGCGCACGTTCCTCGACAACGTGGTGGCACGCGCCAAGCAGACGGGCTACGCCGAGACCATGTACGGCCGCCGTCGTCATATTCCGGAGCTCAAGGCCAAAAATCCGCAACTCCGCGGCTTCGGCGAGCGCACGGCCATGAACCACCCCATGCAGGGCACCGCGGCCGACATCATCAAGATCGCCATGGCCCGCGTAAGCCGCCGTCTGGAAGAAGAAGGCTTTGCCGCCCACATGATCTTACAGGTGCACGACGAACTGGACTTTGAGTGCCCCGTCGACGAAGTCGAGCGCCTCACCGCCATGGTCCGCGACGTCATGGAACACGTAGTAGACCTCCGCGTCCCCCTAATCGCCGAAGCCAGCACCGGCACAACCTGGGCCGACGCCAAATAGGGAAGCAGCCACAGATCCAAAGCAGCCAAACCAGAAGGGAGTCCCTTTCAGCAAGGAACTCCCTTCATCCATAATTATTCAGCTAAGTATCTAGACGCCAAGACGCCATCCAGGCGGCAAGCAAGTCACCGCAGGACCTGGCCGGGTGGCATGGGTTAACTTTTCGTAGATTCCGCACGCAAAGAAAGCCACTTAATGTGGCTTTCGTCTTGCGCAGGACCTGACCGAGCGAAAAGATAACCCATGCCACCCGGCCAGGTCCGACGAGCCACGTTAACGAGCCGCCAAGATGGCGTCGATGAGCGTCAGTACGCCCCCGTCGTTGTTGCTCGGAATGCGCCACTTGGCATGCGCGTTCATGTGCTCCTCGGCATTGTCCACGATAAAGCTATGCCCGACGCGCTCCAGCATGGGGATGTCGTTGTAGGTATCGCCCACGGCGGCAGCATCGGCAATATCGATGTCCAGGTGCTCGCACAGGTGCGCGACGCCGGCGCCCTTGTCGACGCCCAGGTTCATAAAGTCGATCCACTCGCGCCCGGCGTTGGTGACGTAGAGCTTGTCCGAGAACTCGGGGCTATAGGTCTCGCGGAAAGCGGGCTCGGCGTCGTAGCCGGGGAAGAAGACCGAAATCTTGTTGGACTCGAAATCAATGCCCTCAAAGCTGTCGACGTAGTTGATTGTGTTGTAGTAGACGCTGATCTCGTCGTGGTATTGATGGTCGCGGGCAAGCACGTAGAACTCGTCGAAGCAGCACAGGACGGGGACAGCGCGAGGATCCTCCGAGGCACGGCTCAAGACCTGCTGATACAGCTCCACGTCAATATTGCTCTTATAGATATAGCTGCCGCGATAGATCACGCACGCTCCGTTGTCGGGACAAAAGGCGAGGCGGTTCTTGATGCCCTCGAACATCTCCTCGAGCTTGGGGGCGGGACGTCCGCTGGCGGGGCAGAATACGATGCCGGCGTCGGCGAGCTTGTCCAGGCGCTCATCAAGACCCTGGGGCAGCACACGCTCGTCGGTCAGCAGCGTCTTGTCCATATCGACGGCGAGAATCTTAATGTTGCCGATGTTGGCGTCCGATTCGTAAGTTTGCATAAAAAAGCGCCTTTCGTTTCGAGATTGTTTCAGACGTTATAACCATCAACTAGTAGTCGAGCGTATTTTCGCAGGAATGGTGCGTATTTGCACTGCAATTCACAAACTAATGAAAAAACTTTTCAGAAATTTGAATTTGTCGCTTGCGCAGCGTGCACTTTATCGTAATATAGCGAACATCGAAAACGGAGACGGCAAAAGAGCCGTTTACCGAGGAAAAGGTACCGTTTGCGATATTTGAATTGCGCCCGGCGATACGTGAAAGGAGAGGCAGATGCAGTTCGTAAAGATCATCACCACTGCAGACAATGCCATCCGACGCCAGCGCGCAATTTCCCGACGACGATAACAATCGTCTCTGTCCCCATGGGGCGCAATGCCTCAACAGAGTCATTTTGAGGTCGTTGGGTTTAAGCACGACATAGCCGCATGTTTCTAGGGCATGCCTGTGATGCAATCTGCTGAATAACCTGATATTGCACGGTTTTTGACCTCAAGGTGACTTGCAACTGACCGATGTTCTAACTAGCTACCAAGGGCGAAAGGAAACAGCCATGAGCAAGGAAAAAGTCGTTCTCGCATATTCCGGTGGTCTTGATACATCCGTATGTGTCAAGTGGCTCCAGGACGAGAAGAATCTCGACGTCGTTTGCGTCTGCGGCAACGTGGGCCAGGAGGAGACCGGCCTGGATGCCAAAAAGCAGAAGGCGCTCGACTTGGGCGTTCTCGATTGCCAGGTGCTCGACCTGCGCGACGAGTTCTCCGATGAGTTCCTGACCAAAGCCATCGCAGCAAACTCCATGTATGAGAACAAGTATCCGCTGCTCTCCGCCCTGTCTCGCCCGCTGCTTGCCAAGAAGCTTGTTGAGGTCGCCCACGAGTTTGGCGCGACCTACGTCGCCCACGGCTGCACCGGCAAGGGTAACGACCAGGTCCGTTTTGAGGCCGCCGTCAAGGCCCTCGACCCCGAGCTTAAGGTTATCGCCCCGGTTCGCGAGTGGGACCTGAAGTGCCGTCCCGACGAGGTCGCCTATGCCCACGCCCACAACGTGCCGGTTCCCGAGGGCGCCAACGACAACCCCTACTCCATCGACGACAACCTGTGGGGTCGTGCCATTGAGTGCGGTCACCTGGAGGATCCCTGGAACGAGCCGCTCGACGACGCTTGGGTTATGACCAAGAATCCCGAGGACACGCCGGACACCCCGACCTACACCGAGATTGAGTTTGAGGCCGGCAAGCCCGTCGCCGTCGACGGCAAGAAGATGAAGCTCTCCGAGATCGTCATCGCTCTCAACAAGATCTCCGGCGACAATGGCTTTGGCCGCCTCGATCTGGTCGAGGATCGTCTGGTGGGCCTCAAGAGCCGTGAGTGCTATGAGGTTCCCGGAGCCCTGACGCTCATCACCGCCCACAAGGCGCTCGAGGACATCTGCGTCGAGGGCGACCTGCTCAAGACCAAGATCAAGCTCGAGCAGGATTGGGCCACCGCCGTGTACAACGGCCAGTGGTACAGCCCGCTCAAAAACGCGCTCGATGCCTTTATGGCCGATACCCAGAAGTTCGTGACCGGCACTGTCCGTCTGAAGTTCTTTAAGGGCAACTGCCATGTCGTCGGCCGCAAGAGCCCGTTTAGCCTGTATGACTACGGTCTGGCTACCTACGACCGCGACACTACGTTTGACGAGAAGGCCAGCGCCGGCTTTATCGAGATCGATACGCTGTCGCTCAAGACGTGGGCAAAGGTCCAGGGCCTCAGCTCTGCTGCCGCCCAGGCCTAGCGCCTCCTTCCCTTGGTATCCGCGCGGCCCATCCGCGTGATACATAACGGGCGCACGGGGTCCCTACCTTTCGTTATGCTTGCTGACACTTCTTAACATCGGTGGCCCCTACGTTCCGCCCGCATATATGATGCCGCGTCTGCGGCTGAGTCCGAGCCCCGCCGGGGTTGTCCGGCGGGGCTCCTTCTATCAATTTGGCGGCTCTGCGCCTATATATATGAGGAGTATCCATTATGTTCAATGCTATCGCGCATGCTTTACTTGCCCTCGCGCCCGAGTTCGATGCTGCAAGGGTCGAGGACGTCCCTATGAGCCTGAAGGCCTGGATCGATGGTTCGCAGGGCAACATCCGGAGGGAGACGTTGGGCGCCAAGTGCATGGCGCGTCACTTCTTTGCAAATTAGCTACATGGCTCCGCACACGGTGGGGAATGTGTAAAACTAGCGGTTGAAAAATCGCTTTAGCGATATGGCGCATTGCTTTGGGCGCTTGTTTTGGTATTTGGAGAAAGGGGACGGTTCCATGGTTCTTTGGGGCGGTCGTTTTGAGGCAGGCGTGGCCGAGGTCACGCAGGAGTTTGGCGCGTCGCTGCCGGTCGACAAACATCTCTATAAGCAGGATATCGCCGGCTCTAAGGCGCATGCCAAAATGCTGGCGGCCCAGGGCATCATCAGTGCCGAGGACGAGCAGGCGATTGCCAAGGGCCTGACCGGAATCGAACAGGATATCGATGCCGGCAACTTCACCTTCGACATCAACGACGAAGACATTCATATGTCCATCGAGAGCGAGCTGACGCGTCGCATCGGCGAGGCCGGTAAGCGCTTGCATACCGGACGTTCGCGCAACGACCAGGTGGCGACCGACACGCGCCTGGGCGTCAAGGCGCTGGCCAAGGAGCTCATGGAGGCCAATCTTGAGCTGCGCCATGTGCTGGTGGATGCGGCTAAGAAGTACGACAAGGTAATTCTGCCGGGCTACACGCACATGCAGCACGCTCAGCCCGTGCTGCTGTCGCATCATCTGCTGGCGTATTCCTGGATGTTCGCGCGCGACTTTACGCGCCTGAAGGCAGCCTTTGATGCCGCCGACAACTGCCCGCTGGGTGCTGCCGCACTTGCCGGCACGAGCTATCCGCTCGATCGTCAGATGACGGCTGCCGAACTTGGCTTTGCGGGTGTGATTCCCAACTCGCTCGATGCGGTTTCCGACCGCGATTTCCTGCTCGATCTGCATTACGCCGGCTCAGTCATGGCCATGCATCTGTCGCGCCTTTCCGAGGAGATCGTGCTGTGGTCGAGCTCCGAATTTGGCTTTATTACGCTTTCCGACTCGTACTCCACCGGCTCGTCCATCATGCCGCAGAAGAAGAATCCCGACTTTGCCGAGCTTATCCGCGGCAAGAGCGGCCGTGTGTATGGCAACCTGGTGCAGCTGCTCGTGACCATGAAGGGCTTGCCGCTCGCTTATAACAAGGACTTGCAGGAGGACAAGGAGGGCGCGCTCGATACCGCCCATACGCTCATGCAGTGCCTGTCGGTTATGGCCGGTATGATTTCGACTTGGACCGTCAACGAGGACGCCATGGCGCGCGAGTGCGGCGTGGGACACCTTGCCGCCACCGATGTTGCCGATTACCTGGCTAAGCGTGGTCTGCCGTTCCGCGAGGCACATGCCGTGGTGGGCCATCTGGTCCTGATGTGTGAGAAGCGCGGCTGCAATCTTGAGGACCTGCCGTTTGAGGTGTTCCAGGAGGCAAGCTCGCTCTTTGAGCACGACATTACCGAGGCGCTCGACATCCCGTCGATTGTCGCTGCACGCACGACCGAGGGCGGTACCGCCCCTGCCGCCGTTGCCGTGCAGCTGCAGCGTGCCGAGGCACAGCTCGTGGCCGACGAGGGCGTGTTTGGATCGCTGACCAAGGTCGTCGAGATGGGCCACGGGATAAAGTAAGGGTTTGGCCGAAGCTGTTTTTGCCATTTATTGAGGAATCATTTTTTGCTTTACGGACGTCTGCTGATGTGAGCGTCCGTATTTTGTTGCTATGGGGGAGGGGCTTGTCGAGAAGTTCTGTAGGACCTTTGGGCAGGTTGTGAAGGGGGTACGTTCGCGGGCGGCAACCGACCGTCTGCTCTGCTCGATGCGGTTGATGGGCAGTCGGATGGTACTCTAATCGAGCTTCGAAACAGAAGTGACACATATGGAACGCTTTAATAAATTGCAACGTTTCAATAAACAGCTTTTTGTTTAACTGCAGCTAAAACTCTGTTACGATGCAGTCCAGGCGGGTGCCGGAATGGGACTTGGGCACGCGCGAACCTACTTGAAAGGCTACCTTATGGCTATCGAGAAGACCTTCATCATGATTAAGCCCGACGCCGTGCGCGACCGCAAGATCGGCGAGATTGTTGCTCGCATCGAGCGCAGCGGCCTTGTCATCGAGCGCATGGAGATGACCACGCTCGAGCGCGCTACCGTCGAGGAGCACTACGCCCATCTGGCCGACAAGCCCTTCTTTGGCGGTCTCTGCGACTTTATGACGAGCGGTCCGGTTGTCAAGATGGTTGTTTCCGGTCTCTCCGCTGTTGCTAAGATGCGCACCCTCATGGGCGCTACTAATCCGCTTGACGCTGCTCCTGGTACCATCCGCGGCGACTTTGCCGTCGATGTCAACGCCAACGTGATCCACGGCTCCGACTGCCTGGAGAACGCCGAGATTGAGATCAAGCGCTTCTTTGGCTAAACCAGCTTTGACTCCTTAAAGCTGTTAGCGTGTGGCTTGGGCGCCGCGGAACTCCATCCGCGGCGCCCTTTTATTCCAAAATCTATGAAGGGGCCCGTTCGGTCATGAGTTCCGAGCGGGCCCCTGCTGTTAGCTTGTGGCACTGAGATGTTTAGGCCTCGTCGACGACCTTGAGGCCGCGCGTGTGGTCGATCTCGTTGAGGAGGTTAACGCGACGCTCGTGACGACCGCCCTCAAACTCGGCGTCGAGCCACTCGTCGACAATCATCTTGGCGAGCTCGGAGCCCACGACGCGGGCGCCAAAGGCGAGCACGTTGGTATTGTTGTGCATGCGGGAGAGCTTGGCGCTGAAGGGCTCGGAGCACACGACGGCGCGTACGCCCTCGACCTTGTTGGCAGCCAAGCTAATCCCGACACCGGTGCCACAGATGAGGATGCCCAGGTCGACGTCGCCGTTGGCAACGGCCTTACCCACCTTGTAGCCGGCGATGGGGTAGTCAAAGCTCTCGGAGGTGTCGGTGCCAAAGTTCACGACCTCGCAGCCGCGCTCCTTCAGGTGCTCGGAAATGATGTTCTTGAGCTCGACGGCGGCGTGGTCGTTACCGATACCGATCTTCATGGATGGTTCCTCTCTGGTCTGTGCGGCGCAAATGCTAAAGGTGTTTACCGCGTTCGACTGCATGATAGCGCGACTTTTGCGTAAACGCTCGGGCGTTTTTTGGTCAAACGCTTTAGCATGCAACAAGACCGGCTTCTCATGAATGAATGCTGTCAGTTTGTGCTTGAGCGCCGTCCGCCGGAACCATGGTTGCGGTTTTTGATGCATTGTTATCAAATAAAGGAACTAACCATTCTTGAGAGCCCAGCCCGTTATGCAAGCAGGAGATACCTATGCCTACCGATTCCATCCGTGATGCCGCGTTTTGCGATGTTTTGAACCGCGAGCTTGTCTGCGCACTCGGCTGTACCGAGCCCATTGCCGTTGCCTATGCAGCAGCGCTGGCGAGCCAGACGCTCGGTTGCGAACCCGATCATATGGATGTCGCCTGCTCGGGCAACATCATCAAGAACGTCAAGAGCGTGACCGTGCCCAACTCGGGCGGTATGCACGGTATTGAAGCCGCGGCCGTGCTGGGTGCCGTGGGCGGCGACGCTAAGAGTGCTCTCGAGGTGCTCGAGAGCGTTGACGATGAAGACCGTGCTCGCGTGACCGAGCTCCTCGCCGACGCCGGCTACTGCGATGTGTCGCTTGTCGAGGGTGTGCCCAACCTCTACATCAAGGTGACTGCGACGGCCGGGGGCCATACCGCGGTCGTCGAGATTACCGACCACCACACCAATGTCACGTGCCATACCCTCGACGGTATTCCGGTGTGCGGCAAGTCGGCGGGGGAGTGTGCCGCCTGCGCCGAGCGCGTCGTGGCCGAGCGGGCGGCAGATAACGCCGATACGCCCATGTCGATTGAGACCATCATCGACTTTATCGAGGACGGTGACATTGAGGACGCCTGCGCTGCCGTTGAGCGTCAGATTGAGCTGAACGGTGCGATCAGTGCCGAGGGCCTGGCGCACGCTTGGGGCGCCGAGGTTGGCCGTACGCTGTTGGGCGCTCGTGCCGATGACGTCGCCTGCCGTGCCCGTGCCCGTGCAGCCGCCGGGTCCGACGCCCGCATGAACGGCTGCGCGCTGCCGGTCGCCATCGTGTGCGGCTCGGGCAATCAGGGCATTACCTGCGCGCTGCCTGTTATGGAGTATGCCGAGTATTTGCGCTGCGACCATGATCGCCTGGTTCGCGCCGTGATGCTGTCCGATCTGATCGCCGTGCATATCAAGAGCTATATTGGTGCGCTCTCGGCGTTTTGCGGTGCTATTTGCGCCGCATGCGGTGCCGGTGCCGCGATTACCTGGCTGTGCGGTGGCACGCGTGAGCAGATTGGCGCGACGGTCTCGAACACGCTCGGCAACGTGGGCGGCATCGTGTGCGATGGCGCCAAGGCGAGTTGCGCGGCTAAGATTTCGGCAGCCGTGGACGCTGCGATTCTGGGCCACGATATGGCTATGCAGGGCCGTGGCTTCCGTGCCGGCGAGGGCCTGATCCAGGATACCGTCGAGCAGACGATCGCCAGCATGGGCTACGTGGGCCGTGTGGGTATGAAGGATACCGACGTCGAGATCCTCAACATCATGATCGGCAAAACCCAGGTCTGTTAAGACAGTTCGTCGGCTACTTGGTGTTCGTAGAAGGCTTCTACTACGGCGTTAAAGTCGCGGGCGAAGTCTTCCATGGTTCCGCGCCAGGTGGCTCGGCTGGGCTTGCCTTGGCCCACAAAGGCGGTTTGGATGCCGCAATCGGGGGACGGGAAGTCGCGCTTGGGATCGTTGCCCACCATAAGGACCTCGTGCGGCTCGAGCCCCATCACCTGAAGCTGCTCTAGATAGTAGGTGGCATCGGGCTTGCAGCGGGTGGTGTTTCCCATGTGCGTGACGAGCTCAAAGGGAACATCGGCCAGGTCGCCCCAGCCCATGCGGCACTCGATGGCCCCCTGGGGAAAGCTGGGGTTGGTAAAGAGCGCGCAACGCAGTCCAGCGTCCTGTACGGCCTGGAGCGCGGCGTGCGCGCCCGGCATGGCGTGGGCGTTAATGACATCGTCGTTCTTGTACGGAAGAACTTCGCGATCATAGTAGGTAAACGCCTCGTAGATGATGGGATCGGAGAGGCGGATACCGCATCGGCGCTCGACCTCTTCTTGGTAAAACTCAAGATTGGTGCGGTTGTCCGTGCCGCTGCGGCGATTGGCGTTGAGGTCGACCAGGATGGTGCCGAGGCGTGCCATCGTGCCACCACGGCTGCGGCGGCCGATATCCGCGAGCATCGAAGAGACATCCTTAAAATAGCGAAGGATGAACGCGTTGAGGTTGATGCTGAGAAGCGTCTCGTCCATATCGAAAACGACTGCTTTGAGCACGCGGGCACCTTTCTCGAAAAATCGATCTAGAGTTGTTGGCTCCGGATACTTTACCCCAAAGCCGAATGCCTGGCTGGTTATCGTCAAGTTGCGGAGACGTGTGTTCATAAGATTACGAAAAAGTCTCCACACGAGTAAAAAATCGCAGTTCACGCTTGAAATCGAAATGATTTCCCCGTAACCTATACGAACGTGATTGCATAAGCGTCACATTAGTATCTGTCGGCTCCCGAGTGTTCCTAAACGTTGTGTGCTTGTCGCACCCTTCTGTAGGTCCTAGCAATCGGGGCCCCGTAGTTCGAAAGGGGTCCACCTTTGAGTGAGATTCAGAACTCGTCCATTTTCTCTCTTGACGATGTCAACGAGGAGGAGATGAACAACCTCATCGACGGTACGATTACCGACTTTGATGAGGGCGATCTCGTTAACGGCACTGTCGTTAAGATCGAGCATGACGAGGTGCTCGTTGACATCGGATTCAAGTCCGAGGGCGTTATCCCGGTCCGCGAGCTGTCCATCCGCAAGGACGCTAACCCTGCAGACATCGTTGCACTCGGTGATCCCATCGAGGCTCTGGTTCTCCAGAAGGAGGACAAGGACGGCCGTCTGGTCCTGTCCAAGAAGCGTGCCGAGTACGAGCGTGCTTGGAACCGCATCGAGGAGAAGTTCAACTCCGGCGAGAACGTCGAGGGCGAGGTTATCGAGGTTGTCAAGGGCGGCCTGATCCTCGACATCGGCCTGCGTGGCTTCCTGCCCGCTTCCCTCGTCGACCTCCGTCGTGTCAAGGACCTCACCTCCTACATGGGCACCCGCATCGAGGCCCGCGTCATCGAGATGGACCGCAACCGCAACAACGTCGTCCTCTCCCGTCGCGTCGTGCTCGAGGAGTCCCGTAAGGCCGAGCGCTCCGAGATCCTGTCCAAGCTCAAGTCTGGCATGCGTCTCCAGGGCACCGTTTCCTCCATCGTCGACTTCGGCGCCTTCGTCGACCTCGGCGGTATCGACGGCCTCATCCACATCTCCGAGCTCTCCTGGAACCACGTCAACCATCCTTCCGAGGTTGTCAAGGTCGGCCAGGAGGTCGAGGTCGAGGTTCTCGACGTCGATCTCAACCGCGAGCGCATCTCCCTGGGTCTCAAGCAGACCACCGAGGATCCGTGGCGTGCACTGGTCAAGAAGTACCCCGTCGGCGCTATCGTCGAGGGCACTGTGACCAAGCTTGTCCCGTTCGGCGCTTTCGTCGACCTGGGCGAGGGCATCGAGGGCCTGGTGCACATCTCCGAGATGGCCAACAAGCACGTCGATCAGCCTTCTCAGGTCACCCATGTGGGCGACAAGGTTCAGGTCAAGGTCATGGAGATCGACCTCGACCGTCGTCGTATCTCCCTGTCCATGAAGTCTGCTGCTGAGACTCTGGGCGTCGAGATCGAGGTTACCCCGCTGCCTTCCGAGAAGAAGGACGAGGAGACCGACGCCGAGTAAATCGGTTTGACGATCACTTGTTTTAAGATCACTTGTTTTAAGGGATCCGTCCGCAATGGACGGGTCCCTTTTTGCATTTGTTGCTGAGGTACGCGATGCTGCCCGTGCGCGATGCTGCCCTGGCTGTTCGCAGACTATTGGGTTGTCGGTGCATGAAAAATGCCGACATCCCGCCTCGGGGAGGAGGCGGGAACGCACCGAGTAGACGGAGGGGTGCGGAGCGCGGTCGCGTCTCGACTGACGACGTTGCCCATCAACAACCCTATTGTACTGCATAGCGCGGTTCTTGGTTTATCGTGTCGAACGCTTGTGTTGTGCCATTGCCTGCGGCAACGGTGTGCTACACTCTTGCACTGCTGAGTGGGCCAGACGGTCGCGCGATGTGCTGCTTGCAGCACGCGTGAGGAAAGTCCGGGCTCCAGAGGGCGGGATGCCGGCTAACGGCCGGGCGGAGTGATCCGACGGAAAGCGCCGCAGAAAAGAAGACTCCCACCTGCGCCGCAAGGCGTAAAGGGAAAAGCTGAAACGGTGGTGTAAGAGACCACCAGCGTCGTGGCAACACGGCGGCTTGGCAAGCCCCATCCGGAGCAAGCGCGAATAGGAACGCTATGGGCCGGCCCGGTCCGCGTTCGGGTAGCGTGCGTGGAGCTGCATGGTAACGTGCAGACAAGATAAATGACCGTTCACGACAGAACCCGGCTTATCGGCCCACTCGGCACTTTGTTGACGCTGCGAACCCGTCAGCGCGGCAATCTGCCTTTCAAGCCTTCGGGCATGACCATAAGGTCAATGCCCTCGGCTTTCAAGGCACCTTGCTCGCGCTGACGGGTTCTCGCTTTCGTTGACGGAATCATCGGCGTTGTCATTCTTTTTACTAGGGTTATCGTATTATTGAGGCTGTTTGTTGCTGCGCTTTATTTTGTTGAGGGGCTTTGTTGGACAGCTATTTTACTTTGCAATCGAATATTGAGGCTACGGGCGAGTTCGTTGACCGCAAGAGCCGGTTTATTGCCCAGCTGGTCCATATTGAGTCCGAGGATGAGGCGAATGCCTTTATCGAGATGGTTCGCAAGCGTCATTATGACGCTCGGCATAATGTTCCCGCGTGGATTTTGGTCGATGGACGCGAGCGCCAGAGCGATGATGGTGAGCCGAGCCGCACGAGCGGTATGCCGACGCTCGAGGTGCTGCGTGGCGCGGGGCTCAAAAATGTTTGCTGCGTAGTGACGCGCTATTTTGGTGGCACGCTGTTGGGGCCTGGTGGCTTGGTGCGCGCCTATACCGCGGCGACGCAGACGGCGGTGGCCGCGGCTCAGGAGGCCGGGCAGATCGTCGAGATGACAAGCGTCGTGCCGGTTGACGTGTATGTGGCCTATCCACAGTATGAGCAGGTGCTTCGCTTGGCCCAGGATTCGGGTGCCAAGGTTTCGGATACCGATTACGCGGATACCGTTACACTTCACTTGGTGTTTAAGGCGGGGGAGCAGGAGCCATTTTGCGCCAAGATGCGCGAGCTTATGGCGGGACGCGAGGAGATCGAGGTCGGCGCTCCCGAATTTGCCGAGTTCTGACGGCGACGGCCGGCGTGCTTTTGGATGGATCCCAAGCGCGCCGGCCGTCGTTTTATGTTGATGCCGTCTACTCGGCGAGCTGCTTTAGCACATCGCAGGCGATCTCGATGGCATCGTCGATGCAACCGGGGCAGCTGCGGAGCGGACCCTTATCCGATCCGATGCCCTTGAGCGTGCCGCAGACGGTCGTCGTGTTCTTCTCGCCAAAACGCTTGGCGATTTCGCGCGACAGCTTGTAGGTCTGGCCCTTGGTCTTGGGGTTTTCCATGCCGTCGCTCATCACGAAGCCCATGATGGCCACGGCGCCCGAGATGGCGCCGCAGGTTTCGGTCATGCCGCCCATGCCGGCGCCAAAGCCCTCGGTGAGGGTAAAGGCGATCTGAGGGTCGAGTCCGACGGCAGGTGCGAGCGTGCAGGCGACGGCCTGCGCGCAGTTAAAGCCACGGGCGTGGTATTCGGCAGCTTGAGCCTGACAGGCGGTGATGTCGAGCTGGGCCGTATCGATTTGCTTCATCGTTGTCTCCTTGGTCACGGTGTACCCGCTTATGGTACCCGTGACGGTGCGTGTAATCATCGAGAGCTTCATGGATGCCTCATTTTTATCTATCGAGCAAATGTCCAAGGCTTGAGATAAATGCCCCGGATCAATTTGTCCCATAACCTACCTTGTGGATGGGTTGAGAGGGGTGCGGGGTAGCGGTATCGTGAACCGAATAAAACGTAACCCAGGCAAGGGAGCAAGATATGAGCGAGCAGACCATCGGTACCACATGTGTTCAGGGCGGCTATCACCCGGGAGATGCGGAGCCGCGCCAGGTGCCCATCTACCAGTCCACCACGTGGAAGTACGACACGTCGGAGCACATGGGCAAGCTGTTTGACCTAGAGGAGTCGGGCTATTTCTACAGCCGTCTGCAGAACCCTACGTGCGATTTGGTTGCCGCCAAGATCTGCGAGATGGAGGGCGGCACTGCCGCGATGCTCACGAGCTCGGGCATGGCGGCGAATTTCCTCGCGATCTTTAACGTAGCCGGTGCCGGCGATCACGTGGTCGCGAGCTCTGCCATCTACGGCGGTACCTACAACCTGCTCGCCCATACTATGGAGCGCATGGGTCTGACCTGCACGTTTGTTGCTCCCGACTGCACCGACGAGGAGCTCGAGGCAGCCTTTGAACCCAATACTAAGCTCGTCTTTGGCGAGACGATCGCCAACCCCGCCCTTGCCGTGCTCGATATTGAGCGCTTTGCCAAGGCCGCGCACGACCACGGCGTACCGCTGATGGTCGACAACACCTTCCCGACGCCCGTGATGTGCCGTCCCTTTGAGTGGGGCGCCGACATCGTCACGCACTCCACTACTAAGTACATGGATGGCCATGCGGCCTACCTGGGTGGCGTGATCGTCGATCATGGCCAGTTTGACTGGATGGCCCATGCGGACAAGTTCCCGGGTCTTACCACGCCCGATGAGAGCTACCACGGCGTGACCTATGCCGAGAAGTTCGGTCGCGAGGGTGCCTTCATTACCAAGGCAACCGCTCAGCTTATGCGCGATCTTGGTCCCATGCAGAACCCGCATGCGGCGTTTTTCTTGAACAGCTCGCTCGAGAGCCTGCATGTGCGCATGCCGCGTCATTGTGAGAACGGCCTGGCCGTTGCCAAGTTCCTGCAGAGTCATCCCAAGGTACGCTTCGTGAGCTATCCGGGCCTGGAGGGCGACAAGTACTATGATCTCGCTCAGAAGTACATGCCCAACGGTACCTGCGGCGTTGTGAGCTTTGGCTTTAACGGTGGCCGTGCGGCGGCCGAGACCTTTATGAAGAGCCTCAAGCTCGCCCAGATCGCCACGCACGTGGCCGACGCCCGCACTTGCTGCCTGCATCCCGCTAATGCCACGCATCGCCAGATGAACGATGAGGAACTCATTGCCTGTGGCATTTCCGCCGACATGGTGCGCTTGTCGTGCGGCCTCGAGGACACGGCCGATCTGATTGCCGACCTTGAGCAGGCACTCGAGCAGTGCTAGGCTAGCGTGCGTGCGAGGCGTGGGATGGCTTTTCGGCTGACGACGTCCTCATAGTTCCGATTCCGTAGGCGGGACCCCGATCGTGTCCGTTTGTAGGCGATTGGGGTCCCGTTTTTGCGTTGCACGATAGAAAGGATATACATGGAGAAAACTGCCGAGCAGCTGCGCCGCGAACACATTGCCCTAGAGGGCGACACCCACGGTAAGAATAAATGGGCGATTCTGTTCACCGTGCTCGTCATGACCTTTATGGCGTGTCTGGATGCGAGCATCGTGACGGTGGCGCTCCCAGTGATGCAAAAGGAGCTGGGGGTGGGTCTCGACCGCATTCAGCTCGTGAGCTCGGTGTATCTGCTCGCGACGTGCGTCGCCATGCTGCCGTTTGGCCGCTTGGGTGATGTGCGCGGCAAGGTGAATGTGTTCCAGCTTGGTGTAATCGTCTTTACGGGTGGCTCGTTGCTTTGCGGGCTTTCGGCTTCGCTCGAGGTGCTTATCTTGGCGCGTTTCGTGCAGGGCATTGGCTGTGCCGCCGCGATGGCCAACAATATGGGCATCATCACCGAGTCGTTTCCGGCGCGTGAGCGCGGCCGTGCCATGGGCATTCTGGCGACCTTTGTGGCTCTTGGCATGATGTGCGGCCCCGTGCTCGGCGGCGTGCTGGTGGCGAGCTTTCCCTGGGAGAGCATCTTCCTTATCAATCTGCCCATTGGCGTAATCTCGTTTATCGTGGGACTCTATACGCTGCCGCATGTGAAGCCGGAGGCTGGCGAACGCCCTATGCCGTTGACAGAGGCGGCGCGTCGCTGCTTTGCGAGCTCGGCTTTCACGATTAACCTGGCTTGCATGCTTATCGTGTTCGTGGGTATCGGTGCCTCCGAGTTTGTGCTGCCGTTCTACTTTCAGGATGCCCACGGCTTTAGCTCCGATATCTCCGGCCTGTTGTTTTTGGCGATGCCGGTCGTGAATGCCTTTGTGGGCCCGCTTTCGGGCTCGGTGTCCGACCGTGTTGGTTGTGAAGCGCCCACGGCCGTTGGCCTGGGCGTGTACGTGTGCGGTCTCTTTGCGGTGAGCACGCTTGACGAGCACTCTTCCGTCTTGATGATTGTGTGCTGCGTCGCGTTTATGTCGTGCGGCACGTCGATCTTCCAGAGTCCCAATAATTCGCTGTATATGGGTTCGGCTCCGCGTGAGGCGCTTGGCTTTGCGGGCAGCTTGAGCAGCTTGGCGCGCTATGCGGGCATAGCGCTGGGTATTACGGCGGCGTCGCGCATCCTGTATGGACAGACGAGCGCGGCGATGGGCAAGACGGTCACGAGCTATGTGGCGGGTCGTCCGGACGTGTTCCTCTTTGGCTTCCGTTTGGTATTCTACGTGCTGATGGCCGTTGCTACCGTGGGCTTTGCGCTCACATTGGTACGTTTGGTGAGGATGCGCGCCCGTCATTAGCGTGTAGTGGCAGGCTTGCCACGAATCGGACCTATCTACTGGTCTTGCAGCTTTATGGTGCGATGTGGCTTGTGGGGCGGGCGGGGGTCGGTCCGTGGTAGACTATCGAACAACGTTTATTAATCGCGCGGTATCGTTGCCGCGAGAAGGGGTTGCGCCATGCAGGAGCTTGAGGATCGTATTCGCCATGACGGCATCGTAAAGGCCGGTAATGTCCTTAAGGTTGATGCCTTCCTCAACCACCAGTGCGACGTTGAGCTGTTCGACCACATGGGTGCCGAGTGGGCCCGTCTGTTCGAGGGTGTCGAGATCAACAAGATCCTGACGATCGAGGCTTCGGGCATTGGCATGGCTTGCATCGCAGCTCAGCATTTTGGCGGCGTGCCGGTGGTCTTTGCCAAGAAGGCACAGTCCATCAACCTCGACGGCGAGCAGTATGCCACGACCATCTACTCCTTTACCAAGCAGAAGGAGTACCCGGTTATCGTGGGCAAGCGCTTCTTGTCCGAGGGCGACAAGGTCCTGATTATCGACGACTTTTTGGCCAACGGCTGCGCGCTTGAGGGTCTCATCAAGATCTGTGAGGCTGCGGGCGCCGAGGTTGCCGGCATAGGCATTGCCGTGGAGAAGGGCTTCCAGGGCGGTGGCGATAAGCTCCGCGAGCGCGGCTTCCGCGTTGAGAGCCTGGCCCGTATCGCCGAAATGGACTGCGAGAACGGCGAGATCACGTTCGCCTAGGCGCGCAGCACAAGCGATTGGTATGCGATGTGACAAAGGGACTGTCCCTTTGTCACATTTTTTGTATGAGGGGAGGTTTTGATATGGATGAGAACAAGATGGGATGGCGCGAGTATGCGCGCTATGCCGAGATGTCGGTCGAGGAGTTGGCACGCGATTGCGCGGTACAGGTGTTTCGCGCGACGGGTCCGGGCGGACAGGGCGTGAACACGACGGACTCGGCGGTACGCATGAAGCATGGGCCCACGGGGATTGTCGTGACGGCGCGTGAGAGCCGCAGTCAGTTTCAGAATCGCAGCTGCTGTCTGCGTAAGCTGAGGGCAGAGCTTGAGCGTCGCGGGCGTCCACCGCGCCGACGCGTCAAGACCAAGGTGCCTCAGCGATCGCGCCAGCGCAGGCTTAACGACAAGCACTTCAACGCGATTAAAAAGCCAACCGTCGCAAGCCGGGCGGGGAGGAATGATCCCCTCAATACGTTGCGGTGAAATAGGGACTGTTTTGGGGGTGCGGCTGCATAAACAGTCCCTATTTCACCGCAACTTAGGGATGGCTAGTGGGTGGGGCGCCAGACGTGGAGGGCTCCGCCGAGGACGTCGACCTCGATGCGCGAGGCGACGATGGGCTCGCCGTCGGCCTGAATGGGGTAGTCGGGCTCCTCAAAGGTGAGCGCGGCGTGACGGCAACGACGCATGCGAACCGGCGGCAACTTGGTATGGTGGCCGTCCTTGGCCGAAAGGAACATAGGCAGGGCTACCGCGCGAGGGACGGGGCCGCAGGCGTAGCAGACGTCGAGCATGCCGTCGCAGGGGTCGGCGTCGGGACAGATGCGATAGCCCGAACCATAGGTGGGTCCCAGCTGGATGGCCATGATAATCGCGCGCACGCGCTCGGCGGGCGCGCCATCAAAGCTGATGGTCATGGGGTAGTTGCGGTAGCGCAGACCAAACTGCTCAAGTCCCGAGAGGGTGTAGAGCGGAGCGCCCGTCAAGCCGGTCTTTTTGCGCAGCTCGGTGGTGCCCAGGCCAATGGCGGCATCGATGCCGACCGAAAGCGTCTGATCGTAGTACTCAACGGCAGCCTCGCCGCTGCCGCTCGCAGGGCTCCACGAGCGAATGCGCCCGATGTCCTGACGCTGCAGCTCGCAGGTGAGCAGCGCGCCAAAATCTTTGCCGGAGAAATCGTCGATGCCGAGCGTCTGGGCAAAATCGTTGCCGGAGCCCACGGGCAGGACGGCAAGAGCGGGGCGTGCGTCCTCCTTTTGCGTCATAAGCCCGTTGACGACCTCGTGGATTACGCCGTCACCGCCAAGCGCGATAACGGTGCGATAGCCCTGAGCCTGGGCGGCCAGCTCCTTGGCGTGTCCCATGCGCTCGGTCAGCACCAGGTCAAACTGGGATGCGCGTGCAGTCATGTCCAAAAAGCGCTGCAGGCGCTCAGCGACTTCGCGCGCCGCACCCGACTGGGCGGTGGGGTTGGCGATGATGAGCGTGCGACCAAAATCAGTTGCGTGCATGGGGCGACTCCTGGCGTATGACGTGACGGTGCGGTCGCGCTCAGGTCGAATTGCCCCCGATTGTGGCTGCACGGCGAATACTAACGTCTACTCTATCAGGTCGTTGTGACGCTCGATAGCCTCTGCCACCGTGCCGCCCTCGTCCACAATAAGCGAGCGGCGCTTGGGTGAGATGATGCGCTGGGCGGGATACACGCCGCGGTGGCCGCCGGCGAGATAGCTGATAAACGCCACGATGACAAAGAACCCGGCGGCCGTGCCGTGGAACAGGTCGATGGCCATCATACAGGTGGTGATGGGCACGTTAAGGCCGGCGCAGAAGACGCCGAGCATGCCCAGCGCCGCCAGAAAGCTGGGGTCGATTCCGACGAGGCGGCCGATCCAGCCACCGAGTGCCGCACCGATGCCAAACAGGGGCGTGACCTCGCCGCCTTGGAAGCCCGCGCCCAGGGTAAGCGCTGTGACGACCAACTTGATGGCTGCGTCCGCCAGGGTGGTGTTGCCCGCAAATCCGGCGCCGGAAAGCCACGTGGAAAGGCCGGCGTAGTTCCAGGCGTCGAGGAGGGCATAGGCGGCCAAAACCACGAGCGCGCCCACGAGTGCGCGAGCAAGGTAATTGGTGATAAAGCGACCGTACAGGCTCTTGACGGTTCGAACCGACCAGGCAAAGAGGCGTGCCGTCAGACCGAAGATAATGGCGCTGATAACAACGATGACGACCGTTTTGGGCGTCATGGTGGGAACGCTGGCGATGACATTCGCCTCGTACTCGGTACCCAGGGCAAGCGATGTAAAGTAGCCGGTAAACGAGGCGACCAGGCAGTAGATCCCCGCGGTGTAGTCGATTTTGCCGATAAAGCACATCTCCATGCCAAAGAACGCGCCGGCAAGGGGCGAGCCGAACACGGCGCCAAAGGCCGACGAGATGCCGGCGAGCATGAGGTCGTGGTGGTCATGCTTTTTGAGGTGGGCGAGGCTCGAGATGTTGCTGGCGATGGTGCCGCCAATCTGCACCGCGGCTCCCTCGCGACCGGCCGATCCGCCCGTTAGGTGCGTGAGAGTGGAGCAGACGAAGGTGAGGACGGCCATGCGCATATGGATGAGGCGGGTGCCCAAGGCGGAATCGATGACCAGGTTGTTGCCGCGTTTGGCGGCAAGGCCGTGGTTTTTGTACACCCATGCGGTGGCCACACCCACAACGGGAAGCAGCGCGTAAATCCATGCATGGTGCTCGCGATAGTCGGTCGCGATATTCAACGAGGCCAAAAACGCCCAAGCGGCAACGCCCATGGCGAGCGAGACGATGACGACGAGCACGAGCAACTTGGCGCTCGCGAGTAGGTTACGGGCGTTGCGGCGCGTGTCGGCAGCCAAGAGATGCTCGGAGCGGGTGAGCTGTTGCCTGCCGGCCGTGATCACGTCGTTAAGGGAGAAAAAGCCGCCGTCGTCGAGCGGTTGGGAATGATCCTGCGCCTCGTTTGCGCTTTCGGGTTTGTCGTTATGAGCCATACGTTCCTCTTTTAGGTTGCAACGCAAGCATTATAAAACGCGGTAAACGCGACGAGCCGGTGGGTTGGTTTCTATTCTGTTTCGCGGCCTGCAACCGACAGGTGTATTTGCGGGTACAGGCCGAGTCGCGGTCGTGCGTCGGGGGATTATACTGAGACAAGCATAAAGAACCGGCGCCACTGTTGTACGCCGTAGCATTAAGAGGTGCACATGGCAGAGAAACTCATTCCGCTGGAGGACGCGCAGTCGATTGTTCTGTCGCACGTTGCTCCGACCGATCTCGTCGAGATTCCCGTGTGGCAGGCCGCCGGTCTTCCTTTGGCCGAGGACGCGGTGGCCGATATCGACATTTCGCCATTTGCTAACAGCGCCATGGACGGGTATGCCGTGCGCGCGGCGGACTTGGCGCAGGCATCTGGCGAGGCGCCGGTGACGCTCGACGTTATCGGACACGAGGCCGCGGGCCATGTGTTTGAGGGCACAATCGGCACGGGCGAGACAGTCCGCATCATGACGGGCGCGCCGGTACCCGAAGGTGCCGATGCCGTGGTGAAGTACGAGATCGTCGACGTGCTTGATGGCGACGGCAACGAGGGCTCGCACGTTCGCTTCTCGGCGCCGGCCAAGGTAGGGGAGAACGTTCGCTCTGCCGCCGAGGAGGCCCATGACGGCGACGTCGTGATGCGCGCTGGCGAGGTTGTGGCTCCGGCGGGCGCGGGCCTGCTGGCAAGCGCCGGATACGCGAGCGTGAAGGTGCACGCTGCCCCACGTGTGGGCATTATCTCCCTGGGGACGGAACTGGTCGCACCGAGGAACGTGCCGGCGCGCGGGCAGATTCGCGACTCCAATTCGTCGGCGTTGATGGCCGAAGCGCTCGATGCCGGCGCCGAGCCCGTGTTCTACGGCATCGCGCCCGACGATGAGCAGGCGATTGCCGAGCTGGTTCATCGTGCCGTGCAGGAGTGCGATTTTGTCATTACGAGCGGTGGCGCCTCGGCGGGCGACTACGACTACGTGACGGCACTGGTTAAGCGCGAGGGCGAGGTGCTGTTTGACCGCATCTCGATGCGTCCGGGCAAGGCCATCACGTTTGGCTTGCTCGGAGGTAAGCCCTACCTGGGGCTTTCAGGTAATCCGGCCGCGGCGTATGTGGGCTTTGAGATGCTCGCCCGTCCGGCGATCCGCAAGATGCGCGGCTTTGCCGAGGGTGCGCGTCCCGTGCAGCAGGCGACGCTCACGCACGGCGTGAAAAAGCGACAGCCCCGCCGCTTCTTCGATCGCGCCACGGTTTTGCGCGACCCCGAGACCGGTGAGCTGTTGGTGACCGAGGCCAAGTCGCAGAATTCGGCGCTGCTCGGCACGATGCAGCGGGCCAACTGCCTGCTGCGTATTGACGAAGGACCGTGCGACCTTGCGGCGGGCGATGTCGTGGACGTTGTGCGCGTCGACCTGCCCGAGGGCGCCGTGTTGTAGGAGGAATGCTATGGAGCTGAAGATATCGATCGTGACGTGCTCGGATACGCGCGATCTTGCCCAGGACGAGGCTGGAGCCGCACTCGAGGAACTTATCGAGACGCAGGGCTGGACGGTCGCCTCACATGTGGTCGTGCGCGACGACGCCAGCGAGATCGGTGATGCCATTGTGGAAGCCGCCGATGAGTGCCACGCCAATGTCGTGCTCACCTGCGGTGGCACGGGGCTTTCGATGCGCGATGTGACGCCCGAGGCGACGCGTGCCGTCTGCGACCGCGATGTGCCGGGTATTGCAGAGGCAATTCGTGCGTACTCGATGACCAAGACGCGCCGCGCTATGCTCTCGCGTGCTATTTGCATGCAACGAGGTCATACACTTGTCGTAAACTTTCCCGGTTCTACGAAGGCCGCCCGCGAAAGCTGGGAGGCCATAGCAGACCAGCTGGAGCACGCGGCTCAGATGACAGCGGGCGGCGGACATACCAACTAAGCTATTTACCTGCGGTGGGGCGACCTTATCGGTCGCTCCGCTTTTGTTTTCCGCCGAATCGACGCCGAGGTGTACGGTAACTCGAAACTATATTCTCAGGCGAGAATAATTTCTCACTAACATTATTCGCGCATAAGTATAATCTGATTGCAGATTAAAGCCCGCGGTGGGGTACCCGGGCACAAGGTCCGAAAGGGTTGAATATGTTCGATATGGTTTCTCGCCGCGGATTCGTCTCGCTTTCTGCTGTCGCCGCCGCCGGCCTTGGCCTTGTTGGCTGCTCGGGCAACAAGACGTCCGACCCCGCTGGTTCCGATGCCGGCTCCGCCAAGTCTTCCTCTAAGAAGAAAGCTGTCGAGCTGCAGGTCTTTGCCGCCAACTCGCTCGAGAAGGCTCTGCCCGAGGTTCAGGAGCTTTACACCGAGCAGACCGGCACCACGTTTGCCGACACGCAGTTTAAGGCGTCTGGCGACCTTGTCGAGCAAATGCGCGCCGGTGCCGCCGTCGACGTGCTTATCACGGCCTCCAAGGGCACCATGGACGACGCCGAGGCCGCCGAGCTCGTCGACACCGACACGCGTGAGGACATGTTCGTCAACGACCTCGTGATTATTCGCGCCGAGGGCTCCGACACCAAGGTCCAGGCCATCGCCGACGTCGCGAATCTGGACGGCAAGATCGCCATCGGCGACGCCAAGACCGTTCCCGCCGGCAAGTACGCCAACCAGGCCCTGGCCTCCGTGTGCCTCTACACCGGCACCGAGGGCGACGACGGCGAGTATGCTCCCGAGATCGCCGACAAGGTCGCACTGGCCGACAAGGTCGGCACTGCTGCCGCCTATGTGTCCACAGGCGACTGCGTGGCCGGTTTTGTCTACAGCTCCGATATCTTCCGCTACGACGGCATCGAGGAGGCCTTCGTGTGCCCCGAGGACTCGCACAAGCCCATCGTGTATCCCGGCGTTGTCGCCGATAGCTCCGAGCATGCCGACGAGGCCAAGGCGTTCATCGACTTCTGCCTGACCAACAAGAAAGCCCAGAAGATTTGGGCCAAGTACGGCTTTGAGCTTTCCGAGTAGTGCGGCTTGGCGCGATAATTCCATCGTTTTGTGTTTCACTCCGTCCTTGTATTCGCTTGGAGCTTTTCGTGCTTAATAGATTCCGCATGCTTGTCGCCTGTGCTTTGACCTTCGCGCTTTGCTGGGTGCCGGGATTTGCGTTTGCTGGGGACGCCGAGGACGGGGCCCAGGTTGCCGCGACCGCTCATGGGCTTTCCTATGGGATCGAGGGTTTTGAGCGGTTGGCCAAGGGGACCGCTCGTTCCATGGAGGGCCAGCCTGAGGGCTACCGGTTTCCCGTTGACGAGGACGTGGACCTTGTAGTGGTGCCCGCTGCCGATCGCGTTGTGGTGTGGATATCGCCCAAGGCGGTCGAGAAGTATGGATTGGATCCGCAGGATAACGAGTGCGTATCGGGTCTCAAGGCCCTCGTCTGTAAGTTCGACAGCGCAAACTGCATGGGAGGTGCGCAGCTAGGGGACGTGGATCTTCCTTGGTATGTCACGGCGGAAACAACGTTTGATGCCGGCGGGTATACCTATGGCTTTGACGAGCGCGGTGCGGATGGGGACCGCTATGTGGTGATTGCATCAGCCTCGGGTGATGCCAAGGGCGGCGCGCGTTGGCTTGATAGCGCTCAAATGGTAGAGGCATCGTCTGTCGTGTTGCGGGATGAGCAGGGCCCCTTGGCCTCTCTGGCCTCCTTATTGGGCGGCATCGACTATCGCCCGTTTTGGGTGTCCATAAAAACGAGCGGCCTTGCCCTGGTGATCGCGTTTGCGCTGGGCCTGTTTGCCGCGTGGAAGACCATGGGTACCACGAGCCGCGTGAAGGGTTTGCTCGATTCGGTCTTTACCATCCCTATGGTGCTGCCGCCCACGGTCTGCGGCTTTTTGCTCCTCATGCTGTTTGGCCGCTCGACCGGGGTGGGCCAGTGGCTGATCGCACACGGCATCTCGATCGTCTTTACCTGGCCCGCGGCGGTCATTTCGGCCGTCGTTGTGTCGTTTCCGCTGGTCTACCGCACGGCGCTCGGAGCCTTCGAGAGCCTCGACACGCAGATGCTCGATGCGGCGCGAACCCTGGGATGGTCCGAACGTCGCATCTTTGCCAAGCTTATGATGCCGCTTGGCTGGCCCTCGATTGCCGCCGGCACGGTGCTCGCCTTTGCCCGCGCGATGGGCGAGTTTGGCTGCACCCTGTTCTTTGCGGGCAACTACGCCGGTATTACGCAGACCATTCCCATTGCGATTTACTTTAAGTGGATGGGTGGCAATACGTCGGTGGCGCTCTTTTGGGTCGTGGTCGTAATTGCGTTCAGCTTCCTGGTCATCCTGTTCATCAATATGTACACGGCGCATTCGCAAAAGTACCGCGAGCGCGGCCTGTCCCGCGCGGAGCGCAAGCAGGCCAAGCAGCTGGGCGGCCAGACCGATTCGCTCGACCCAGTCGGCGGCGATGCACTGCGTATCGATCGCGAGGCGTTGGCCGAGCTTATGCGCGATGACACGGTCGCAAAGGGAGGTCGATAAGCCATGTCGCTTGTTCTGGATATCAAAACGCGCTATCCGGGGTTCACTCTCGACATGCAGCTTGAGGCCGGCGAGGAGCGCGTGGCCCTGCTGGGCGCCTCGGGTTGTGGCAAGAGCTGTACGCTGCGCTGCATTGCCGGCGTGGAGACGCCCGACGAGGGCAAGATCGTCGTCAACGGCGTGACCTTTTTTGACTCGTCGGCGGGCATCAACCTGTCGCCCCAGGAGCGCAAATGCGCCCTGCTGTTCCAAAACTATCAGCTCTTTCCCAACATGACGGTGGCCGATAACGTGTGCGCCGGCGTAAAGGATGCGGGCGACGCCGCGGCGCGTAAAAAACTTGCCGAGCGCTACCTGGGCATTTTCGGTCTGGCCGACTTTGCCGACCGCTATCCCGCGCGACTCTCGGGCGGTCAGCAGCAACGTGTGGCGCTTGCCCGTATGGTGGCGGCGCATCCGGGCATCTTTATGTTCGACGAGCCCATGAGCGCGCTCGATTCCTATCTTAAGAGCGCACTCGAGCAGAACATGCTCGACCTGTTCGACGTCTGTAACCGCACCGTGCTCTACGTGAGCCACGACATCGACGAGGCGTGCCGCCTGTGCGGGCGCATCTGCGTGATGCACGACGGGCATGTTGAGGAGATCGGCTCCATCGAGGACGTGGTCCGCCGTCCGCAGACGCTGGCGGCACTGCGCCTGACGGGCTGCAAGAACACAAGCCGGGCGCGCAAGATCGGCGATGAAGAAGTTGAGGCCCTCGACTGGGGCATGACCTTTAACGTGGGTCGCGAGGTTCCCGATGACGTGGCATATCTGGGTATTCGTGCGAGCTACTTCCATGTGGACAACCGTGCCGAGCGGGGTCGCAATAGCTACGATTTGCACGTGGCGCGCGTGAGCGATTCGCGTTTTGAGCGGCTGGTGCTGTTGGATGCGCCGCGGGCCGATGCGCCCACGCGTCTGCAGTGGAAGGTCAACAAAGTGGGCGTGCCTGTCGACGAGCTGCCGCAAGCAGACGAGACGCTTCGCATGCATTTTGATGCCAGCAGGATCCATTTGGTTTGTCGATAGCGCCGGGTAATGCCGTCGGGGATATAAGCCTCGGCGGCTGTGTCTTGCCGCTCGCCGAATGAGGAATGACAAACTCTTATCAATCAAGATAATTATTTATTAAACGACGGCACACGAGGCTGTCGTACGAATGTCAACGGTGTTCGTCTGGACGATGACCGCTGATATAGTTGACCTTGACTGGTTAAGGAGGGTGCGCACATGCCGCAGACGACATACATTCGCCGCGTTGCCGCGCGCGCCCTGTATATGGCTCGGAGTCGCATATGAGCAGGTATGTTCACGGCTCCGGGAGAGACGACGCACAACTAAATAATCGACCGCAAAGCAGGTTCCCTAAAATTCCGGGTTTGAGCACGGCCGGGCAATCGCCGTCCGTCGTGCATCGATACCGCTGTTATCCATTTTTGGTTCGAGAGGGGAACCGTCATGGCTGAAGAATTCGATTTTCATCCGATGTGGGAGAGCCTCGGCATGAATCTTGCCGATCACGACATGCTGCTGGGCGCCGTGGGCCAGATGTACGGCGATATGTTCCTGACGCAGAACAACCGTCCCAAGTCCACGTCCTACCTGGACTTTGTGGCCACCAACATCCACAGCGGCCGTATTAAGGAGATGCTCGATAAGAAGGAGGCCGGCGAGGCCACCAAGATCGTCGGTTCGTTCTGCGTGTACGTGCCCGAGGAGATCGTACTTGCCTGCGACGGCATCCCCGTGGGCCTGTGCTCGGGTGCCGACTGGGCAACGGACAAGGTCGAGGAGCACCTGCCGCGCAACACCTGTCCGCTTATCAAGAGCTTTGCCGGCTTTAAGCTGGGCGAGGTCTGCCCCTACATTGAGTCGAGTGACTTGGTGGTGGGCGAGAACACCTGCGATGGCAAGAAGAAGGCCTACGAGTTCTTTGCCACGCAAAAGAACATGTACGTCATGGATATTCCCAACGTGCACGATGAGTCCGCACTCGTGACCTGGAAGGCCGAGGTCAAGAAGCTCGCCGCCAAGATCGAGGAAGAGTGTGGCGTCAAGATTACGCCCGAGCGTCTGAAGGCCGCCATCCACGCCGTCAATGAGAAGCGTCGCGCCCTGCAGCGCCTCGCTGCCACGCGCGCTGCCGACCCGGCGCCCATCAGCGGTCTCGACAGCCTGCTGACCGTTCAGGCCGCCTTTATGGACGACACGCCGCGTCTGACCGGAGCCATTAACGATATGGCGGCTGAGTGCGAGCAGCGTGTCGAGGCCGGCGAGGGCGTGGCGCCCAAGGGGACTAAGCGCATCCTGTACACCGGTACGCCCATGGCCGTGCCCAACTGGAAGCTGTTCAACCTCATCGAAAAGGCCGGCGGCGTCGTGGTGGGCGAGGAGTCCTGCACGGGCTCGCGCTACTACAAGGACCTGGTCGACGAGTCCGGCGAGACGGTCGACGAGATGCTTGACGCCATCGCCGAGCGCTACTTTAAGATCAACTGCGCCGTCTTTACGCCCAACGACCAGCGTATGAAGGACATTGTCCAGATGGCCAAGGACCTGCATGCCGATGGCATCGTCGACGTGGCCCTGCAGTTCTGCACGCTCTACGAGATGGAGTCCTTCACCGTGGAGAAGGCCGCCGAGGAGGCAGGCATTCCGTTTATGCACATCACGACCGACTACGCCGGTGAGGACGCCGGTCAGCTCCAGACCCGCATCGAGGCCTTCCTCGAGACGATTTAGCCGCACCGCCGGGTGTTCCTATCCACGCGATAGGGATTTCTCTGCTGCCATGCCGGTCGGTGTCCGGATGCACCGCAGGGCGCCGATCGGCTTCGCATAACTGCCGGGGCGGGGATTTTCGCCGTCCCGGCAGATTCTGTCCGTTTGTTCAGACACGAAAGGAACTCAATGAATAACGACCTTTTCAAGGCGGGCGTTTCCCGTCGCGGTTTTCTGACCGGCTCCGCTGCCCTGTGCGTCATGGCGGGCCTCGGCCTCACCGGCTGCGGCGGTTCGGGCGCCGAGAGCGGTAGCGCCGCTGCCTCCGGCCAGGATGTGGAGTATCGCGACGAGCTGCAGATCGCGCTCCCGGCGAGCCCGGACGGTCTCGATCCGCACACCACGTCGTCGCTTGTGACCATGGACATCATCTGCAACGTCGTCGAGCCGCTCTTTGGCCTCGATAGCGACTACGAGCCCCAGCCCGTGCTGGCCAAGGGCTATGAGGTCTCCGACGACGGCCTGACCTACACCATCAAGCTGCGCGAGGGCGTCACCTTCCACAACGGCAAGGAGTTTGGCTCCGAGGACGTCGTGGCTTCGATGAACCGCTGGCTCACCGTCAACGACCGCGCCGCGAGCCTGCTGCCCGGCGCCACCTTCGCCGCCACGGGCGACCACGAGGTCACCTGCACGCTGACCGAGCCCGCCATCGACTTTCTGATCATCTTGGGCAACCACTCCCAGTATCCGGGCATCTTCCCCTCCGAGGTCATCGAGGCCGCGGGCGATACCGGCGTGACCGAGTACGTGGGTACCGGTGCCTACAAGCTTGTGGAGTGGAAGCAGGACCAGTACATCCATCTCACCCGCTACGAGGACTATGTCGCCGCCCACGGCAAGGCTTCGGGCTACACCGGCAAGGTCTCCGCGCCCACCAAGGACATCTACTATCAGTTCGTGACCGAGGCCTCCACGCGCGTGAGCGGGTTTGAGACCGGCGAGTACGATATCGCCGGCGAGATTCCCACCGAGAACTACCACGACTTCGACGGCAACGACGACGTTAAGCTCTACACCCATAACGCCGGCGTTCTGACCGCCTTCCTCAACATGAACGAGGGCGTCTTCGCCGACGAGGAGATCCGCAAGTGCGCCCTCATGGCTATCGACTGCGAGGCGGCCGCTCTTGCCGCCTATGGCGAGAAGGAGCTCTTCAACATCGATCCCAACCTTGGCAACCCCGAGAACGCTCAGTGGGCGACCGACGCGGGCAAGAAGTACTTTAACCAGGCCGACGCCAAGGCCGCCAAGAAGGCCCTGGCCAAGACCTCCTATGCCGGTGAGACGGTCAAGCTGCTGACCACCCCCGACTACAAGGATATGTACAACGCCACCGTCGCGCTGCAGGAGCAGCTCGAGAAGGCCGGCTTCACCGCCGAGGTCGACAGTTACGAGTTCGCGACCTTCATGGACATCCGCTCCGGCAAGCCCGAGCAGTGGGACCTTTTTGTGGCCTCCACCAACTACAAGCCCATCCCGGCCCAGTCCCTCTCGGTCTCCAAGGCCTTCTATGGCCTGTCCGACGAGAAGGCGCTCAAGCTCGTGGCCGAGACCCGCACCGCCAAGGACACCGACGCCGCGGCCAAGAAGTGGGCCGAGGCTCAGGAGCGCCTCTATGAGATCGCCGTCATCGAGCCGCTTTGCCACTACGCTTCCATCACGGGCACCCAGGCAGACGTCGAGGATGTCGAGGTGCTCGACGGCGCCATCATCTGGAACGCCAAGCGTCCGGAGTAATGCAATAGATGGCGTGGCGGCTTGAGGGGTCTGGTCCCCTGTGGCCGCCATGCCCTGTCCACGTTCAGAGGGGAAATAGACGCCTCGCATGTTGAAGTACACGCTCAAACGTATAGGCGCGATGGTTCCGGTGATGCTCATCATCTCGGTCGTCGTGTTTTTGATTATCTATCTCACACCGGGTGACCCGGCCTCTTCGATGCTCGGCATGGAGGCTTCGGCCGACCAGATCGAGCGCGTCAACGATAGCCTGGGACTCAACGAGCCGCTGCCGCAGCGCTACGTTGAGTGGATGGGCGGCGTGCTTACCGGCGACCTGGGCAATTCGTATTTTATGCGCCAGCCCGTCACGCAGGCGATCGCCGAGCACTTTGGCCCCACGCTATCGCTCGCGCTTCTGGCACAGCTCATCGCGCTGTTGATTGCACTGCCCTGCGGCGTCGTCGCTGCCCTCAAACATGGGTCGCGCACCGACGCGGTCTTGCGTGTCGTTGCTCTTTTGGGCGTGGCGATACCCGGCTTTTTGATGGCGCTCATGCTTATGTGGCTGTTTGCCGTCACGTTGCGTGTGTTCCCGGTGGCCGGCTATGCGCCGCTATCGAAGGGCTGGTTCAGCCATTTACGCTATCTTGCGTTGCCGGCCATATCGCTTGGATGCGTGCAGGCGGCCCTGCTCATGCGCATGACCCGTTCGAGCGTGATCGAGGCCATGCAGCTCGACTGCGTCAAGACGGCGCGTGCCAAGGGCGTCTCCGAGGCTCGCGTGGTGCTGGCCCATGCCCTGCGCAACGCAGCGCTGCCGATTCTCACCTCGGTCGGCTATTCTTTTGGCGCCCTGATTACGGGTGCCGTGGTGACTGAGGCCATTTTTAACATCCCCGGTTTGGGCCAGCTGGTCACGAGCTCTATCGAGCGTCGCGACTATCCGGTGATTCAGGGCGTGCTTCTGGTCATCGCCTTGTTGAATTCGGTGATCAATTTGGCCGTCGACCTTGCCTATGGCGCTTTTGACCCGCGCGCTCGCAAATGGGGCGATGCATGATGGCAAACTTTAAGAAGGCTCTTGCCAACAAGGGGTTTGTGGTCGGCGGCTGCATTTTCCTGGCGATTGCGCTGATCGCGCTCGTCGGTCCGCTGGTGTGGACGGTTGATCCCAATGCACAGGAGATGACGTTGCGACTTTCGGCACCTTCGCCCGCGCATCCCTTTGGCTGCGATGACTTTGGCCGCGACCTGCTTGCCCGCGTCATCGCGGGCGCGCGCGTGTCGCTTGGCGTTGGCATTGCCGTCACGCTCGCGACGAGTGCGCTCGGCTTGGTGATCGGCGCCTATGCGTGCTACAACGAAAGGCTCGATCATATTCTCATGCGCATCTGCGATGGCCTTATGTCCATTCCGGGCGTGCTTTTGGCCATCGCGCTCATGGCGATGATGGGGGCGAGCGCGTGGAACGTTATCATCGCGCTCTCCATCGTCTATACGCCCAGCATGGCGCGCATCGTGCGCTCGCGTGCGATGGTGGTCAAGGAGGAGCCCTTTGTGGAGGCCCTGCGCGTGCAGGGCGCCTCGACCGCGCGCATCGTGTGGCTGCATATCGTGCCCAACGTTATGGCGCCCTTCCTGGTGCAGGCGACCTTCGTCTTTGCCGAGGCCGTGCTCTCGGAGGCCGCCCTCTCGTTTCTGGGCCTGGGTATCAAGGCACCCGATGCCAGCTGGGGAAACATCCTTCAGGCGGGCAAGAACGTGATGCGCAAAGCCTGGTGGATGATTTTCTTCCCGGCAGCGGCCATCATCGCAAGCGTGCTTTCGCTCAATCTGGCCGGCGACGGCCTGCGCGACGCCCTCGACCCCAAGACCAAGGAGGGCTAGCCCATGGCTCAGCATCTTTTGGACGTGCGCGACCTCTGCATCTCGTTTGTGGGCCGCGATGGCAACGCGTTGGAAGCCGTCAACAAACTCAACCTACATATCGATGCCGGCGAGATCGTTGGTGTTGTCGGCGAGTCCGGCTGCGGTAAGTCGGTGTTTGCCCAGAGTGTCATGCGCCTATTGGAGCATGAACAGAAGATGGCCTATGAGGGCCAGATTGTGTTTGATGGCGAGGATCTGCTGGCACGTCCGCTCAAGACGATACGCAAGGTGCGCGGCTGCGACATCGCCATGATTTTCCAGGACCCTTTGAGCTCGCTTAACCCCGTCATGACGGTCGGGGCCCAGGTCGTCGAGGCCGTGCGGGCCCACCGTAAGGTGAGCCGACGCGAAGCCCGCAACGAGGCTCTATCGCTGTTGGAGCGTGTGGGAATTCGAGATGCCGCGGCCCGCTTCGACATGTATCCGAGCGATTTTAGCGGCGGCATGCGCCAGCGCGTGATGATCGCCATGGCGCTCGCCGGACACCCGCGCCTGCTGATCGCCGATGAGCCCACCACGGCACTCGACACGACGACTCAAAAACAGATTTTGGACCTTCTGCGCGACCTCAACAGTTCCGAGGGCATGGCGGTGCTTTTTATCAGCCATGATTTGGGTGTCGTCACGAGTATCTGCTCGCGCGTACACGTCATGTATCTGGGCCAAATCGTAGAAGAGATCGACGCCTGCGGCCTTATGAAGCGCCCGAGCCACCCGTATGCCCAGGGGCTCATCGCGAGCATTCCGCCGCTCGAAGGCGAGCGAGTTGACACGCTGGCGGATATTCCGGGCACAGTGCCGCCGCTTACGGCAATACCCTGTGGATGCCGCTTTGCGCCTCGTTGCGCCCGGGCGGACGAGCGTTGCCGCGCGCAGGAGCCCCCGCTGTTTGCCGTGAATGCGTGCGACCGGTCTAAATGCTGGCTTGTCGAGAAAGGGGAGTGCCATGGCTGTTGATAGCGAAGCCCTGCTTTGCGTCTCACATCTGACTAAAACGTATCCCATGCCGGGCTCAGGTTTTAAGCGTCAGGCCTTTACCGCCGTGGACGATCTGTCGTTTGAGATCGCGCCGGGCGAGGTCTATGGCCTGGTTGGCGAATCCGGATCGGGCAAGTCGACGACTGGACGCCTGATCTGTGGTCTCGAGCGTGCGGATTCCGGCTCGATTGTCTATCGCGGGCACGACCTCGCCACGATGTCGGAGCGCGAACGCAAGCCGTTTCGCCGCGAGATCCAGCTGGTATTCCAGGATAGCTCCACGGCTTTTGACCCACGTAACCGTGTCGGCCGCATTTTGGAGGAGCCGCTGATTATCGCCGGCGTGCGCGATGCGGATGAGCGCCATGAGCGCGCGCTCTCGGCCCTGGCCTCGGTCGGTCTTCTGGCAGAGCATTATGACCGCTATCCGCATGACCTTTCGGGGGGACAGCGTCAGCGACTCAATCTGGCGCGGGCGCTTATTTGCGAGCCGCGTCTTGTGGTATGCGACGAGCCGGTCTCGGCGCTTGACGTGTCCGTGCAGGCCCAAGTGCTCAACTTGCTTCGCGACCTGCAGCGCACGACGGGCGTGGCGCTGCTGTTTATCACGCATGATATGCGTGTGGTTCGGCATATGTCCGACCGGATTGGCGTGCTCTACCACGGTCGTCTTGTCGAGGAAGGCGCGGCCGAGGACGTGATCGCGCACCCGAGCGATCCGTATACGCAGGAGCTTATCGACGCCATTCCCTAGAGGATGCTTCCTTTTGGGTATGGCGTGGGTTTGTTGTTTAATTGTCGGTATATCGGTGCAAGAGAGGGGAACTACTATGGTCGATATCGAGGAGCAGCCGTTGCCGCGCACGTTTGAGGAGTTCAACGAGCAACGCAAGGCGGCGTTTATTCGCGTCAAGGATTACAAACAGGCGGGCAATCGCCTGATCGGTTTTCTGTGCAGCTACACGCCGCTCGAGATTATCGATGCCGCGGGGGCTGCGAGCGTGGCGCTGTGCGGCACGTCCGACGAGGTGATTCCCGAGGCCGAGAAGGTGCTGCCGGCAAATCTCTGCCCGCTCATCAAGTCGACGTACGGCTTTGCCTTCTCGCAAAAGTGCCCGTTTACGTACTTTAGCGACATGATCATCGGCGAGACCACCTGCGACGGCAAGAAGAAGATGTACGAGCTACTCAACGAGCTCAAGCGCACGCACATTCTGCACCTGCCGCAGGGTCGCGACCGCGCCTACGAGCGTGAAGGCTGGTACGAGGAGTGCCGCCTGCTCAAGGAAGAGCTCGAGAACTTCTACGACATCACGATCACCGATGACGACCTGCGCGCCGCTGTCCGTCGTCGCAATCGCTTGCGTGCGGCCCAGCTCGAGATGTTCGCACTGCAGGCCAACCAGCCGGCGGTCATGAGCGGCGTCGACCTGATGAGCACCATGTTCGCCGGTACGTTCAGCTTTGATATCGAGGCCTATACGCAGCAGCTGGAGCAAAAGGTTGCCAAGCTGCGCGAGGCCTACGACGCGGGCGAGCGCCCGGTTGCGGCGGATGCCAAGCGCATTCTGATCACCGGCTGTCCGGTGGGCGGTGTGATCAACAAGATCGGCCGTACTATCGAGTCCAACGGCGGTGTGGTCGTGTGCATGGACGACTGCTCGGGCGAGCGCACGGCGGCCATGATGATCGACCCGGAGGCTCCCGATATCCTGCACGCCATCGCCGACCGCTACCTGGACATCAACTGCTCGGTCATGACGCCCAACGACAGCCGCATGGGGAACACGCTTGCCATGTGCGAGAAGTATCATGTCGATGGCGTGGTAGAGAGCGTGCTACAGGCCTGCCACACCTTTAACGTGGAGAGTGCGCGCATGCAGGAAGCTGTCGAGGGTGCGGGTATTCCGTATATGAAGATCGAGACCGACTACAGCAACGGTGACATGGGCCAGATCGAGACTCGCATCGCCGCCTTTATCGAGACCCTGTAGGACAAATGCGGCAAAGGGATAGCTGCTTTGCCGCATAGAAGGAGGATGCCGTGGTTGGCATTGGTATCGACATCGGTTCGACGGCCGCGAAGGCTGCGGTGGTGGACACGGATGGCGCCATTGCGTGGACCTGCGTCATACCGACGGGATATTCGTCGGTTGATGCGGCCGAGCGTCTGCGCGGCGAGCTTGCCGCAGCTGGCTATGACGTGGCTGCCGACGACGTGCGCGTGATCGCGACTGGCTACGGCCGTGTTGCCGTGCCCTATGCGCACAAGGTCGTGACCGAGATCACCTGCCACGGTACCGGTGCCGTGCGTCTGTTTGGCGATCACGGCACGGTGATTGACGTGGGGGGCCAGGACACCAAGGTCATCCAGCTTAAAGGCGGCCGCGTGGCCAAGTTTGCCATGAACGACAAGTGCGCCGCCGGCACGGGGCGCTTTTTGGAGATCATGGCCGACCGCCTAGGCATTTCCCAGCAGCAGATGGCCGACCTGGCGCGTTCCGGCGAGCCCACCAAGATCAGCAGCATGTGCACGGTGTTTGCCGAAAGTGAGGTTATCAGCCTGATCGGTCGCGGTGAGCCGCGCGAGAACATCGCACGTGGCGTGATCGACAGCGTGGTCTCGCGCATGGCGACCATGGCCGGGCAGGCCGCGGGCGCCCCGTACTACCTGACCGGTGGCCTGTGCGAGAACGCCTTCGTGGTGGAGCGGTTGGGCGAGCTACTGGGGTCGCCGGTGACAACCTCGCCCCAGGCTCGCTTTGCCGATGCCATCGGCGCGGCGATTCGCGCACAGGCGCTCAATTAATGCATCCGCCTTGGGCTCGCATTCATGCGTATACTGAGAGAAAATGATTGACCGATGAGAGGAGGTATCGATGCCTGACGATCAGATTAAGCTCACGTCTATGACGGCCGCGAGCGGTTGAGCCGCTAAGTTGGCTCCTGGAGCCCTCGCCCAGGTCCTGGGCGACTTGCCCAATGTGCATAACGACAACCTACTCGTGGGGTTCGATACCTCCGACGATGCGAGCGTCTTCCGCGTTGGCGATAACCTGGGTCTCGTGCAGTCCATCGACTTCTTCCCGCCGATGGTCGACGACCCGTTTCTGTTCGGCCAGATTGCCGCGGCAAACTCGCTGTCGGACATCTACGCCATGGGCGGGCGGCCGAGCCATGCCATGAACCTGCTCTGCATACCCAGTTGCCTGGGTGTTGAGGTTGCCGGCCAGATTCTGGCGGGCGGCGCCGACAAGTGCGTCGAGGCGGGCTGCTCTATCGCGGGCGGTCATACCATCAACGACGACGAGCCCAAGTACGGCTTGTCTGTGAGCGGCTTTGTCGCGCTCGACCGCATGCTCGCCAACAGCGGCGCGCGCGCTGGCGATGTCCTGCTGCTGACCAAGGCGATCGGCTCTGGCATCATCACCACGGCCATTAAGGGCGAGCTCATCGAGCAGGACGAGGCCGCAGCCATGTTCGACTCGATGCGCACCCTCAACGAGGCCCCGATTCGTCTGGCCGAGGGCCTCGAGCTTCACGGCTGCACCGATGTCACGGGCTTTGGCCTGATCGGGCACGCGTGCGAGATGGCCGAGGGCTCGGGCGTGCAGATTGAGCTTGTGTCGGGGGCGGTGCCGCTCTTTGACCAGGTGCTCGACATGGCGCGTCTGGGCATTATCCCCGCGGGCTCCTACCGCAACCAGGACTTTTTTGGCCCGCGTGTGGCTGCCGACGGGGACCTGGAGCCGGGCATGCTCGACGCGCTGTACGATCCGCAGACGTCTGGTGGCCTGCTTATCGCGGCGCCCGTGGCGGATGTGGATGAGCTTGCGCGTCGTTTACATGCCGAGGGGCGCGTTGCCGCCACAATCGGTCGCGCGTGCGAGCCGGTGCCGGGCGGTCCTGCTGTTCGCGTTGTGCATTAAGGAAAACCGTTTATGCGACCGCCTGCTGTTCTGGGCGGTCCCTTTTGAAAGGATGTAGCTATGTCTACCAAAATTGAAGTCAATGCCATGGGCGATGCCTGCCCGCTGCCCGTCGTCAAGACGCTTAAGGCGCTCAAACAGTTTGACGGCGAGGGTGCCGTGGTGACCTCGGTCGATAACGAGACCGCCGTCAAGAACATCTCCAAGATGGCGCAGGAGAAGGGCTGCACGGCCTCGGTCGAGAAGGTTTCTGACGCTGAGTGGCACGTGACCGTGGCGACCTCTGGTGCCATTGCCGTGGCCGATCCCGAGCAGGATGGCGCTGCCTTCTGTGGTGCCAGCACCGGCAAGGGCGAGCTCGTCATTTCCGTCTACACCGACTGCATGGGCCGCGGCGACGACGAGCTGGGCCACAAGCTCATGAAGGCCTTCATCTTTGCCGTGACGCAGCAGGAGGAGCTGCCCGCGACCATGCTGTTCTACAACGGCGGAGCCAAGCTCACCGTCGAGGGCTCGCCGGTACTCGACGACCTGAAGGGCCTGGCCGAGCAGGGCGTTGAGATCCTCACCTGTGGCACCTGCCTCGACCACTATGGCATTAAGGACCAGCTTGCCGTGGGCGAGGTCACGAACATGTATGTGATCGTGGAGAAGATGGAGCAGGCCGTGCGCGTCGTGCGCCCGTAGCGTATTGGTTGGAGTTGCCATGAGGGAGAAGCGCCCGGCGCTTGTCATCACGTTTCCCACCACGGCGGCCGCCATGGGCTGCGAGTCCCTGTGCGTTGAGCGTGGCCTTCCCGGGCGAACGATTCCCGTGCCCGGGGAGGTCGCTGCCGGCTGTGGTCTGGCGTGGAAAGCGTTGCCTGCCGATGAGGAGCTGCTGCGCGGCGAACTCGCCGCGGCGGGCGTTCCCACCGAGGGCTATACCGTGATTGATATGTGGGAGGTCGTGCGATGATCTACCTGGATAACGCGGCGACGACCATGCACAAGCCGCAGACGGTCATCGATGCCGTGACGCAGGCGATGTGCTCGCTCGGCAATGCCGGGCGCGGCGCCACGTCGGGTGCCCTCGATGCCGCTCGTACGATTCACGGTTGCCGTGCCAAGCTCGCGCGCTTGCTGGGCTGCCCGCGGGCTGATCATGTGTGCTTTACGTCCAACTCCACCGCGGCGCTCAACACCGCCATCAATGGCGTGGTGCGCCGCGGCGACCGCGTGGTCACGACGGTGCTCGAGCACAACTCCGTGTTGCGTCCGCTCAACCGCCTGGCGGCAGAGCAGGGCGTGACCGTTGAGCATGCGGGCTGCGACGCGAACGGTGCGCTCGACTACGAAGAGCTTGAGCGGCTGGTGACGCCGGGCACACGTGCCGTGGTGGTGGCGCACGCCTCCAATGTGACCGGCAACGCGGTCGACATTGCGCGCGTGGCCGCCATGGCCCATGCGGCCGGTGCGCTCGTGATCGTCGATGCCTCGCAGTCTGCCGGCACGGCGCATATTGATATGCAGGCCATGGGGCTCGACGTGGTGTGCTTTACCGGCCACAAGGGGCTCATGGGTCCGCAGGGGACCGGCGGCCTGGCCGTGGCGGAGGGCATTGACGTGGCCCCCTGGGCCATGGGCGGTACGGGCGTGCACAGCTTTGATCCGCTGCAGCCGCTTGAGTGGCCCACGCGCCTGGAGGCGGGCACGCTCAACGGCCACGGTGTCGCCGGCCTTTCTGTCGGCCTCGACTTTATCGAGGCCCAAGGTGGGGTCGAGGCGATTGCGGCGCATGAGCGAGCACTGGCGGATCGCTTTCTCGCTGGCGTGCGCGAAATCCCGGAGATCAAGCTCTACGGTGCCTTTGACCAGCCCGTGCGCTCGGCGATCGTTTCACTCAACGTGGGCGATATCGATTCGGCCGAGATTTCGGACGCGCTCATGCAAGGGTGGGGGATTGCGACGCGCCCCGGCGCCCACTGCGCTCCGCTCATGCACCGCGCGTTGGGGACCGAGCGCCAGGGTGTCGTTCGCTTCTCGTTTGGGTATTTCAACACGGACGAGGAAGTTGACGCCGCGATTGAAGCTTTGCGCGATTTAGCTTGCTAAAGCGTATATACTTGCGGGATGGGCCTTTTGCCCGTCCCGTTTTTGTTTCGACCCGAAAGGTGGTCCCATGGCCTCATCCGCGCCGCGCGGCCTGCGCTCCGACCATGTCGTTACCGTCGGTATCGCCCTGTTCTCGATGCTCTTTGGCGCCGGCAACCTTATTATTCCGCCGCTGCTGGCGCTGCAGGCAGGTTCTGCCACGCCGGTCGCCATGCTCGGCTTTCTCATTGCCGCCATCGGCCTGCCCGTCATGGGCTTTATCGCCGTGGCACTTGCCGGAACGGCGCGCGAGCTTGCCGGCCGTGTGCATCCCAAGTTCGGCGAGTTCTTTGTCGCGGCGGTGTATCTGGCTATCGGCCCGTGCCTGGCTATTCCGCGCACGAGCTCCACGGCCTTCGAGATGCTGGTGCCGCTGTTGCCCGAGGGCGTCTCGCTCGGCACGGCGCGCCTGGTGTTTGCCGTCGGCTTCTTTGTCGTCGCGTTTGCGCTCACGCTGCGCCCGGGCGTCATCACACGCGTGCTCGGCCGCATTACGGGCCCCGCGCTCATTGCGCTCATCGTGCTGGTCGTTGGTGCTGCCGTGATCTCGCCGCTGGGTCCCGCTGCCGCGCCGCAGGCCCCCTACGATGCTGGCGCTGCCGTGCAGGGCTTTCTGACTGGCTATCAGACCATGGACCTGCTCGCGTCGCTCGCCTTTGGCATCATCATCGCCGAGACCATCCACGAGTTGGGTGTTACCGATGACAAGCGCGTGGCCTTCGAGATTTCGCGTTCCGGTGTGATCGCCGGCGTACTCATGGCCATCATCTACTGCGGCTTGGGCCTTGCCGGTATGCAGCTCGGCACCGTGATGCCCGACGCTACCAACGGCGCCGCCATCCTCGCCCGTTCGGCCTCCATGCATTTTGGGCTTGCCGGCACGGTCGTGGTCTTTGCGATCTTTTTCCTCGCCTGCATGAACGTGTGCATCGGCCTCATCAGCTGCTGCTCGCGTTACTTCTGCGAGACGTATGTGGTCGAAGGGGGAGCAGAGGCTTCCGAGGAGGCCATGCGCCGTCCCTTTGCGATACTCGCCTTTGTGTTCGCGGCGTTTTCGTGCGTGCTCTCAAACGTGGGTCTCGACGTGATCCTCATGTTCTCGGTGCCCATGCTCAACGCCCTGTACCCTGTTGCAATTGTTCTGGTGCTTATGGGCCTAGTGCACGGTTTTTGCGACGCGCATCCGCAGGTGTGGGTCTGGGTCGGCGGCGTTGTCGCGGTGCAGAGCGTGATCACCTCGATCCGCGACGCGTTCTTTGCAGGCGTGTGGCTGCCGTTCGATGCGCTGCCGCTGGCCGACATTGGAGCCGCATGGGCGCCGGTTGCCGTGGTGGCGTTTGTGATTGGCCTGCTCCACAGCCGGTTTGTCGCACATTCGAGGAGCTAGGGTATCGTCGCTTGCACAGGCGGGGAGTCTCCCCTATAATTTCCTTCGCTTTGGGACACGCAAGGTTTAGACCTTAGCTGCTCAACACCTTCGGGACGTGGCGCAGTTTGGTAGCGCGCCTGCTTTGGGAGCAGGATGTCGCAGGTTCAAATCCTGTCGTCCCGACCATATCTTGCGGGCGTAGTTCAATGGTAGAACCCCAGCCTTCCAAGCTGATGACGCGGGTTCGATTCCCGTCGCCCGCTCCAAGTAATTTGCAGGTCAGAGGTACGTTTACTTCTGACCTGTTTTGTTTTGACCGTCCGACGCGGGGCCTTTGCATTGGCAATGCTCGTCCCTGCTGATTAGGAAAGAAGTGACTGACATGGCAGATTTCAAGGCAGAATACCCCATCCCCGACTGCCTGGCGCCTGCCGCAATCGAGACCAAGACCGAGGCCGCCGGCGTTACCAAGGCCAGTCTGCCTGCCTCGAAGGCATTTTTGCTCGCCATGTTCGCCGGCGCGTTCATCGCCTTCGGCGGTCTGTTCTTCACGGTCTTTCTGAGCGATGCGTCCCTTGGCTGGGGCGCTCAGCGCTTTGTGGGCGGCCTGTGCTTTTGCCTGGGACTGGTGCTCGTGCTCATTTGCGGCGCGGAACTGTTTACCGGCAACTCGCTTATGGTCTGCGCGCTCAAGAGCAAAAAGATCACGCTCGTCCAGATGCTCAAGGCTTGGGTCGTTGTGTGGATCGGCAACTTTGCCGGCGCGCTGTTCGTTGTCTTTTTGGTTTACATGGCAGCTATTTATAAGCTCAACGGCGAGGCCGTTGCCAACACCATGGTGAGTGTCGCCGCCGGTAAGGTTTCGATTGACGCCGTCACCATCTTCTTCCGCGGCATTCTGTGCAACATCTTTGTGTGCCTGGCTGTATGGATCGGTACCGCCGGCAAGACCGTGGTCGATAAAGTCGTGGGTATTCTGCTGCCTATCGCCGCCTTTGTGTCATGCGGTTTTGAGCACTGCGTTGCCAACATGTACTTTTTGCCCATGGGTGCCGTGATGCACGCGTGCGGCTATGGAGCCGATGTCGCCGGCGCCGATGCCCTCAACGCCGCCGGGTTGGCGCTCAACCTTTCGGTCGCCACGCTGGGCAATATCGTAGGTGGCGCCCTGATCGTGGCGCTGGGCTACTGGTTTATCTACGCCAACAAAGAGTCCTAAAGGACCCAACCCATAACCGACCAAAAAGGGACAGGTTTATTTTGGCAGGTTTTGGACGAGGCGCTTCGCCGTCTTGTCGCGAGCTGCCATAATGGACCTGTCCCTTTTGTATTCGCGTCGTCACATTTTGGCCGATGACGACCAAGGGGGGGCCTGCTTTTTATTGATTATGTCGAAGGGCTTTCCATGAGCGACTGCGAATCCATGCCTGCCGAGGTGCGCGACCGCCTGCGCTCCATTCCCGCCGTGCACGAGCTGCTGGCCGAGTGGCCGGTCATGAAGGCTGCCGGCGATGCGGGCGACACGTTGGTGCGCGAGGCGATTGACGCCGAGCTCGATGCCGAGCGCGCGGCGATTCGCTCTGGCGCCCCCGCTAGGAATAAGCGCGAGCTCGCCTTGGCTATCGAGCGGCGGTGCCACCGCCTGTCGCTGCCGACCCTGCGCCCTGCCGTTAACGCGACGGGCGTTGTGATTCACACCAACCTGGGCCGCGCTCCGCTCGCGCCCGCGGCGGTGCGGGCGGTGACCGATGTCGCTCGCGGCTACAGCACGCTTGAGTATGACGTCTCAACCTGCGCTCGCGGGGGCCGCAAAGAGCATGCCGCGCGTCTGCTGCGCACGCTCACGGGGGCGCAGGACGCCCTGGTCGTCAACAATAACGCCGCGGCGGTGCTGCTGGTGCTTGCCGCGCATGCGTGCGGCAAAGAGGTCATCGTGAGTCGCGGCGAGCTGGTCGAGGTGGGCGGTAGCTTCCGCATTCCCGACATCATGGCGGCCTCGGGCGCCAAGCTTGTCGAGGTGGGCTCGACCAACCGCACGCATCTGGATGATTATCGAAGCGCCATCACGCCCAACACGGCGATGATCCTGAAGGTTCATCCTTCCAACTACCGCATCGAGGGCTTCCACGAGGAGGTTTCCGTGGCGGAGCTTTCTGCGCTGGCGCATGAGCACGGGCTTTTGCTTTACGAGGACCAAGGCTCGGGTGCTTTGCTTGCAGACGGGGTGCTCGCCGATGCGGGGGAGAAGTCCACGTCCGCCTCGCTTTGCGCCGGCGCTGACCTTGTCTCGTGCTCGGGCGACAAGCTACTCGGTGCTTCGCAGGCGGGCATTATTCTCGGCAGCGACCAGGCGATTGCCACTTGTGCCTCGCATCCGCTGATGCGCGCGCTTCGCCCCGGCAAGCTCACGCTCGCGGCCCTCGAGGCCACCCTGCGCCTGTATGTGGCCGGTTCCGATACGGCACATCGGGAGATTCCGGTGCTCAACATGCTATCCGGCGCGCCGGCTCCGCTCGAGCGTCAGGCCAAGCGCCTGCGCGACCGCATGCTGCGTAAACTTCGCGAGGCTCAGTGCGAGGAGGCGGTGGAATTGCAGGTTGTCGAGGGCGCCTCTGCCCCCGGCGGCGGCTCGCTGCCGACCGTCGAGCTCCCAACATTTTGCGTTGCCGTCTGTCCCGCCGATGGGCGCCTGTCCGCCGATGGCCTAAAGCGCGCCATGGTTCAAGAACCCGATACGCCGGTTGTGACGCGCGTGCAGCGCGACCAGGTGCTGTTTGACGTCCGCACGCTTTTGCACGATACCGACCTTGACCTGTGTGCGTCTGCGTTGACGGATGCCGTGCGGGCGGGTTTGCGTCGATGACGGCGCGTGAGCTTGTCGAATGTCCCGTTGTCGTTGGAACGGCGGGACACGTTGACCATGGAAAGTCGGCCCTCATCGAGGCGCTGACCGGAAAAAATCCCGACCGTCTGGAGGTCGAGAAGCGCCGCGGTATGACCACGGAGCTCGGTTTTGGAGAGTTGGCGCTGCCGAGCGGCAAGATTGTCGGCCTGGTCGATGTGCCCGGTCATGCGCACTACCTGCGCGCGATGGTGCAGGGCGCCACGGGCATCGACGTGGCAGTGCTGGTGGTTTCTGCCGTTGAGGGCGTGATGCTGCAGACGCGCGAGCACGTGCACGTTCTCGAGTTGTTGGGCGTGACGCGCATGGTCGTCGCGCTCACCATGCGCGACCTGGCCGACGACGAGACGGCGGAGCTCGCCGAGCTCGATGTGATGGATTTCCTTTCGGGCACCGTGTTCTCCGATGCCCCCGTGGTCCCCGTGTCATCGCGCACGGGCGAGGGCGTCGAGGACGTGCGCGGGGCGATCGATGCCGCGATCGACGCGTTTCTGGCTGAATCCGCCGAGCGCTCCGAGCGCCCCGGCTTGGCCCCGCGTCTGCCCATCGACCGCTGCTTTTCCATCAAGGGCTCGGGCACCGTCGTCACGGGAACGCTTCACGACGCCCCCATCATGGTGGGCGACGAGCTTGTCTCGAGCCCGGCGGGCGTGCGCTGTCGCGTGCGCGCGATTCAGGTGCACGGCGACACGCCGCGCGCGCTTCCCGGCCAGCGCGTCGCCCTCAACATCGTGGGCGACGGGGTCGATGTCCTGCCCCGCGGCGAGGTCGTCTGCGGACCGAGCGCCGAGGGCTCGACGCTTAGGCTTATCGCGCGCTTCACCTATCTGGGGCGCGAGGGCGCCAAGCCCGTGCCCTTCGAGTCCGGCGCGCGCGTCCACGTGATGGCGGGCACGGCCGAGGTCATCGGGCGCATCATGCTCATGGAGGGCGAGGGACCCATTGAGGCCGGCGAGACCCGCATCGTACAGGTCCGCCTGGAGGAGCGTCTTCCCGTGCGCTCGGGCGACGGCCTCATCGTGCTCGCGTTCTCGCCGGTGGTGCTTATCGGCGGCGGACGCGTGCTGCTTTCGCAGTGCCGCCGCTCGCGCGAGCTCACGGATGCTGAGCGCTCGCTTCTCGCGGCTCTCGATGCGGGCGACCTCGCATCGACCGTCGCCGCGTGGCTCGGTATCCAGCGCCTGCCCGTGCCGGCAGCCGATGTCGCCCGTGCGATCGATCTTTCCGGTGCCGAGGCCGTAAGGCTCCTGCTCGCCGCGGTGGTGTCGGGCGATGCGGTCGCCCTTCATCCGGAGCACTCGACCGAGGAGCTCTATGCCGCCCCCGCCGTGCTCGATGCCGCCCTCACCGCGCTCGCCGACACGCTTGTCGCCATGCATGAGGCCGCGCCCAAGCAGACGGGTTTCACGCCGGGCGAGGTTGTGCATGTCGCCTGGCCGAAAGCGGGCGAAGATGTCGCCTCCGCGCTCATCCTCGAGGGCTGTGCGCGCGGCATCTGCGCCATCGACGGTGCCGAGGTCTTCGACTCGCATTCCGCCGCTGCGGCGTTACGCGTGGTGCGCGAGGCTAGCCATCGCATTGTGGCCCTGCTGGATGAGGCCGGCCTCGACGCGCCGACGCTGCCCGAGCTGGGACAGCAGTTGCAACTCGATCGCGACACCATGACGCGTGCGCTGCGCGAGCTTTCGCTCAACCACTCGATCGTTAAGGTCGAGCACGACGTTGCCTTGTCCGCCGCCGCCGAGGCCCATGCGCGTGAGGTTGTTTTTGCGGCTATCGAGGCTGCCGGCGGCGCTACCACCACGAGTGTATTGCGCGAGGCCTTGGGTGTGTCGCGCAAGCGAGCGATCAGCATCTTGGAGCACCTGGATGCCGTGCGCTTTACCGCACTCGACAAGGATGCCGGCGGCCTAAGATCGCTGCGTTAGGGGCTTTGCATCGCTGCCCTGGTCCTCCTTGCAGTTGCGGGCTGTTCGGTTTGGTAAAATACCGCCACGTTTGGGAACGGATGGGCTCCGGTGGGCCCCGCGGTCCTCAAAACCGTTGTGAGGCGTGCAAAACGTCTTGGATGTGTTCGATTCACATACGTTCCCGCCAACGCATCCTGCCAACCACCACAAAGGTGCCTGTCCTCTTTGTGGTGGTATGGACCATGTGGACGAAACAGCTTCGAAACACGCGATTTGTACGTCGGGTGCTCAAAAACGCTTCTACCTGCATCGTAATCAAAACGAAACATCTGCTCGTCGGTTTATGCGAAACTTTGCTGCAACAGTGCGATATTATCCATACTCGATAAAGCTCGCGGCGCATAGGGTGCCGCGACCAACATTTTTCGTTTCCCATCATTGGAGGAAGCATGAGCTACACGCAGAAAGTTCTCGAAGAGCTCAAGGCCCGCTATCCCGAGCAGCCTGAGTTCATCCAGGCCGCGACCGAGATCCTCGGCACCATTCAGCCGGCGCTCGACGCCCACCCCGAGTACGAGGAGGCCGCCCTGCTGGAGCGCCTCGTCGAGCCCGAGCGCATCGTCATGTTCCGTGTTCCCTGGGTCGACGACCAGGGCAAGGTCCAGGTCAACCGCGGCTATCGTGTCGAGTTCAACTCTGCCATTGGACCCTACAAGGGCGGCCTGCGCTTTAACCCGACGGTCACCCTGGGTATGCTCAAGTTCCTGGGCCTGGAGCAGATCCTCAAGAACAGCCTGACCACCCTTCCCATGGGCGGCGGCAAGGGCGGCTCCGACTTTGACCCCAAGGGCAAGTCCAACAACGAGATCATGCACTTCTGCCAGTCCTTCATGACCGAGCTCTATCGTCACATCGGCCCCAACACCGACGTTCCCGCCGGCGACCTGGGCGTTGGCGGCCGCGAGGTTGCCTACCTGTTCGGTCAGTATAAGCGCCTGACCAACGAGTGGACTGGCGTCCTCACCGGCAAGGGCCTCTCCTTTGGCGGCTCGCTCGCCCGTACCGAGGCCACCGGCTACGGTCTGGTCTACTTTGTGGACGAGTACCTCAAGAGCCGCGGCGACTCCTTCGAGGGCAAGAACGTCGTCGTTCACGGCTCCGGCAACGTCGCCATCTACGCCGTCCAGAAGGTCTCCCAGCTCGGCGGCAAGGTGCTCGCCTGCTCCGATACTCACGGCTGGGTCGAGGATCCCGACGGCATCGACTACACCGTGCTCGAGCATGTCTACAACAAGAAGCGCTCCGGCCACGACAAGGGCGTCACGCTCGCTATGTACGTCGACGAGAAGCCTAATGCCACGTGGCACGAGGGCGACGGCCGCGGCGTGTGGCAGCTTCCCTGCGACATCGCGCTGCCCTGCGCTCGCGAGAACACGCTGCTGCTCGAGGATGCCCAGGCACTCGTCGCCAACGGCTGCAAGGTGGTCGGCGAGGGCGCGAACATGCCCACGACCATCGAGGCCACGACCCACTTCCAGGAGAACGGTGTCGCCTTTATGCCCGGCAAGGCTGCCAACGCCGGCGGCGTGCTCGTGTCCGGCCTGGAGATGAGCCAGAACGCCGAGCACCTGTCCTGGACCTTCGAGGAGGTCGACGGCAAGCTCGAGCAGCTCATGCGCGGCATGTTCCACAACGTGGACGACACCGCCAAGGAGTACGGCGAGGAGGGCAACTTCGTCATGGGCGCCAACATCGCCGGCTTCCTGAAGGTCGCCGACGCCATGCTCGCCCAGGGCGTCTGCTAAATTTTCGCTCGACATAGCATCGCAGAAGGCTCCCAGTCATCTTGGCTGGGAGCCTTTTCTATCCCGGAGGACTCCTCATAACTTGCGGTGGAATACGGATTGTTTTGCGTTCCAGAACGGCTAATCAGTCCGTATATCACCGCAAGTTATGGATGGGTGGGTGGATTTTGTCCTAAATCGGTGTGCGGCCCCTCGTTTGGTACACTTAAAAGTACTGGACAAGTGAAGAGATGGGGGAGAACGTGCTCAAGTTCGGTACCTACGTCCGTGTTGGAAACGCGGCCGAAGCCTATGAGCTCTTGCAGAAGAACCGCAACAACAAGATTGTGGGCGGCGGCATCTGGATGCGCCTGGGTTCGCGTCGTGTGGCGACGGCGATTGACCTTTCGGCCTGCGGACTCGATCAGATCGAGGAGACCGAGACCGAGTTTCGCATCGGTGCCATGTGCACCCTGCGCCAGCTCGAGCGCCATGCCGAGCTCAACGCGCTTGTCAACAATGTCTTCGAGTTCGCCGTTCACGATATCGTGGGCGTGCAGCTGCGCAATACCGCCACGGTGGGCGGCAGCATCTATGGCCGCTTTGGCTTCTCGGACGTTCTCTCCGCCTTCCTCGCGCTCGACTCTTACGTTGAGCTGACGGGTGCCGGCCGTGTGCCGCTCGCCGAGTTCGTGGACATGGGCTATGTGCGCGACGTGATCGAGCACGTCGTGGTCGTCAAGCACGATTACCGCGCGAGCTACGAGGCCGTGCGCAAGGCTGCGACCGACTTCCCCTCTCTAAACGTCACCGTCGCCTGGTGGGACAACACCTGGCACGTCACCGTGGGCGCCCGCCCGCTGCGCGCGACCTTGCTGCAGGGCGAGGCATGTGGCCTCACCAGCGAGCAGCCTTCCGAGGACGAGCTGCGCGCCCTGGCCGTGTCCGTACGCGCGTTGAGCTATGGCACCAACCTGTGGGGCTCGGCCGACTACCGCCGCCGCGTCTCGGCCCCGCTTGCCGTGCAGGCCGTTCGCCGCGCCGCTGGCATCGAGCTTTCGGCCGCGCTTGCCCGCGAGCTCGAGACCGTGCAGATCCCCAAGTTCGCCACGGACGAGTATTCCTGCCGCCGCGTGCCCGGCGTCGATTCTAGCGAGGTGCGCTAATGGCTGCCAAACTCATCGATCTTTCCTTTACGCTCAACGGCCGCAAGGTCAAGGTTCAGATTGCCCCTGACACCATGCTCTTTTCGCTTTTGCGTGAGCAGGGTTGCGCGTCGGTGCGCTGCGCCTGCGAAACCACCAACTGCGGTCTGTGCACGGTGTGGCTCGACGGCGACCCGGTGCTGAGCTGCTCGGTTCCCGCCGCGCGCGTCGAGGGCCATACCATCACCACGCTCGAGGGTCTCAAGGCTGAGTCCGAGGCGCTCGCCCGCGCGATGGCTGCCGAAGGCGCCGAGCAGTGCGGTTTTTGCGCCCCCGGCCTTATCATGAACGTGCTGGCGCTTGCCCGCGCCGCCAAGGAGGACCCGAGCCTCGTCGCCACGCGCGAGGAACTGTCGCGCCAGCTCGCCGGCAACCTGTGCCGCTGCAGCGGCTACGAGAGCCAGCTGCGCGCCATTGTCCGCTTCCTCAACGAGTCCGGCGTGCAGGTGGGCTTTGAGATGCCCGAGCTGCCGGTCAACGACACCAGCTGCGACGGTGTCTCGTACAAGCAGATTACCCATAAGCAGCCTAAGAAGGACTCGAAGGCGTTGCTCGAGGGCCGTCCCGTCTACACGGGCGATATGGTGCCCGCCGGCGCCCTGATCGTCAAACTCAAGCGCAGCCCCTATGCCCGCGCCAAGATCCGCTCCATCGATACGTCGCGCGCCCTGAAGGTGCCCGGCGTCGTGGGCGTCTACACTTACGAGGACGTGCCCAAGCGCCGCTTTACTATCGCCGGTCAGAGCTATCCGCAGCCGAGTCCCTACGACCGCCTGATTCTCGAGAACCTCGTGCGCTATCAAAACGAGGAGGTGGCGATCGTCGCCGCCGAGACCGAGGAGGCCGCCGACAAGGCGCTCAAGCTCATCAAGGTCGACTACGAGGTGCTCGAGCCGCTGCTCGACTTTACCCAGGCGCTCGATAACGACATCGTGGTCCACCCCGAGGGCGACGTGACCTTTATGTTCCCGCAGGGCGGCGATGTGCCCCGCAACCTGGTGTGCAGCGGTACCAGCGACTTTGGTGATCTGGACGAGGCCTTCGCCCAGAGCGACATCGTCTTTGAGCGCACCTACAACAGCCAGGCCACGCAGACCGCGCCCATGGAGACTTTCCGCGCCTTCGCGACGACCGACGCGTTTGGGCGCATCTCGGTGACCACCTCTACGCAGGTGCCCTTCCACGTGCGCCGCATGGTCGCTCAGTCGCTCGATATTCCGCAGTCGCAGGTGCAGGTCATTAAGCCGCGCATCGGCGGCGGCTTTGGCTCCAAGCAGACGGGCTGCTGCGAGATCTTCGTGGCATTCGTTACCCAGCAGACCGGCCGTCCGAGCTATTGCTGCTACACCCGCGAGGAGACCATCACCGCGGGCAACTCGCGCCACCAGATGCAGATGACCGTTAAGCTGGGCGCCATGAACGACGGCACCATTACGGCCATCGATCTGCACACGCTGTCCAACGCCGGCGCGTACGGCGAGCACGCTACCACGACGATCGGCCTTTCGGGCCACAAGAGCCTGCCGATCTACAACCATGTGAAGGCGAGCCGCTTTAGGTGGGACGCCGTCTACACCAACACCAACCGCGGCGGCGCGTATCGCGGCTACGGTGCCACCCAGGGCCAGTTTGCCGTGGAGAGCGCCGTCAACGAGCTCGCCGACATGCTGCACATGGACCCCGCCGACCTGCGCCTTAAGAACATCGTGCGCGAGGGCGAGATCATGCCGCAGTACTACAACGAGAAGCTCAACGCCTGCGCGCTCGACCGCTGCCTGCTGCGCGCGATGGACATGATCGGTTGGCGCGACAAGCCGCTAGCCGTCGACCTGGGCGACCGTGTGCGTGCTCTGGGCTGTGCGCTCACCATGCAGGGCTCGGGCATCTCCAACGTGGATATCGCCGGCATCGACATGCGCTTGGAAGAGGACGGCTTCATTACCATCGGCACCGGCGCCACCGATAACGGCATGGGCGTCGACACGATCCTGGCGCAGATTGCCGCCGAGGAGCTGGGTGTGGAGAGCTCGCTCATTGTGGTGCGCGGCGTGGACACCGACGTGTCGCCGTTCGATGCCGGCTCGTACGCGAGCTCGGGTACGTACGTGACGGGCCTGGCAGCCAAGAACGCCGCGACCGAGCTGCGCGAGAAGATCTGCGCTAAGGCCGCCCAGATGTGGGACGTGGACGCCGCCGACGTGGTCTTTGATGGCCAGTACGTGCGCCTGTCCGACGAGCGTGCCGCGCGCGAGCAGAACCGCTACCTCACGCTGCGTGACTTTGCCAACCTGTGCGTCAAGAACATCGCGGGAGGCGACGCGCTGACCTCGCATGCCTCTGCCTGCCTGCCCGTTTCGCCTCCGCCGTTTATGGCCGGCATTGCCGAGGTCGAGGTCGACAAGGCCACCGGCAAGGTGACTGTGGTGGACTATGCGGCGGCCGTCGACTGCGGCACCGTGATCAACGAGGCGCTCGCGCGCGTCCAGGCCGAGGGCGGCATTGCCCAGGGCATCGGCCACGCGCTCTACGAGATTGTCGAGCACGACGACCGCGGCCGTCTGCGCACCGGCAACTTTATGAGCTACAAGCTGCCCACGCGCCTGGATATCGGCAGTATTCGCGTGGCCTTTGAGCCGAGCTACGAGCCTACGGGCCCGTTTGGCGCCAAGTCGATCGGCGAGGTCGTCATCAACACGCCGCTCGCCGCCGTGGCCTCGGCCGTGGCACACGCCACCGGCCACCAGGTGCGCTCGCTGCCCATCACACCGGAGAAGGCCCTGCTGGGGGAGTAGCGGGTCGGCGAACAAGTCGTAATGGGCGGGGCGGGGCAACTCGCCCCGCCTTTCGCACTCGTGGTGAGGTCGTGAGCCTGTAAAACGTGTGCGTGCGCTTGTCGTTCGTATCTGCTATCATTCCTAGTCTGTGCGCTCATGCGGGCGTGGCGGAATTGGTAGACGCGCCAGATTTAGGTTCTGGTGGGATTCCCGTGAAGGTTCGAGTCCTTTCGCCCGCACCAACGCATCTGCGTCGGCTTCGGCCGTCGCGACTCTTTGTTGCATAAAGGTACCAGCACCTCAGATAAGCTGGGCAGTATGAGGAGGAACGTGTTGAACATCACCGCTTCTGACGTCAAGGACGCCAAGCTCACCGCTACGGTCACCATCCCGGCCGCCGACGTCGACGCCGCGATCAAGAAGGCCTACAAGGACACCGCCAAGAAGTACCGCTTCCCGGGCTTCCGTGCCGGCAAGGCTCCCCGTCCGGTCATCGATTCCGCTCTTGGCGCCGAGGCTACCCTCGCTCAGGCCACCAACGACCTGATCGCCGCCAACGAGCCCGCCGTCCTCAACGAGCTGGACATCGTCCCCACCAAGAGCGGTGACTACAAGGAGCTCGACCTCGCCAAGGATCACGAGGACTACACCTACACCGTCGAGTTCTCCCTGCGTCCCGCCGCTGAGCTCTCCTCCTTCGACGCTGTCGAGATCGAGATGCCCCCTGCGGAGGTCACCGAGTCCGAGATCAACAACCAGGTCGAGATGCTCCTCAACTACCGTGCCACCTTCGAGGACGTCGAGGGCCGCGCTGTCGAGTCCGAGGACTACGTTACCGTCGACCTCAAGGCCGTCGAGAACGCCGACAACTTTGCCGCCGAGGGCCGTATGCTCATCGCCGGTAGCGACAGCAACCCCGCCGAGTTCAACGAGGCTCTGATCGGCGCCAACGTTGACGACGTCAAGTCCGTCACCTGGACCGACGAGGCCGAGGAGGGCGAGGAGGCCGAGACCCACACCGTCGAGGTCACCGTCAAGGGCATCAAGGTCCGCAACACCCCCGAGCTCACCGACGAGCTCGTCAAGTCTGACTTTGGCTTCGACAGCATCGACGCTATGCGCGACGCCATCAAGATCGAGATCGAGCAGGACAAGGCTTCCCGCCTCCCGGCCGAGAAGGAGAACCGCTGCGTCACCGCTCTCGCCGAGCGTCTGCAGCTCGAGGAGATGGACGCCGACTACGAGCAGTCCGTCTTTGAGGAGCTTGGCCAGAACTTCCTGTCCAACCTCGCTGCCCGCGGCATGACCCTGGACACTTGGCTGCCCGCTTCCGGTCTGACCATGGAGCAGTTCATCGGCGACCTGCACAAGCAGGCCAACGACGTTGCCCGTGAGTCCCTGGCTCTCGACGCCCTCGCACGTGAGCTCAAGATCGAGGTCACTGAGGATGACATCAACGCCGAGTTCGAGAAGGCCGGCGTCAAGGACGTCGAGGCTTCCAAGGCCGAGTTCATCGCCGATGGCCGCATGCCTGCCGTCCGCGAGTCCATCCGTCGCTCCAAGGCCGTCGACCACCTGGTCGAGAACGCCAAGGTGACCGAGGTCGACGAGACCGCCAAGGACGCCGAGTAATTCTCGCCACCTTGCCCGCGAGCGCATGTGTGCGCCCGTGATGGGGTAAAGTTATAAGCCGGTTATCCGGTTGCTTCGTACGGTGCCAGCCAATGCATAGCATGCGGGCACCGTACGTTTATCTAGAACCAATTTGGTCCGCAAGAGAGAAATGGAGATGCGTATGATCGCCAAGTTCGATTCCGCCCTCGTGCCATACGTTATCGAGCAGACGCCGCGCGGCGAGCGCAGCTACGATATCTATTCGCGCCTGCTCAACGACCGCATCATCTTCTTGGGCGAGGAGATCAACTCCGTCAGCGCCAACCTGGTCGTTGCCCAGCTGCTGCATCTTGAGAGCCAGGATGCCGAGAAGGATATCTCGCTCTACATCAATTCACCCGGTGGTGAGGTCTACTCCGGCCTGGCGATTCTGGACACCATGAACTTTATCAAGCCGCAGGTCTCCACCATTTGCGTGGGCATGGCCGCGTCCATGGCCGCCGTGCTGCTTTCGGCCGGCGCCAAGGGCAAGCGCTTCTGCCTGCCGCACTCCAAGGTCATGATTCACCAGCCCAGCGGTGGTGCCCAGGGTCAGCAGACCGAGATCGAGATCGTGGCCGAGGAGATCAAGAAGACTCGCCGCGAGCTCAACCAGATTCTGTCCGATGCCTCGGGCCAGCCGATCGAGAAGGTCCAGGTCGATACCGAGCGCGACAACTACCTGACCGCTGCCGAGGCCCTCGACTACGGCCTGATCGACCGTATCGTCACCTCGCGCGATCTCGCCGCGAAGGACGCCTAGGATGGCCGGTAACATGCAGGACAACTTTGACGAGAACGGCAACCCCATCCGCTGTTCCTTCTGCGGAAAAGAGCAGGGTCAGGTTCGCCGCCTTGTTAAGGGCCCGACCAACATCTTTATCTGTGACGAGTGCGTCGCCGCCTGCTCCGAAATCCTTGAGGAGTCGCTGGCTTCGGACTTTATGGACGCCGCCCGCAACGGCAAGCTGCCGGGTTTCCTCAACGATCACGGCCAGGCTGCGTCCCAGCCTGCCGTTGACCCCGAGGCCGAGGGCTTTGAGCTCGAGGACGACCGTCAGGTCATCACGCACGTGCCGACGCCGCACGAGATCTATGACGAGCTTTCGGCCTATGTTATGGGCCAGGAGGACGCCAAGCGCGCCATGTCGGTGGCCGTGTACAACCACTACCGTCGCGTGATCGAGGGCGGCGCCGCGCTTTCGGCCTTTGATGACGGCCTGGACTCGCAGCTCGACGACGATATGGACGAGGTAGAGCTCGCCAAGTCCAACATCCTGCTGCTCGGCCCCACCGGTACCGGTAAGACCCTGCTCGCCCAGACGCTCGCGCGCATCCTCGAGGTGCCGTTTGCCATCGCCGACGCCACCGCACTCACCGAAGCCGGTTACGTGGGCGAGGACGTGGAGAACATCCTGCTCAAGCTCATCAACGCCGCTGATGGCGATATTGAGCGCGCTCAGGTGGGCATTATCTACGTGGACGAGATTGACAAGATCGCCCGCAAGGCCGAGAACCTCTCCATCACCCGCGATGTTTCGGGCGAGGGCGTTCAGCAGGCACTGCTGAAGATTCTTGAGGGCACGGTGGCAAGCGTTCCGCCCACCGGCGGCCGCAAGCATCCCCAGCAGGAGCTGCTGCAGATCGACACGACGAACATCCTGTTCATCTGCGGCGGTGCCTTTGTGGGTCTGGACAAGATCATTGCCGATCGCGTGGGCAACAAGGGCGTGGGCTTTAACTCCGAGATCGCCGGCCCCACCTCGGTCGACGAGAACGACCTGCTGCGCCAGGTGCTCCCGCAGGACCTCAACGCCTTTGGCATGATCCCCGAGTTCGTGGGCCGTACGCCCGTCGTCACCCAGACGCAGGCGCTCGATGAGGACGACCTGGTGTCGATCCTGACCGAGCCCAAGAACGCCGTGGTGCGCCAGTACCGCAAGATGTTCCAGCTCGAGGATGTCGATCTTGAGTTTGAGGACGCGGCCCTGCACGAGATCGCCCGCATGGCGCTCGCCCGCAAGACCGGCGCCCGCGGCCTGCGCGCCATCTGCGAGGACGTGCTGCAGCAGACGATGTTCGACCTCCCCAGCGAGGAAGGCGTCACCAAGGTCATCGTAACCGAAGCCTCCGTAAAAGGCACCGAACAGCCCCAACGCATCTACGGGTAAACCAGCCTAAAACGTGTTTCTAAATAGCCTCCGACCATCCACGGTCGGAGGCTATTTTATATATACGCAATAACCCCAACTACCTGTGTTATTCTGTGTGTTTGTTTAAGCCTCAGCGAAGTCATTCAGACTGAAGTAATCGATACCTAAGGGGAGGAATGTAGGCCCGATTTTCGTAGATTCCGCACGAGCCGAAGACCACGTAATGTGGTCTTCGAGCGAGCCCAGGATCTGACCGAGCAAAAATCGGGCCTACATTCCTCCCCGGTGGGACAGGGAGAGATATATGGAAGAAATGCCCAAGAACTACGATCCGTCGACCAACGAGCCGGCGATTCTGCAGAAGTGGCTCGACGGCGGCTACTACAAGCGCCGTGAGGGCGTGGGCGACTGCACCGTCACCATTCCGCCTCCCAACGTGACCGGCAAGCTCCACATGGGTCACGCCACCGACGACTCCATCCAGGACGCCATCATCCGTATGGCTCGCATGCGCGGCAAGTCTACGCGCTGGGTGCTCGGTACCGATCACGCCGGTATCGCCACGCAGACCAAGGTCGACAAGAAGCTCAAGAGCGAGGGCATCAGCCGCCTGGAGATCGGTCGCGACAAGTTTGTCGACGCCTGCTGGGATTGGACCCACGAGTACGGCGGCATCATCGTCGAGCAGATCAAGCGCATGGGCTGCTCCGTCGACTTCGATAACGAGCGCTTCACCATGGACGAGGATTACGCCCAGGCCGTGCGTAAGGTCTTCTGCGACTGGTACCACGACGGCCTGATCTATCGCGGCAAGCGCATCGTCAACTGGTGTCCCAACTGCACCACCGCTATCTCGGACGACGAGGCCGAGTACAAGGACGAGAAGGGCCACCTGTGGCACCTGCGCTACCCGCTGACCGAGCCGGTTAACGGCCAGGACTACATCGTCGTCGCCACCACGCGCCCCGAGACCATGCTCGGCGATACGGGCGTCGCCGTCTCCCCGAAGGATCCCGAGAAGGCCGCCTTCGTGGGTAAGACCGTCAAGCTCCCCATCGTCGACCGCGAGATTCCCATCTTTGAGGATTGGCATGTCGACGCCAACTTTGGTTCCGGTTTTGTCAAGGTCACCCCGGCCCACGACCCCAACGATTACGCCATGGGTCAGGCTCATGACCTGCCGCAGATCAATATCTTTGATGAGCACGCGGTGGTCGTCGAGGGCTACGGCGAGTTTACCGGCATGAACCGCGACGAGTGCCGCGAGGCCGTCATCAAGTGGTTTGAGGAGCACGGCCTGCTCGACCACGTCGAGGAGCACGACCACTCCGTCATGCACTGCTACCGTTGCGACGCCGCGCTGGAGCCGTGGCTGTCCGAGCAGTGGTTTGTGGCCGTCGATAAGCTCAAGGGGCCGGCGCTCGACGCCGTCAATTCCGGCAAGGTCACCTTCCACCCCGCGCGCTGGACGCAGACCTACACCACTTGGATGGAGAACCTTAAGGACTGGTGCATCAGCCGTCAGCTGTGGTGGGGCCACCGCATCCCCGTGTTCTACTGCGAGGACTGCGGCTGGGAGGACGCCCTCACCGAGGACACCGACGTGTGCCCCAAGTGTGGCGGCCATCACGTGCATCAGGACGAGAACGTGCTGGACACTTGGTTCAGCTCGCAGCTGTGGACCTTCGCCACGCAGGGCTGGCCGCAAAAGCCGGAGCTGCTCGAGGGCCATCACCCCACGACGGCGCTCGTCACCGCACGCGACATCATCGCGCTGTGGGTCGCCCGCATGGTCATGAGTTCGCTGTACTTCCTGGACGAGGTGCCGTTTAAGGACGTCGTCATCTACCCGACGATTCTGGCCAAGGACGGCAGCCGCATGTCCAAGTCCAAGGGCAACGGTGTTGATCCCATGGACCTCATTGGCATGTACGGCGCCGACGCCATGCGCTTCAACCTGCTCACGCTGTGCACCAACAACCAGGACGTCAAGTTTGACGCGAACATCGACAAGAAGACCAAGAAGCTCATCGACAGCCCGCGTACCGACCAGGCCAAGAGCTTTGTGACCAAGATCTGGAACGCCAGCCGCTTCCTCCTCATGAACATGGAGGGCTACACGCCCGGCGAGCCCGTCGTGGAGATGCCGGCTGACGCCTGGATGTTCAGCCGCCTGGCCAAGGCCGTGAAGATGGTCACCGAGGGCATCGAGAACTACACCTTTGGCGACATGGCCCGCGGCGTGCAGCAGTTCTTCTGGAACGAGGTCTGCGACTGGTACGTCGAGGTCACCAAGGCTCGCCTGAAGGGCGAGGGCCGTCTGCAGGCGCAGCGCAACTTGATCTTTGTGCTCGACACCTCCATTCGCCTGATGCACCCGCTCATGCCGTTTGTCACCGAGGAGATCTGGGACAACATGCCGGCGAGCGTGCTCGACCTGGACGCCGAGGGCAACGTGGATCGCGCCGAGGCACTCATGATCGCCAAGTGGCCTGAGCCCGCCGACTACGCCAAGTACGTCGACGAGCCCGCCGAGCGCGCGTTTGAGCTGTGCCGTGCCGTCGTGTCTGCCGCCCGTGCCACCCGTTCGCGTTATCGCTTAAGCCCCAAGGCGGAGCTCGACGTTGTCGTGCGCGCCGGCGCCGAGGATATCGAGAAGCTCGAGAGCCTGCGCTCGACCATCGAGCCGCTGGCCAACACCGCCTCGCTGGTTATGGGTACCGACGTCGAGAAGCCGGCTGCGAGCATCGCCGTGGTCGATAGCGGTGTCGAGGTCTTTGTGGTGCTCGAGGGCAAGGTTGATCTTTCGGCCGAGAAGGCGCGCCTGGAGAAGGAGATCGCCGCTGCGCAGAAGGAGCTCGCCGGCTGCGAGAAGACCCTGGCCAACGAGGGCTTTGTGGCCAAGGCCGCGCCCGCGGTGGTCCAGAAGAAGAGGGACCGTGCAGCTGAGCTCAAGGAGATCCTTGCGGCGCTGACCTCGCAGGTTGCTGACTTCTCGTAGGGCTTACTGAGGGGTGCGTCCCGATGCTTTGCTCTCCGCTGCGGACACCTATTCCGCCGTTCTAACGAACGGCGGCTGACTCGACGCTGCAAACGCCTCTGATGGCCAATCTGCCGTTCAACTTCGGGCGCATGGGCATAAGCCCTATGCGCCCTTGTTTCACGGCACCTTGGCTCATCAGAGGCGTTTTCGCTGACTATCCTCAACCTATACTGTTTTATTTTTCTATGAATGGCGGTTTTAAAAATGCCTAAGCGTTCTGGCTTGTATACCGTTCCTTTTGAGTTTGATTTGCTTTCATTTGATGAGGCTGTTGGGCTGGCTGCTGATACGGGGCGGATTTCTGGGGATGCTGGGCCTCTGCTTGAGACGGTTGTCGATATGCTTGATGAGCTGGGACGTCCGGACGAGTATTTCGATTGCATTCAGGTCGCCGGTACCAATGGCAAGACTTCGACTACGCGTTTTTCGGCTGCCATTCTTCATGGTGAGGGGCTCAAGACCGCGCTGTATACGTCGCCACAGCTGGTACGCTATCCCGAGCGCATGGAAGTCGATGGATGCGTCGTGAGCGATGAGGCATTCGCCCGTGGCGTTTCGGCCGCTGTTGAGGCGGGGCATCGAGTGAATGCCCGTCGTGTGGCGGCGGGGGAGCGCGCCTATACCATCACGCCGTTTGACCTTTTGACGGCTGCTGCACTTGTGGTGTTTGCCGAGGCCGCGGTGGATGTTGCCGTGCTCGAGGTTGGCATGGGCGGGCGTTGGGACGCCACGAGCGCGACCGATCCCGTTGCCGTTGCCATTACGGGCATTGGGCTCGATCACACACGTATTTTGGGCGATACGCTCGAGGCCATTGCGGGGGAGAAGGCTGCGGTCATTAAGCCCGGACGCCTGGTTGTACTGGGCGAGGGCACGCATGAGGCGAGCGTTCAGCGCGTGATGGATGCCCGTTGTCGCGAGTGCGGCGTCGTGCCGCTGGTGGTGAACCATGCCACGACCAAGGTGCCGGCGCATGTGGGCGATACGGTTGAGTTTAGCTGCACTACGCCGCGTGCGATTTATACGTCGAGCATGGTCAAGCCGGCGTATCAGCCGCAGAATGCTGCGTGCGCGATTATGCTTTGCGAGGGGTATCTGGCTCGCGAGCTCGATCATGATGCGCTCGATGCTTCGCTTATGGGTTGCCCCACACCGGGTCGTTTTGACGTGCTGGGGACCGATCCGCTCAAGCTGATTGATGCCTGCCATAACCCCCAAAGCTGCGAGAACTTTGTGAGCGCACTGGACGAGATCGATTTGTGCGTAGAGAATCGCCCCACGCTGCTGTGCGCCGCGCTGGCCGATAAGGACGTGGCGGGTATCGTTGACGTTCTGGTTCCGGCGTTCCCCCACGCGGTCGTAACCCAGACCGATTCCGATCGCGCCCTGCCGGCAGAGGAGCTCGCTGCCCTGGTGGGTGCCGATAAGCTCGTGGGCGTATACCCGAGCGTGTCCGAGGCCCTCGCTGCCTTCGATGCCGCGGGCGAGTCCTTCGTTGCCGCCGGTACCATCACCCTAGCCGGCGAAGTAGCAGGCCTGTTGCGCTAACCCATCCCCTCATCAGTTGCGGTGAAATACGGACTGTTTTACAAGCCAGAAGCCTCAAACGGTCCGTATATCACTGCAGCTCAAAAGCAGTCAATTTGGGACGGGGCTTTTTGGCTGCCCTGTGCCCCGAGTTGACTCGCTTGCCACGAAATGGGCCTATCTACTACGTTTTAGCGAATACCCCCGACCACACCGAGAATTGCAAAATTAAAACCGCAGGTAGACGGCTTGCGGATTTTGCGAAAACGCGGGTATGGTCGCCCTATGCGGGTTAAACGTAGTAGATAGGCCGTTTTTGTGGCGCGGTATTGGTGGGATGCGGCAAAGGGACAGCGCCTTTGCCGCATTGCCTAGTCCAGACGGACCGGATCGTGGGGGTAGGCGTTGAGAATCTCGACGCCGTTCTCGGTCACCAGGGCCAGGTCCTCGATGCGGACGCCGGTGCGGCCGGGGAGGTAGATGCCCGGTTCGATGGAGAACGTCATGCCAGGCTCTACGACCTGCTCGTTGACGAGCGAGACGTCGCCCGGCTCGTGGTCCTGCAGACCAATCGAGTGGCCCAGGCGATGTGTGAAGTATTTGCCATAGCCTGCGTCCTCAATCACGTCGCGCGCGGCACGGTCCAGGTCGCACATGCGCACGCCCGGTGCGATGAGTGCTTCGGCGGCCTCGTTGGCACGGCGTACGATATCGTAGATGTGTGTTGTCTCCTCGTCCGGCTCGCCCCAAAAGAACGTGCGCGTCATGTCCGAGCAGTAGTTGCGATGCCGTCCGCCAATGTCGAACAGCACCACGTCGCCACGCTTGAGCACGGTATCGTCGGGTTCGTGATGCGGGTCGCCGGCGTTGGCACCAAAGCTCACGATCGGCGGAAAGCTAAAGCCCTCGCAGCCGTGCTTGCGATACAGGCCGAGCATTTGGTCAGCAATTTCGCGTTCCGTCACACCCCCGTGGACGAGCTTAATCGCGTCGGCCATCACGGCGTCGTTGGCGGCAGAGGACACGCGCATGAGCTCCTGTTCGGCGGCGTCTTTGTAGGTGCGCGCGGCAGTGACGGCAAAGTCACCCAGGAAAAACTCGCTTGCGGCGTGGCGCTCCATGAGCGGCATCAAAAAGCCGGAGCGCATGACGGTGTCGATGCCGAGCGGTTTGGTCGGTTCGACCTCGCGAGCGATGGCGTCGGCCACGACATCGGTATCGGTGTGATAGGCGACGCGGGCATTGTCGTACTCGGGCAGTTGATGCAGTGCGTTGACCAGGATCACCGGCTCGGCATCGCGCACGAGCAGCACGCCGCAAAAACGCTCGAACATATCGGCATAAAAGCCGGTCAGGTAATAGATCGACCATGGGTCGTTTACGAGCAGCTGTGCGCCGGGGTGCTGAGCCTCGAGCGCATCGAGCACGCGCGCCACACGCTGGTCATCGACATGTGCCATGAAACATCCTTTCGCTAGGTTGCCACCATGGTATCCCCAATGCCAGGGTAGTCAATTTGCGACGGGCTATTTTAGCTGCGTCCAACATGCGGAATGATAGGTAAAAGTAGCCATAAGAGGTCCGTCCCAAATGGGCTGGTTTCAAAACTATGGCGGATTACGGGGCTGGACCTGTATTGCTTGACCATGGGAAAAATTGCGAAATTAAAACCGCAGGTAGACGGCTTATCAAAAATCGAAAAATGCCTGTATGGATGGGGGTCTCCGAATCAGCCCCGTAAACCGGGGTAGTTTTGAAATGGCACAAATCCGATAGCAGCCAAGAGGGCGCTTTTGCAACCGAAAAGAAGGGAGCGGGGTAGCTAAAAGTGCCCCGTCCCAAATGAGCTACCTAGGCAGGGTCGATGTTCATGCTGGCGATAAGGTTGATGTTGGTGTCTAGGAGATTCTCCAGCACGACGTCGCCCATGCGGATGGGGGCCTCGACGACCACGCCGCGGATGAGGTTCATGGCTTGGGCGTGGAGTGCCAGCGGGATGGCATCGGCGGTGCGCACGGGCAGCAGGGCCTCATCGCCGCCGGAGACGGCCACGGTCGTCGTGAGCACGCGCATGGGACAGGTGAGCTCCTGATGTGCGAATTTATCACCGCGTGGGCAGTTGTTGCCGGTTACGGAGCGCACTTCCACCACGGCGCCATTGGCGTCGCGCTCGATTTCTACGGTCTGGAGGCACTCGGATGGGCAGGTGGTGCAGTTGAACTGCAGCGTTTCAATCGCGTTTGTGCTCATGACTCTACGCCTCCTCAACGGGGTCGACGGACAGGACAATCTCGCTAACACCCAAGTCGAGCGCATGCTGAATCACCTTTGCCGGCAGCGGGAAGCTTTCCATGACGCTCGGTTTAAACGGGCGGACCTTGCCGGCGAACAGTTCCTCGTCGCCTGCTAGAATGCGCACGCGGGCGGCGTCGACGGGTCGGCTCACGCGGAAGTTAAGTTTAGTGAGCCCGACGGTCGTAATGCGGCCCGGCAGTGCGTAGCCTGCGATGCCGGCGGGGGAGACCGTGAGCTCGCAGCCCGTGCCCGCAGCGCCCACTTCGTCATCCGCGCCGTTCCCCAGCGCGTACGCCGCCGCGGCTGCACCGGCGCGTTCGGACTCGGTCGTCACGTTGTCGGCCAGGTCGTGCACGTGCAGCACGTTGCCACAGGCAAAGATGCCCGGCACGCCCGTTTGCAGACTCTGGTCCACCACGGCGCCGCGCGTGTGCGGGTCAAGCTCAACGCCCGCGGCAACCGAAAGCTCGTTCTCGGGAATCAATCCCACCGAAAGCAGCAGCGTGTCGCACGGAACAATGCGCTCGGTCCCCGGAATGGGTGCCAGGTGCTCGTCGACCTGGCTTACCTCGACGGCCTCCACACGGTCGTGCCCGATCACGCGCGTGACGGTGGTGGACAGGTGCAGCGGAATACCAAAATCGTCCAGGCAATTCTTCACATTGCGGCGCAGTCCGTTGGCGTACGGCATGAGCTCGTACACGCCCTCGACGGAAATCCCCTCAAGCGTGCAGCGGCGCGCCATGATAAGCCCGATGTCTCCCGAGCCCAAAATGACGGTGCGCGAGCCGGGCTTGAGGTTTTCGATATTGATGTATCGCTGCGCCAGGCCGGCCGTAAACACGCCGGCGGGACGGCTGCCAGAGATCTTGATCTCGCTGCGCGTGCGCTCGCGACAGCCCATGGCAAGAACGACGGCGTGCCCGGTGAGCTGCAGCATGCCGGCGCGGCTCATGAGCGTGACGGTATGGACCGCGGTGCCTTCCGCAGGCTCGCCTGAATCAATCCCAAGCACCATGCTGTTCAGGAACAGCGCAATGTCGGTTGCGTGCACCTGGTCGATAAAGCGCTGCGCGTACTCGGGACCGGTGAGCTCCTGTTTAAAGTGCGACAGGCCAAAGCCGGGGTGGATGCACTGGCGGAGGATGCCGCCCAGATGCTGCTCGCGCTCCACGATGGCCACGCGTGCGCCGGCCTTGTGTGCGGCAAGCGCGGCCGCCATGCCGGCAGGTCCGCCTCCGATAACGACCGCGTCGAAGGCCTGCGTTTGCACGGGCGCTGAGGCTTCGACCTCTGCGGTTCGAGCCTCCGCGCGTTCGTCGCGCATATCAAACGTCGCCATCCTAGCGTACCCCCTTCAGCGGTCCCTGGACCAGCCAAGATCCGGCATCCTCCAACAACACCTCGCTGGGGTCGCAGCCCAGTTCGCGCGCCAGGATCGCTACCACGCGGCTCTGGCAAAAGCCGCTCTGGCACCGACCCATGCCGGCGCGGCAGCGGCGCTTGACGCCCTCGACCGAAACCGCGCTCGGGTGGCGTCGGATCGCGGCAACAATCTCGGCCTCGGGCACCGTTTCGCAGCGGCAGACGATTTGCCCCCAAGCGGGGTCGGATTCAATGAGCTCTTCCTTGCGCGCAAGCGGCACGCGGTCAAAGTCGTCCGGCGCGCGGCGAATCGGGTCCCAATCGGCCCTTTCGCGCAAAGCAACGCCCGCCTCGCGCATCACGCGCTCCATGCGCTCGGCAATGGCAGGCGCGCTCGCCACGCCTGGGGACTGAATGCCCGCCGCTTGGAAGAGCCCCGGCACCACGGCCGACTGTCCAATAAAGAAGTCGTTCGTTCCCCGAATGACCGGACGCCCGCCGGCAAACGCACGCACCACGCGGTGCGTCTCCAGGTCGGGCACCAGCTTGCGCGCGCCGTTCAGGAGCGCGTTTACATCGCTCGCATAGGTCTGCGTGTCGCCCGGCTCGCGCACGGCGGCCGTCGCGGTAATCACGGTGTTGCCGTGCACGGTTCCCGTGACGATAAAGCCCTTGGACACCGGCGTGGGAACGGGGTAGAGCGGCATGAGCGCCCGCGGCTCCTTGTCCAGCACCACGATGTTGCCCTGGCGCCAGACCATCTGAAACTCTTCGGCGCCCGCCATATGCGAGATGTCCGCGGCGCCGTTGCCCGCGGCGTTGATCAGGTAGCGGCAGCGCACCTCTCCGGCGGGCGTCGCCAGCGTAAAGCGCACAGCCCCGTCGGTAGCCTCGCCGCCAGCAACCTCAATCGCTTCCACCGGCGCAGACCGCATAAATGTCACGCCGTTGGCGACGGCGTTCTCCAGCGCGGCAATGGCGACCTCAAAGGGATCGACAAAGCCAGTCGAGGGGCACCATAGCGCGCACGTGGCCAGGGCACTCGCGCGCGGTTCCAGCTCGTGGATGCGCTCGGGGCCGATAATCGACAGCTCGGGAACGCCGTTGGCTATGCCATTCTGGCGCAGCTTCTCCAGATGCGTGCGGTCCTCGTCGCTAAAGCCCAGCACCATCGACCCGGTGCGACAGAACAGAAAGCCCAGCTCCTGCGCCCACGTACCGTACAACTCGCAGCCACGGGCGTTGACCTGCGCCTTTACGGTGCCCGGTGTCGGATCGTAGCCGGCGTGCACCAGGCCGCCGTTGGCCTTCGACGCTCCCAGCGCAATATCGTTAGCCGCCTCGACCACGCAAATGGACAGGTCAAACCGCGCGAGCTGCCGCGCGATGGCGCATCCGGTGATGCCCGCGCCCACAATCGCGATATCAAACGTTTCTGTCACGGCGCCTCCAAGACAAGTTGACAGGATGTCAATAAGACTATCCTACGGTCTGCACACCCCCAACGCGGCGGCAATGCGGCGAACAGCCCCGCAACACCCGCCAACGGCAGACGAGGGGAGACTCAGTAACGTCGATAACCTCGTCTGCCGCCCCTGGTGTCAGAGTTTTGTCTCGTTCTGTAACAGTAAGCAGAAGAGTTGGGTTCCAGATGTTACAGATCGAGACGTTTGCCAGGTGGGCCCTCTGTTTGTCTCGATCTGTAACAGTAAGAGGGGTTTTGGGACCCTAGATGTTACAGATCGAGATTGAAGTCGGGGAGGGACCCCTGTGTCTCGATCTGTAACATCTAGACCCGAATTCCGCCTCTACCTGTTACAGATTGAGATGTTTGTGTCCGCGCCGGCCCCGTACCCAGCCGTGGCCCCATATAAACAAACCCCGTGGTAAACTTGACCGAACTGTTAATATTCCGAAAGGTACACCCCAATGTCCAAGTACATCTCCGAGCTCATGTCGCCGCAGCTTATGGGCGTCGTCTATGCCTTCGTTGGCTTTATCATCGCCCTGTATGTGCTGTCGGTCGTCTATGTGTTCATCGACGCTCGCCGCCGCGGCGCCAGCGCCTACGTGGCATGGGGCATCATCGCCCTCATCCCGTTTGTAGGCCTCATTGCCTACCTGGTTCTGCGCCCGCACTCCTACGCGTCTGACCGCGAGGAGCAGGAGCTGGACATGGCCCTGCGCGAGCGCCAGCTTGCCCAGTACGGCACCTGCCCGCAGTGCGGTGCGCCCATCGAGAAGGACTTTGTGGTCTGCCCGGTGTGCGATACCCAGGTTCGCAACGTATGCCCCAGCTGCCATCGCCCGCTCGATGCGCACTGGAAGGTCTGCCCCTACTGCCGAACTCGCATCCAGTAACGCATCCATCGCCTGGCGGGCCGCAAGCCACGGGCACGCCGCAAGCCATGCGCGCCCCGCAACCCGCCCCCCACACGATGAAGCATGCGTAGAAAATCGCCCGCCGTGCCATTAAGGTGCGGCGGGCGCTTGTATACCAAGGCAACCTGCCTATAATGATGCAAGTTAAAACGCCGAGCGCATCGCACGCACTTGCATCAGGCATCCGAGAGGAGAAAACATACCCATGAAGGCACTCTACAATGACGGTTCGGTGGCCGAGCTCCCGCAGGACGAGGTCACGCACGTCATCCGCCACTCCGCCGCGCACATCATGGCGCAGGCCATCAAGCGTCTCTATCCCGAGGCCGACTTTGCCTATGGCCCCGCGACCGACAACGGCTTCTACTACGACGTCGACCTGCCCGAGGGCGTCAAGATCAGCGAGGACGACTTCCCCGCGATCGAGGCCGAGATGAAGAAGATCGTCAAGGAGAACCTCAAGTTCTCCGTGTACGAGAAGCCCCGCGCCGAGGCCATCGCCCTTATGGAGGAGCGCGGCGAGAAGTACAAGGTCGAGCACATCGGCGACCTGGACGACGACGCCCGCATCACCTTCTACCAGCAGGGCGACTACATCGACATGTGCGTCGGCCCCCACATCTGCTACACCAAGGCGCTGAAGGCCTTTAAGCTCACCGGCGTCTCGGGCGCCTACTGGAAGGGCGACAAGGACAACAAGATGCTCACCCGCATCAATGGCGTCGCCTTTGCCACCAAGGAAGAGCTCGACGAGCACATGCATATGCTGGAGGAGGCCAAGAAGCGCGACCACCGCAAGATCGGCCGCGAGATGGACCTCTTTATGATGCGCGACGAGGCCCCCGGCTTCCCGTTCTTCCTGCCCAACGGCATGATCCTTAAAAACACGCTGCTGGACTACTGGCGCGAGATCCACCACAAGGCCGGCTACGTGGAGATCTCCACGCCGCTCATCATGAACAAGCAGCTGTGGAAGACCTCGGGCCACTGGGACCACTACAAGGACAACATGTACTCCACCGTCATCGACGATGAAGAGTACTGCATTAAGCCCATGAACTGCCCGGGCGGCGTGCTGGTGTACGCCTCCAAGCCGCACTCCTATCGCGAGCTGCCCATTCGCGCCGGCGAGATTGGCCTGGTGCACCGCCACGAGCTGCGCGGCGCCCTGCACGGCCTGTTCCGCGTGCGCTGCTTTAACCAGGACGACGCCCACCTGTTTGTGCGTCCCGACCAGCTGACCGACGAGATCGTGGGCGTGGTCAACCTCATCGACTCCGTGTACCAAAAGTTTGGCTTTAAGTATCACGTTGAGCTTTCCACCCGCCCCGAGGACTCCATGGGTTCGGACGAGGACTGGGCGCGCGCCGAGGAGGGCCTGCGCACCGCTCTGGAGAAGCTGGGCATGGACTACGAGGTCAACGAGGGCGACGGCGCCTTCTACGGCCCCAAGATCGACTTCCACCTGGAGGACTCGCTCGGCCGTACCTGGCAGTGCGGTACCGTGCAGCTCGACTTCCAGATGCCGCTCAACTTTGACCTGGAGTATGTGGACGCCGATGGCACCAAGAAGCGCCCCATCATGCTGCATCGCGTGTGCTTTGGCTCCATCGAGCGCTTCATTGGTATTCTGATTGAGCACTTTGCGGGCAAGTTCCCCACCTGGTTGGCCCCCGTGCAGGTCAAGGCACTTCCGGTTTCCGAGAAGAGCCGTGACTATGCCCACGAGGTGTGCGCCAAGCTGGAGGAGGCCGGCATCCGCGTGGTCTGCGACGACCGCGACGAGAAAATCGGCTACAAGATTCGCGAGGCCCGCAGCATCGACCGCGTGCCCTACATGCTTATCCTTGGCGAGAAGGAGGTCGAGGCCGGCAACATCTCCGTCCGCGATCGCTCCAACGAGACCGTTCAGATGAGCGTTGACGAGTTTGTGGCCAAGGTGCTCGAGGAGATCAAGACTCGCGCCTAGCACAAACAATACAAGAATTAACAAAGGCGATCGTCCTCGCGGGCGGTCGCCTTTTTCTTACCAAAACAAGAAAAGCCGCTGGTTGAGCGGCTTTTTTTGTTGCACAAAAAGGTACAGGTTTTTGTATCTTTCGACAGATGACATTATACGAGCAATAAAACAGCGTTTGCCCAGATTACGCAAAATGTACTGCTAGTAGGTACATCTCCATACCCCTCTACAAAAACCTGTACTTTTGCGACTGCGCCTAGCTGCGAGCGAGAAGCCTGTTCTAATCGCCCCTGCATTTGCGTGCATCGCAAAGCAAAAAGAGGGGGCGAGAACATGGAGCAGACGGCACGGCGTCAAGAGCAGCTGCCGGGCGCATTTAACGGCGCCACCACCAACAGCCAACATGGCCGCGTCCGCTGGTATCTGGTCCATACACCCCATGGAAAAGAGCGCGAGACCTGCGAAAAGGTCCGCCGGATTATCCCGCACGAACTGATGCAGGACGCTTTTGTAATGCAAAAGGAGTTCTGGTTTAAGCGGGACGGCGCATGGTCGCTCCAAACCAAACCCATGTACAAGGAATATTTCTTCGTCGCCACGCACGATGCTGCCGCGCTCGATAGGGCTTTGGCCCAGTTGAGTTTTGGCTGTCGTATCGCCGGCAGTAGGGAGCGGGCGTACATGCCCATGCCGGACGATGCGCAGGACTGGTACCGCAGCGTGCTGGACGACGACGGCGTGGTGCGCAACAGCGTCGCGCGCATAGAAGACGGCGTGTTGCACATAGAGCAGGGCCCTTTTTTGGGGCAAGAGACCCGTGTAAAGAAGATAGACCGTCATAAGCGCTGGTGCCTGGTAGACGTGGGTGATGGCGATTCCGCTTTTAGAGAGCTGCTACCGCTCGACGTTCCTAGCAAAACGTAAGGGAGACGTTGTACCAGCGATTTATTTGGTTTTTGGATTCATAGATGGGGGGGGGTTCCTGGGGACAGGAACGTAAGTTTTATTGTGGCTGCTAATAAAGAAGTGACAGAGAGCAATGCTCCCGCGGGGGCAGCGCTGATTGCTCAGGCTATGGACCAGCGTGAATGCACCGGTCGATATAAGGCTGTGCAATCCATCATGGACTGGGACAACTCGCGCCTGGCCTACCGTGCCGTCAAGCGCGCGTTCGACATCGTGTTCAGCGGCTGCGTGCTGGCCGTCATTGCCGTGCCGAGTCTGGTGCTTGCCGCGGCAATCCGCCTGGAGAGCGAGGGCAACCCGTTCTACAGTCAAATTCGCGTGGGCCAGACCCACCGCGACGGCAGCCTGTCCACCTTCCGCATGTGGAAGTTCCGCAGCATGTACAGGGACGCCGACGAGCGCCTCGCCGAGCTCAAGGGGCAGAACGAGATCGCCGGCGCCATGTTCAAGATGAGGGAGGACCCCCGCGTCACCAAGATCGGCAGGTTCATCCGCAAGCATTCCATCGACGAGTTTCCGCAGTTCGTCAACGTGTTCCTGGGGCAGATGTCCGTCGTGGGCCCGCGCCCGCCGCTGCCTAACGAGGTGGCCGAGTACACAGAATTCGACCTGCAGCGTCTGGCCGTCAAGCCCGGCATCACCGGCTGGTGGCAGGTGACCGACCGCAATTCAACGGGTTTCGACGGAATGGTCCAGCGCGACCTTGAGTACATAGCCAAGCGCGGCGTCATCACGGATCTCAAGATCGTTCTACTCACTGTCGTCGAGGTAATTACGGGAAGCGGGGCGTGCTAGTGTCAGCCGGCAATCGTTATCCAATTCTGAACACGTATGTAAACGCCATCTCGCTTGACGAGACGGTGGATGAAATCGAGAAGATCATCGCGAGGGGCGTACCGACCCAGCATGTCGTAATCAACGCCTCCAAGGTCAACCTGATGGAGGCGGATCCCGAGCTCGCGTCAATCGTCAACGAATGCCCCCTGATCAACGCCGACGGCGCCTCGATCGTCTGGGCGGCGAAAAAGCTGGGGGTTCCTCTCGGGGAACGCGTCACGGGCATCGACCTGTTCCAGAGGCTTGTAGGGCTGGCGTCCGAGAAGGGCTACCGCATCTACCTCTTCGGGGCGAAGGAAGAGGTGGTCACCAAGGTCAAAGCGATTTTCGAGGACAGGTACCCGGGCATCCAGATCGCAGGGTATCGCAACGGCTACTTCACCGAGGCGGACGAGCCCCAGATCGTATCCGATATGGCCGCCTCGGGAGCCGACATGATGTTCGTCGCTTTCTCCTCTCCCAAGAAAGAGTACTGGGTCCACAAGTACATCGACCAGATCGGAATCCCCTTCGTCATGGGCGTCGGCGGCAGCTTCGATGTTGTTGCCGGCGTAACCGACCGAGCTCCGACGTGGATGCAGAAGCACGGCCTGGAGTGGTTCTACCGCTTCATCCAGGAGCCCGGAAGGCTGTGGAAACGCTACATCATCGGCAACCTAAAATTCGTCGCCCTCACGTATAAATACAAGTTCGCTAAGAAAGGTGAATAGCAATGGTTAACGTTATCGGTCTCGGCTACATCGGCCTGCCCACCGCCCTCATGATGGCATCCCACGGCGTGGAGGTCGTGGGCACGGATTACAATGAGGAGCTCGTCGCCACCCTCAACGCCGGCAAGACCACCTTCAAGGAGGAGGGCCTGGACGAGCTGTTCGCCGACGCCCTGAAGTCCGGCATTAAGTTCTCCACCGGCTACCAGGTCTGCGACACCTACATCGTCTCGGTCCCCACTCCCTACGACAAGCTAGACAAGAAGATCGACCCCTGCTACGTCGTGGCGGCCTGCAAGACCGTCCTCGAGGTCGCGCCCGAGGGCGCCGTGCTCGTAGTCGAGTCCACCGTCTCGCCCAACACCATCGACCGCTTCGTTCGCCCGCTACTCATAGAGGCCGGCCGCGAGGACGTCAGGCTCGTCCACGCCCCCGAGCGCATCATCCCGGGCAACATGGTCTACGAGCTGCTGCACAACAACCGCACCATCGGCGCCGACGACCCCGAGGTGGGCGAGGCCGTGGCGAAGGTCTACGCCAGCTTCTGCCAGGGCGAGATCTCCGTCACCGACATCCGCACCGCCGAGATGACCAAGGTCGTCGAGAACACCTTCCGCGCGGTGAACATCGCCTTCTCCAACGAGCTCGCCAAGATCTGCCGCATCGGCGGCATGGACGTCGCCGAGGTCATCCGCATCGCCAACAAGCACCCGCGCGTGAACATCCTCAACCCCGGCCCGGGCGTCGGCGGCCACTGCATCCCGGTCGACCCGTGGTTCCTGGTCGGCGACTACCCCGAGACGGCCAACTTCATCCGCCTCGCCCTGCAGACAAACGCCTCCATGCCCGAGTACGTCATGCACCGGGCCCACGAGGTCATGGTCGAGCGCGGCATCACGGACGCCTCGAAGGTCGGCATCTACGGCCTCACCTACAAGGAGAACGTCGACGACGTCCGCGAGTCCCCGACGCTGCAGATGCTCGAGTCCATGTCCGAGCACCTCTGCGCCGGCTCCGTCAAGGTCTACGACCCGTGGGTCGAGCGCGACGAGGTTCCCGGCCAGGTCCACTCTATGGATGAGTTCCTGGACGGACTGGAGATGGTGATCGTGATGGTCGGCCACTCCCAGGTCACGGACAACCCCGGCATCTTCGGCGAGCGCGTCCTCATCGACCCGCGCAACGTCTGCGGCGACGGAGAGAACGTCTACAAGCTGTAAGACCATGTGACTCTTCAGGAGAAATCGTTTTGAAGAAGGTAATGCTCGTCTTCGGCACCCGCCCGGAGGCAATCAAGATGTGCCCGCTCGTCAACGAGCTCAAGGCACGTACGGATGAGTTCGAGACCGTCGTGACTGTGACCGGCCAGCACCGCGAGATGCTGGACCAGGTTCTGCGCGTCTTCGATGTGACTCCCGACCACGACCTGGCGATCATGAAGCCGGGCCAGACGCTGTTCGACGTGACGTGCGACGTGCTGCTTAAGCTCAAGGCCGTCCTCGAGGACGAGACGCCCGACGTGGTCCTGGTCCACGGCGACACCACGACCAGCTTCGCCGCGGCGCTCGCGTGTTTCTACCTGCAGATCCCCGTGGGGCATGTGGAGGCCGGCCTGCGCACGCACGACATCTACAGCCCCTGGCCGGAGGAGTTCAACCGCCAGGCGGTCGACATCGTGAGCGAGTACTACTTCGCGCCCACGGAGGCGAGCAAGCAGAACCTGCTCGGCGAGGGCAAGCTCGAGTCCGGGATCTGGGTCACCGGCAACACCGGCATCGACGCACTGCGCACTACCGTGCGCGAGGGCTACTCCCACCCCGAGCTCGATTGGGCTGAGGGCTCCCGCCTCATCCTCATCACGGCGCATCGCCGCGAGAACTTGGGTGAGCCCATGCACCGCATGTTCCGCGCCATCCGCCGCGTGATGGAGGAGCATCCGGACACAAAGGCAATCTACCCCATCCACATGAACCCGCTCGTCCGCAAGGCCGCCCACGAGGAGCTCGACGGCTTCGACCGCCTGCACATCATCGACCCGCTCGAGGTGCTCGATTTCCACAACTTCATGGCCGCGAGCCACCTCATCCTCACCGATTCCGGCGGTATCCAGGAGGAGGCCCCGAGTCTGGGCAAGCCGGTGCTCGTCATGCGCGACACCACGGAGCGCCCCGAGGGCGTGGCGGCCGGCACGCTGAAGCTCGTCGGCACCGAGGAGGACGTGATCTACCGCGAGTTCAGCCGCCTGCTCAGCGATCAGGCCGAGTACGAGGTCATGAGTTATGCGTCGAATCCTTACGGTGACGGACATGCGAGTGAGCGAATTGCGGACGTTATTGGAGGTAAATAGTGAAGCTAAAAAAGAGGTTTACTCTTTCTCTTAAAAACAATCTGCGCTTCATTCCTGATGAGGCATATATGCGTCTCTACTTCAAAGCCAAACTTCATTACGAGCCTGATTTCGAGTGTCCTAAGACATTCAATGAGAAGCTGCAGTGGTACAAGCTTAACTACCATAATCCAGTTTTGACTCAGCTCGCAGATAAATATGGCGTGCGCTCTTTCGTCGAACAACGTATTGGGTCCGAGTATCTTGTGCCACTTTTCGGTGTTTTCAATGCAGCTGAAGAGATCGATCTCGATAAATTGCCGGAGAAGTTTGTGCTTAAATGTACTCACGACTCGCAGAGCACATTTGTTTGCACGGATAAGTCGAATTTTGATTTTGTTGAGGCCAAGAAACGTCTGAATGTTGCCTTGCATAGAAACTGGTATTGGCAGGGCAGGGAGTGGGCTTATCTCGGTATCACGCCTCGCATTGTGGCGGAAGCATTTCTTGATGAACCTGGAAGAGCGACTCCGACTGATTACAAATTCTATTGTTTTGACGGTAAGGCAGCTCTTGTTCAGACGGACGCCGATCGTTTCACTAATCATGAAATGCAGTACTTTTCTACTGAATGGGAGCAGCGTGGCGATATCGACCATGAGGTATCTGAGCATGAGCCTACTGTAAAGCCCGAGAACTACGAACTTATGCTTGAGCTTTCCGAGAAACTCTCTGATGGTTTCCCTCACGTGCGGGTTGACTGGTACAACATTAGCGGTAAACCTTACTTTGGCGAGATGACTTTCTATACCGGAGGCGGATACGATCCCTTCTATGCACTAGAGGAGCAACCCGATAGACTTGACCGAGAGCTTGGCGATTTGTTTGTTTTGCCAACTGTTTCCCATTTAGAAAAGTACTGCGATTGGTCTTGCCCTTCTTCTAAAAGATCTTTAGGTGCTGATAATGCCTAAAGTGTTGATGATTGGCCCGAGTCTTGATGCTATGGGTGGCATCTCCACGGTTGAAAACAACATTATGAAGTGGTCGAATCGTAACGAAGGTTCAATAGAATTCATTTCGACAACTGCTGAGGGCGGGAAGTTCAAGAAGCTCTCCATTGCCTTTGTGGCTTATATGAAATATCTCAGTAGGCTCAACGCGTGCGATCTCGTACATGTGCATATGGCGTCTCGTGGCAGCTATCGCCGAAAAAAGATCTTCATGAGGGCGGCCTTCTTTCGAAACAAACCCGTTCTTCTCCATCTGCATGGTAGCGAGTTCGGTGTTTGGTTTGACGAAGAATGTAGCGAGGCTGAGAGACGCGATATCTCGCATTCCTTTGAATGTTGCTCAAAGGTGGTCGTTCTGTCGGAGGAGTGGAAGGAATTCCTTCTAAAAAGGCACATCTGTTCCTTGGATCGTATCGTGGTGGTGCATAACGCCGTTGACGTTCCTGAGGTTAACGCTATTGATTATTCGTGCAATACGGTTTTGTTCATGGGGCGTCTTGATGCGCGCAAGAGTCCGGATTTACTTTTGCGCGCTGCTAAGCGCGTTCTTAAGACTCATCCCGATGCGCGTTTTGTCTTTGGCGGAGACGGGGATGTGCCAGCATATGAACAACTGGCGGATGAACTTGGAATTGGTGACAGGTGCAGCTTTATAGGCTGGGCTAAAGGTGAAAAAAAAGACGAAGCCTTTCGCAACAGTAGCATGTTCTGCCTTCCTTCGAAGAATGAGGGCATGCCTATGAGTGTGCTTGAGGCAATGTCGTACGGACTTGCTACCATTGCGACTCCTGTCGGGGGTATTCCACAAGTCATTACCGACGGCGTAGACGGAATTATGTTTCCAGTTGATGATGTTGATGCGTTGGCCACTAAGCTCGAGAATCTCATGAGCGATATCTCTTACAAGGAAATGATTGGAATTCAGGGACGAGCTCGCATAAAAGATGCCTTTTCCCTTACGGCGTTTATGAACCGGCTTGGCATGGTTTACGAAGATATTTGCCGGTGAGACTCGCTTTCTTGGGCGATATTGGAGACCCGTCAGACTCCGTTTCTTATTTCCAAGTTGCACATTTAGGAGCGTGACGATGGATAAGACTATTCATTACTGCTGGTTCGGAGGCAATCCGCTCTCTGAGACTGCTGTGAGGTCCTTGGCTTCGTGGGAGAAGTTTGCGCCTGGGTTTGAGGTCAAGCAGTGGAATGAGGATAACTTCGACTTCGCATCATGCTCTTGGTCAAGGGGCGCGTATGCGGCGGGTCTCTGGGCATTTGTGTCGGACTACGCTCGCTTTAAGGTCTTGTATGAGTACGGCGGCATCTATATGGATATCGGCAGCGAGCTCATACGAGACATATCGCCTCTCATGGAAAGCATTCCTTTCACTGCAATCGAAGAATCCTCGTTGACTGCCACCACCGGCTTGATTGTTGCTGTTGAGCCTCATGACCCTGTAATTCGCGCATGCGTGGAACGATATGAGTCGATGGAGTTCTCCTGTGATCCTGATTTTCTCGACAAGATCACGGTGAATGAGGTATTCACTGCTGAGCTTCAAAAAATCGGCTTTGAACGCGTGAATAAAGAGCAGCATTTCGGTGGCTGGCTTGCCTTGGACTCCAAAGCGTTCAACCCCGTTTACGGTTTCGGCGGTTATCACATCAAGCGTGAAACCTACAGCATCCATCGCTCTTCGGGAAGCTGGGTTGAGCCCAAATATCGCATCAAGCGGAAGGTTGTGCGTAAGTGTTCCCCTTTCATTGGGCGAAGGCTTTCGCAGATTTTGGGTCGAATTCTCATGGAGCTTAGTGACGGTGGCTTGGTTGTAGGAACTAAGAGAATCTTTGGCGTTGTTCGCGAAAAGATTGCTAGAGGAGAGAGAAGTTAGAGTGGACGTATTCGCTAAAGATACTTATCACTATTTCGGTACGCAAGGCGTAAAGCTCGGCCGGTTATTAGGTGATTTTGGCTACCGCTATGTTTTCTATCTAAGGATGTGTCAGGCAGGAGGTTTGCGAAAACTCCTCTTCACGCTTCCGAGGAAACATCTTTCCAGGAAGTGTGGACTCGAGATTTCGCCATCAACTCAAATTGGTGAAGGCTTCTACATTGGTCACCCTTACGGCATTACTGTAAACGCCGGCGCGAAGTTCGGCCGTAACGTGAACATCCATAAGGGATGCACCATCGGCCAAGAAAACCGTGGCCATAGAAAGGGCGTCCCTACGATTGGTGACCGCGTATATCTCGGTATTAACTCGACGGTTGCAGGTAATGTGACCATTGGAAACGATGTCTTTATTGCCTCCAATACCTTTGTTAACCAGGATATTCCCGATCATTCGATAGTCATTGGCAACCCGTGCAAGATTATCGAAACCGATAACGCTACTGAAGGTTACATCATCAATTTGGTTTAACGAGCTTGCGAATAGTTAGGCGGTAAGATATTGAAACGCATAGGCATCCTCACATTTTCGAATACCGTAAATTATGGTGCTTCGCTACAAGCATGTGCTCTGCGCAGGACAGTGATGTCGTTGGGCTGCGACTGCGAAGTGCTCAATTACAGCAATAAGGAACTCGATGATCGAGAGTTGGGTACGTGCTTCTCGTTCAATCCTTCGGATGCCGTTCGCTATTTCCTTCGCAGGGGTTTTGAGCGCCAGAGGCTTAATTCGTTCAGTCGATTTGCTAAGCGCAATCTAAGCCCTACGGGAAAGCTGGATAAGCAAGCTCTTATTGATAGAGCCAAGAGCCTCGACTGCGTCCTCATTGGCAGCGATCAGGTTTTCAATCCTCGGGTTAATGGGCATGATCCAGTCTTCTTGGGTGAAGGCATCGCTGAAGTTACAAAGGTCGCGTCTTATGCTGCCAGTCTGGGAGATGCGACGGCGGAATCCATTTTGGCATGCGATGAAGGCGCGGCCGACAGGCTGGCAAAGTTCACTGGTCTTTCCGTTAGGGAACCGAGCTCTATGGAGGTCCTTAGCGAGATGGGGCTCGAATCTGTATTTATGCCTGATCCGACCCTGCTTCTTACGGGCGATGACTGGTCGGCGTTAGCCTCAGATGACGGCTTGGATACGATACCTCAATCCTATGTTCTGCTTTATACGCTTAACTCTGAGCAAAAACTCGTGGATCGAGCTAGGAAGATCGCCAGCGAGCTCGGCGTTCCTGTCGTCTGCATTCATTACAACACGAAGAAATTCCCCGGCATGATTAACGTGAGGGGTATCGGTCCGGCTGCTTTCTTGAAGCTTGTTAGTGAGGCGTCGTTTGTTTGCACGGACTCCTTCCACGGCGCCTGCTTCTCCATGAATTTCAATAAGTCGTTTGTCGTTAAAACGTCGGACTCCGCCGTTCAGAGTAACGTCAGGATTACAGACCTGCTCGCACGTTATGGAATTGAGGGTTGTCTGTATCGAGACGAGGTCGTTACTTCGGCTGTTGACTATGGTCATGCAAACCAGACCCTCTCACATGACCGTGATACAGCGCGTGCCTTTATCGCTCGCTGCATTGGATTGTAGGTGTCGTTTCTGGCTTATGTTTGCAAAGAATACTTTTTGGAACTTGGTCTACCAGTTGACCGCTATCGTTGCCGGCTTCCTCGTCCCAAGGGCGATTATTGGCGTATATGGATCCGAGGTTAACGGTCTGGTGACCTCTCTAACTCAGTTTATTGGTTATTTCGCACTTGTCGAAGCTGGTATTTCTGGTGCGGCGACCTTCGCTCTATATAAGCCTATTGCTAAGGGCGACTGGGATGGGATTAACGTCGTGGCTTCGGCCTCGAAGGTCTTTTATCAGAAGTCGGGCATGTTGTTTCTTGTCTTGCTGGTTGGCCTTTCGGTCGTTTATCCCATATTTGTCTCGGTAGGTTCGCTTGCGCCTTGGGAGATCATGGTGCTTACCTTCCTGTTGGGTGCCAAGATCGTCGTGGATTTCTTTTCCCTCGCCAAGTACCAAGTTTTCCTTACCGCCGATCAAAAGAACTGGCTCATTCAACTCGCATCGACGGTCTTCACGCTGGTTAACACGGCCGTCATTTTCTTGTTTGCCTATCTCCATGCTCCTGTTGTCGCTGTCTATGCGTTGGCTCTCTCTGCGGTTTTTGCGCGCAGCCTGATTCTCGCTCTGTATACACGCCGCCATTATCCGAAGCTCAATTGCAAGGTTGATTACGGTGACTATCAGCTACCCCAGAGATGGGATGCGTTGTTTCTCCAAATCTTGGGAGCCGTTCAGTCGGGCGCGCCCGTTATTTTGGCGACCTTCCTCTGTGGGAGTATGAGTGAAGTTAGCGTTCTTGCTGTTTACATGCTCGTATCTACGGGGCTACAGATGATTCCGAATGTCCTTGGTACAGGGCTTCAGGCGCTCTTTGGTCGACAGATTGCTGAGGGAGACTACGAGGGTCTTCGGTCTTCCTATAAGCCATATCGAGCGCTTGTGTACGCAGTCTCCGCTGTGGCATGTGGATGTGCTTTTTCATTGATTATGCCGTTTGTTGATTTGTATGCAGGCGGGTTTCACGATGCAAATTACCACAATGTCCTGCTCGGTTTCCTCGTCGTCCTAAATGTTTTTCTCTATCATGGCAAGTCGTCCCAGGGCCTACTTGTAATTGCTGCTGGCATGTACCGTGAGACTAGGGCGCAGACCTGCTTGCAGGCTGCAATCATTATCGTCTTGGGTATCCCACTCACAATGCGTTTTGGGGTCGTCGGCACAATTGCTGCGTCCTGCGTATCCAATCTATACCGCGTGATTGACCTTTTGCTCTACGAGCCTCGTAAAATCTCGAAGGACTCTCTTTCGAGTTCGTTTTGGTCGTTTGGCGTGTATGTATTACAGACCGTTCTCGTGGCCATGCCTGGCTATCTACTGTCTTGCTTCGCTGGAAGTTGGACAGGATGGATTGCGGTCGCCATCGGTCTTGTCATTTGGGGCGCAGTCGCCGCATGCGCGACGCTCTATTTCTTCGACAGGCCTAGCTATAGTTCGATTATTGGTCGTTTTATGAGGATTAAATAGGATGAATTATTTCAGCGCGTCTAGGGCCGGTGTTGAGTCTTGCTCTGAGTTAGAGCGACGCTTTTCCCTAAATGATGGGTCCATGGTGTTCATTCCACTGCTCTTTTACGCCTTTTTCTGCCAATCGCTCGCTGCTTCTGCGCTTGCACTCGATGTCTGCCTCCTGCTATCTGCTACGGCGTTTCTCCTGCATTTTGTGACTAACAGAAGATTTGCTTGCAAAAGATTTGGCCTTGAGCTGGCTTGGGCACCTTTCTTTGTGCTGTTCTTTATTCATAGTTTGATATACGGTGTGGCTAATTTAACCCTGCTCGTAGTTTATACGCTTCTATTTCTGTGCATGTATGTTGCGGCAGGCGAGCGATCCTGGGTCACTTCATGCCTTAGGGTTCTTGTCGCCTTTGCAGCATTTCATGCGTTCTGCACCATCGTCTTCTGGCTAGTCCCTGCACTTTATCTGCCAGTTAAATCTGCCTTCTTTTCAGGTAGCTATATGGCTAGGGACTATCGCTCTGGCTTCACGGCGCACTACAGCACTAATTCGATTTATTTGAGTTTGGGTCTCGTCTCTTGGGCCTGTGGTCTTGCTGGTAGCAGGGAAAAGGTTCGGATTAAAGATTTGATGCTGAGCCTGATGCTCTTGCTTGCGCTTTTTCTGACTACTAAGCGGGGTCCTTTGGTTGCATCCGTTGCTGCTATCGTCATCTCGTATCTGTTCGTAAATAGAAAGAAGCTTACCGGGACGTTGCTCAAGACCTTGGTTGTTGCTGCAATCGCTGTAATAGCTGTCGGCGTTCTTGCTACGTTTGTTCCCGCTGTTCAGGCGACTCTTGAGAGGTTTATTGAGCTTTCAGATGATGAAACGGGCAATGGCAGAAGCTATTTGTACGATTGCGCTTGGAGTATGTTTTATGCAAAACCCTTACTTGGTTGTGGTTGGGGGGCTTATTCCAAGTATGTTGCCACTACCTCCCTTGGTGCAATGTACAGCAATCTTGGCTTTTCGTCGATGAGTGCTCACAACGTATACCTTCAGTTGCTTGCCGAGACGGGTGTGATTGGCCTTGCGGCTTTTGTTGTGCCTGCGTTTCTCTCCATCCTTGCAGCCATGCATCGATCTGAATCTCTTTTAGAGGAAGGTCCTTATGGGGACTCCTTTTGCTTGTGGGCCTGTTTGGGTGTTCAGATTTTCTTTCTAATTTATTGCTTTTCAGGCAACCCTTTATACGATCCGCAGTGCTACATACCGTATTTCATTTCATGTGTGGCGGCGTTTGCTATTTGCGGCTCAGACAAGATGATTCTTAACGATAGGGAGGGATTCCATGGATATCTGCAAAGATAGTCAACGCTGTACCGGGTGCTCTGCGTGTCTGTCTGTGTGTCCTCGATCGGCGATTCAGATTGTAGAAGACTCTCATGGGTTTTACCGTCCGAAGATTGACGAATCAAAATGTGTTGAGTGCGGTTTGTGCCAGAGGGTATGTCCGGCTAATGGTTTGACGAGCGACGATCTGAAGATGAACTCTCGTCGGGTATTGGCTTATCAGGCTGACGACGCCGAACGCGCAAAAAGTTCCTCGGGTGCCGCGTTTTGGACCTTGGCTACTTACGTCCTAAATAATGGCGGCGTCGTTTACGGCGCTTGCTTCGATGAAGATTTCCGCGTTGTTCAGCGGCGTTGTGCCTCTGTTGACGACGCGCAATCTTGTCGAGGCTCAAAATACTCACAGGGCTTCGTTGGCTCTTCATATGTCGAAGCATATAACGACTTGAAACAAGGTCTTGACGTGCTCTACAGCGGAACCCCATGCCAAATTGCGGGTCTTAGGAGTTTTCTGTCTAAGAAAAACTATTCCGGACAGTTGGTTACCTGCGATTTAATCTGCCATGGCACACCTAGTAATCGTATGTTCCGCGAATACATTTCCTTTTTGGAAAAAAAGTCCGGAAAGAAGGTCATCAATTATTTTCATCGCCCCAAGGACAGAGGTTGGGGAGTCCATGTCGAGAAGGCTCTCTTGGACGACGGCACTGCTCTCTATGACACGATTGAATCTAATACTTGGCGAGATGTGTTCTATAGCAATAACGCTTTAAATTCCAGCTGTTATAACTGCGCCTATACCGACGTCAACAGGGTTTCCGACTTTACTCTTGCTGATTTTCTTGGCGTCGATCGAGTTCGCAAAGGTTTTAATGATCATAAGGGACTTTCTGTTGTTATGGTTAATAGTGAGCTAGCCGAGCGTATTGTCGCATCTGGTGTATTTGAGCCCGGCGTAACAGATATATCTCTTGAAGAGGTGCTGCCCGGTAATCCGATGCTGGAGAGGTCGTCCTCTCCGCAGGGTAACGTTGATGGTTTCTGGAAGGCTTATGAGCATAAGGGGTTCGAGGGCACTGCTCGGTTTGTTGGCGCCTACGGCTTCGTGAAATCTCTCAAGACTCTTGTGAAACAGCTTATTAAAAGGAAATAGTTACTAGGGGCGTTTCTCTTGAATTTAATGGACTTTGTTGAGCATGTGGCGACCTGGATTTATGTCCGGGGTAAGTTGGCGTTTCTTGCAGGGAGATTCCCTGGCCAGATAACCATGACGAAGGCTTTCAGGCGACCGTTTTATTGTCGCGTATCGGATAAAGGCGTTATTAGCGTCGGTGAACGAACGTCTTTCAATTACGGTTGCGTCCTGATTGCTCATGAACGAATTGAGATTGGTAGAGGCTGCCTATTTGGTCCAAACGTCCATGTGTATGACTTCGACCACGGTATGTCGCAGGATGGGATCATGTATCGGGACCAGCCGACTACGACAGCGCCCGTGCATATTGGCGACAACGTCTGGCTTGGCGCGAATGTCGTGGTGCTTAAAGGTGTAGCCATTGGCGATAATGCGGTCATCGCTGCGAATAGCGTTGTTTCTAAAGATGTACCCGCGAATATGCTATTTCACGAAAAACGGGATCTAGTTTACAGAGAGCTTCGATAGGTTGCTGGATTGGCTTTCAATTCACGATGTACGCTGATCCGATAAAGCAGTATTGATAATGGCTTAATTGGATTAAAGCGTGCTTGCATTAGGGGTATCGGCTTGGGTCGATACCCCTTTTTAACCGGTTTGAAACCGCATCACTGGTAACGTCAAGTTTTTTGGAAATTGACAACCACATGACGGAGCACGGTCCGCGCTCTGTCATGTGGTCTCTGGCGGCTAAGCAGCGAATCACAGACGAATGGGATACGTGCCGAATTTGCGAACATCGTAACGGTCGACGAGGAACTGCTGTGCAAGGAAATGAAGACTCCTCCGAGGAAGACCATCGAGGAGGCGCCCAGCGCGCTGCTCGATGAGGAAGCTAATGGGAGATGGTGCTGTCGGTTGCGCTGGTCGCGCTGACGGGGGCGGCGTTGTTGTCTCTTTTGACATCTACTGCGGAATCACTTGAGTCGGTGGTGTTTGAGCTTGTGGTCCCTTCGGCCTTGTCAGTATCGCTTATTGCTGTCTTAGTTTGTGCCTGTTGCGCGGCTGTTGCTTGAGGCCGCATGGCTTCTGCGATGACCGCCATGGGTATTGGTGCGCTTGCCATGGACATGCGCGCGATTGCACATGGTGGGCGATGGGGGGCGTAGCGGAGCCTCTCTGGGAGCAGGCGATAGGGTCCAAAAGAAGCACCGGGCTAGCATGCCGCGCATATTTTGTTGGGGTTTTCGGAAACACCAGTAAACATCAGCGAGCTTTCTGTGTTAGCGATGGAATAATTTAGCCAAATATAGTCGGCCGAGATTGACCAATCCCGGCCGACCCATTTTAGCCAGCACGCCCGCATCTATGACTTTCCTATCGCATTCCTACATCCCCTCGGGCTGGATCCCCCTCACCTTCACCGCCTGGGGGACGGCATCCGCCGAGCAGGTGTCGAGCCCCTGCCGCGGTTCAGCTGCTGCTCGACGTCATCTCGACCTTCGACTCGGCAGATAGATAGTCTTTGTTTCCAGCGGTCTTCCGGTCTATTTGATTCATCGCATACGCAACAATCCCATTCTGAATTCCCGAGATGCTCGGCGGGAAAGACTGATTATCGGCATCAATGGAAAATCTTTCTTCCCTGGTATCCAGTTGCTGCTGAATGCGGTCGGCATACTTCTCCGCCCATTCATCGGCCTTGTCATTTCGCACAAAGTAATTGTTGGATAGGTCTGTCGAGCGGTAGGCGTAGAAGTCCTTCTGATAGTTTGCCGCGTGGTCGGAGTGGGCGATTGCCATGAGCTCGTCGGTCAGGCCAAAGTACAGATGGCGCTGGTCCAGGTCTCCGTACCAGTTGTCGCTGGTGTCGTCCCAGGTTAGGTCCATCTGGCACCATTTACCGTCGATCTTTACGGCGTTCCAGGTGTGGCCGTTGCCGGTGATGCGGCCGTTGGCGATGCCCGCTGCGTTAAGGAGCTTGGAGTAGATGCGCTGGTAGCTCTCGCAGGTGCCCTGGTGGCGCGCGAGGCCGCTCTCGGCCGAGCACCAGTTGAGGCTGTGGTCGTACTCCAGCTGCTCGAGCGTCCAGTCATGGAGCCACAGGGCGCGGGCGTAGTCGGACCCGTCGGTATCGGCGCTGCATTTGTCGACTGCGGACTTCACGATGGCGCTGACCGCCGGATAGGCGTCGTCGTTCGCGCTCGCAAACACGTTTGAGCGCAGATAGTACACGCCGGCCGCCTTATCCATCAGGTAAAAGCGCAGGTAATAGGTGCCGCTAGCGGTCATTTCGAACTGGTAGTCGTGCGATGTGCATTCGCCGGTGTATTGCTGCCACTGGTTACGGCTGGGGTCGGCAACGCTTTCGCTGCTACCGTCGGGATCCATATACGTCGGTGCGTCCATGCGGAATTGGTACGCACCGCTTCCGCCCGTCGCAGTCACATGGAACGTGGTCTCCTGGCCGAGCCTCGGGTCGTTCCATTGGACGGTGAGCGTGATGTCGCCGCTTTGCGCGGTGGTGCTGTGCTGGTAGTTCGCGGCCGCGTTCGCCGGTTTGATTTCAAATGGGATCGCGCAGGTGCCGCTGTAGTTCTGGTCGTCGGCGGTCACAACGGCGGTCGCCTGACCGATGGCTACGTTGTTCTCGTAGGCGACAGTGTACTGGTCGCTCGGCACGGTCGACGACGTGACGGTGGGCATCACGGGATTGCCCGTGTAGCGAATGTCGGTGTCCTCGATACTGAACATGCTGGCGTCGATCGGCTGCGTTGCGTTGGCCGTTACATTGGTGCCGGAGGCGGCGCTGATTTGATCGTTTGCCCGGGCTTGGCCCGACGTGGTTTCGGCTGGGCTCTCGTTAGGTTTGCCGGCGCTTTGCGCGGCGGGTTCTGGCGCACTGGCGATTTCGGCAAGCGCGGGTGACGGGATAAAACCAACCGTCATTACGAGCGAGAGCGCGATGGAAAGGACGCAGGAGGCAGGCTTACGCATGACGGCCCCTTTTCTGTAATCGGAACAGGTACGATTCTGCAAGCGTACCGGCATTTAATATGAGCAGGACATTGTCAAGAGGCAAAATCGGGCCTGGCCCCAACGATATGGGGTCAGGCCCTCTCCCTATATCAACCCGTCCGCGGCGACCTCGGCGTGTCTTCCCGACGCTCGTCTTTGCAGTTTAATATCCGCCCGTGGCGATCTCTCGCTGGGCAATCCGTTGCTACGGCTGAGGCTTCTTCGTCGAACCGACAGTCTGTGCACGCGTGTGGCGCCCTGGGCGCTCGCAGAAAAGGGACCTGAGGTTCGCCTCAACGGCTTCGGATCGAACCGCTTCCGGGGTGATCGGCTTATGTGCGGGGGACCGGCCCCCTACGCCTCCTCGGCCATGAGGCCGACCGCCCACACCCAGCAGGCGAGCTCGCGCGCCGTGGCCACGTTCGCCTTGTTGCCGTGGACCCCGCGCGCGAGCAGCGCCTCCCGCCTCTCGACCAGCCTCCGCACGCCCTTGGCGGCATGCCTCCGGGCGCCCCGGTCCGGGGCCTGGCCCTTGGCGAGGTCCTTCGGCCGCCCCGAGCACGTCAGGTAGTGCCACGCGGCCTCGACCAGCGTCTTCCTCAGGTGCTTGTTGCCGGTCTTGGTGATCGCGCCCCTGCGGTCGCTCTCCCCGCTGGAGTGCTCGGAGGGCGTCAGGCCGACCCACGCGGCGAACGAGCGGGCGTTCCTGAACCTGGAGAACTCGCCGGCCTCGAACACGAGGTCGGCGGCGGAAGCGGTGTCGACGCCCTTGAGGCAGCGCAGGGAGTCGACCCTCCTCCTCCACCTGGGCTTGCGGGCCTCGCCCTCGACGAGCCCCTCGAGCCTCGCCTTCTCCTCCGCCGCCCGCCTGACCGCGTCGACGTAGTAGGCGAGCACCTCCTCGTCGGCCCCCTCCGCGAACCTTATCGACTCGATCCAGGACCAGTGCGCCCGGGTCCAGTTGCCCTTCCTGCGGCCGGTGGGCGTCCTCTCGTCGAAGACGAGCCCGTGCCTGAGCAGGAACTTGGAGAGCCGCTGCTTCGAGCGCGAGAGGTCGTCCCTCGCGTCCTCGAGCGCCCTGGTCAGGTCGCGGGCGGCCTCGCACTCGTCGTCGGGGACCCACACCTCGACCACGTTGCCGACCGACAGCATGCGGGCGAGGAACTCGGCGTCGTTGCGGTCGTTCTTCCTGCGCCTGTCCGCGCTGGGCTTGATCATCTTCGAGACGGCGCCGACCACGCAGTCGACCCCCAGGCCGGAGAGCCTCTTCTGCAGGTCGAAGCCCGTGACCCCGGACTCGTACACGCACCTGGCCCCGGGGTCCACGGAGCGGACCCACTCCGCGACGGCGCCGGCGTCGTAGCCGAAGGTCGCGGCGCGCACCTCCCCGGTCATGACGTCGAGGGAGACGGCCTTTATCGAGCGGGCGTGGACGTCGAGGCCGACGAAGGTGGTAGTATCGAGCATGGGAGCCCCTTCCATGAATGCGGCGTGGCCGCCGCGGCTGAATTAGACACTCACCATTGTCGGCCTAATCCGCGGTCCTTCATGCAGCAGGGGCTCTCAATGTTTTTATGTCCTGCTCATATCGTCTGTAATCGGAACAGGTACGATTCTGCAAGCGTACCGGCATTTCAACGATTGCAGTATAAACGAAAAACCGCAGGTTGTAGACGAGTTTGGCGTGTTTCAAGGGCGCGGTAAGCATTTGCCGTTCCAAGCGATGTTGCGAACGCAGACTGGTGATTGCTTGCTGGCTTGTGGTGGTGTTTGGGTTGCTAAGCGAGGGCTGCTTGTTGCGTGGGTTGGTTTTATTGGTGTGGGTTTGGACACTGTATGGAGATGACGATGGCTGGAGCGGGGTAGGGAGTTGTGACGCGGATTGGGGATGCTGGGTGGCTGGCCGATTGCGTGCAACGGCCTAACGCGTTGTTTGCGGTGCACGGCCAATAGATCTCTGTAGGGGGCCTACCCAACGTAAGGCGTCTGAAGGCATTTCCCTGGAAGCTCGGGCTTCCTGGATATCTTGGCGATTAAGATGCGCCCCATGCTCAGCCGGCATATAGAATGGACTGTGGACGTGACGATTGCCTGCTGCTGACATGTTGGTTAATCGACGATGATGGCAGCGACGGAGATTGATTGGGGCAGTCGGCATGTTCGCGAGCGAAAAGGCGGCCCTGCTCGGCGATGTGCCGACTTTTATTGTAGCGAAGGCGTTGGTGACGCCGAGAGGCGGCAAGGCCGACAAAACTATTGCGAAGGCAAGGGATCAACATGGCATTTGAAGCACGTCAGAGTACGGTTGGAAAGCTGCTTAATGACTCAATCTATAGAATCCCTCGCAATCAGCGCGCTTACGTGTGGGATGAGCATAACTGGAAAGATCTATTCGAAGACATCAAGCTTGTGACAGAGGAAGTTGCTACGTCGCATTTCATCGGTTCGATAGTGCTGATGGAGGAAGAAGAAGAAGACAGCCTCGGGGTTTTTACAATAATTGATGGTCAACAAAGAGTTATTACCCTAACGCTCTTGCTGTCTAGCCTCATGTTCGCTTTCAAGAAAAGGAATATGATTAACCACGCTAATGGCACAAAAAAATATCTAGTGGCGATAGATACTAAGGATGTTGAGCACGCGATCGTCGCTCCGGAGAATCATTTATCATTAACGAGGATCGTCGAAGGAGTAATTGCTATCTCTCCTGAAGATGCGGCTGCCATGTCTGCTGTGGCTTTCTCGAAGAGCAAACGCGCGTCCGGATCAAAAGACGAACTGATCGTTAAAGCCTTCCAATATTTCAGTGCAAGTTTCGCCAAGATGAAGGATGAGGAGTTGCTGGCCTTCAGGGATGCGGTCATTTCTGTCGCATATGTAAACATCAAATCATCGTCTGAGGAAGATTCGTACACAATATTCGAAATATTGAATGCGCGAGGTATCGAGCTTGAGGACCATGAGCTTCTGAAGAACTATATTATGCGCTATATCCATCCTATAGAAAAGCGCGATGATGCAAAACAGGTATGGTCGGAAATTGAAGCAACAGTCGGCTCGAACATGAAAGCTTTTTTGCGTCACTACGCAATTCAAAAATATCGCCTAGGACAAGGCGACAAGGATGGAGCATATAAGAAAATAAGGGATTTTACGGATCCAAAGAAGGCTGCTGATCTTCTCTATGATTTAAGGCTAAAAGCCGGATATTATGCAGAGATTGTCGAGCCAACCAGCGATGACAGAAATGCGGAAATCTTGAGTTTCTTAAGAACACACAATGTCCGCGTCTTCAGGCCGCTTCTTATGAGTTTAATGCACGCTCGCGAAATAGAGCAGCTAACGAGCGAGCAGTATGATGATGCGATTGGATTTATTTACCGGTTCTATATTTGCTATAAGATAATCGGGGGAATGGAGTCGAACCACCTATCGGATTCGATCGTGAAACACTCATACGCAATCGAGTTGAACTGCACCCAGCAAGTGTTAGATGAGTGGAAAAATAGTTTTAACGAAAAACTGCCTTCAGAAGAAACATTTCGAATTAATCTCCTTTCGCTTGGATGGTCTCATTCGTGGCCGTTGTATAGCGAAACAAAGTTGAAGGATCGCTGCAAGTTGGTCCTTGCCTTGCTCGAGGAGCTTAAGTCTGGTGTTAGGGTTTCTGAGGCATTCACAATAGAGCACATTCTTCCGGATTCGCAGGCTCAGGAAAACTCGATTATTGGGAACTTGCTCATGCTAGAAGAGCGACTTAACGCGAAATGTAAAGACAAATCGCTTAAGGAAAAGCTGCCCATATACGCTGAATCGCGTTATGCCACTACAAGAGCTTTTGCTAAACGCTATGCGAATGGTTGTTTTGACGTTAAGAAGCGCGTTGATTTTATCGCGAAAGATTTGTTTGAAATGGTCATCCACTAGCTTGCACCGCGCGGCCGCGGCGCTTGAGCTCGTCAAGAAGTGCATCGACCCGGCGATAAGGCGGCAGGCCGAAGGGTTCGAATGGGATCCGAAAGCGCTGGAGTAGGCTCTCGCCTGGCCATAGGAAAGGTAAGGGTGGAAACCGATGGCGGACAAGGAGCGACCAAGGTGAACGAGGATGACATCATCGGCGTCGTGAGGGAGTACATCGAGGACAAGGAGAACTCGTACGCCCTCATGCTTACCGGGGAATGGGGATGCGGGAAAACCTACTTTGTCGAGCACGCACTGACCGAGAAGCTGGAGGAGGATGAGAGCCGGCATCCCGTCGTGGTGGCGTCCGCCTACGGCGCCAAGGACTTAGCGGAGCTCTGCGGGGCGATTGAGTCTGGTTTCATCTCGAAATACGCCATAGGGTGCGCGGCCGGCGGGGAGAGGGGCAGGTGGGATTCACTCGTCGGGTTCGCCAAGGACACGGGAATATCGTTCCTCGGGAAAAAGATCAGGGAGCTGGAGAAGAAGGCGGGCGTCGATCTCAAGATGGCGCCGCTGAATGCCGTGAACCTCATCATCGGCCCCGAGACCCTCCTCGTCATAGACGACGTGGAGAGGTGCGACATGGGCATTCGCGAGCTGCTCGGGGCGGTCGACCACCTCGTCGTTGGTTGCAGGAAGAAGGTCCTCCTCGTCTGCAACGAGGATGAGTGGAGGAAAGGGCTAGGACCGAAGGGGGAGAAGGGGACGACCAGGGAGTACGAGAGCCTCATCGAGAAGACCGTCTGGCGGAAGTGCCGGTTCAGGCCCTCGGTCGGCTCGGTTGTGGAACGCGTTCTGGGAGGCGTGCTGGGCGGCATCTACCCAGGCGCGCTCGAGGACGCCGTTTCGGCGATTGAAGGAAGCGAATCGCCGAACTTGCGATCCCTCAGCAAGATGCGCCCCGTGCTGGTCGGGATGAAGGAATCCGGGTTCTTCGCTGAACCCACCGACCCGGAGTCTGCCAGGGCAGTTTTCAAAGAGGCTTTCGGCTTTGCAGCGGGGGCGGCGAAGGGGATGCGCATCGGGCCTCCGTCAAGCCGGGAGGATTCCATCCTTAGGGGTGGCATTTTCGAGTCGCGCCGGCTCAAATACGCCGCTCTGGACTTCATCCCCCGCTTTTTCGAGAGGTGTGAGGGGGTCGATTCCAAGCATGTTCGTTCCTGCCTGGAAGATTACCTTGCGACCTTTCATCCCGACGGGCCGGCCGCGCGGAAAGCTATTGAATGTATCGAAGGCATCAGACACGCCACTTTCCGCGATGCCGATGTCCTTGGCATGGTGGAGACTTTAGTCGCCGGGATTGTCCCCGGGGACGGGAGCCGCGGCTTGTCGTTCGACGTCTATCCCGACGTCCTGCGTGCCGTCAAAGGCATTGCGGGGGAATTTGCTGACGCCTTTCCCGAAGGGGTCGCGCCGCTCGTCAAGGCGATGGAATCCTCCATTGGACGGGATCCCGAGTCTGCAGTGAGGTCAATCGGAAAGAATCGAGTCGAATGGCAGGAGATCCCTTTCGACTCGAGCGAAGCGCATGAGATTCCGGCTTTGGAGGAGGTCGACAGGCTGAGGGAGCTCGCCTTGACGACGCTACGCGAACGGGAGTCGGAGTCTCTTGGCAACGTCCTGATAAACGCCCCCGACCAATTCGCGACGAAGCTCTATCTGGCTTTCTCGAAATCAGATGACTGGTCGGAACCCATCCTGTCGCTCATTTCCCTCGACACTTCCCTCCTCGCGAGGGCGATGGAGAAGATGCCTCCCGAAGATATTCGGCTTGTGCACAGTGTCCTTTTTCCGGGCGACCACATGAGGTCGTGCACGGCCTCGCTCGAGGGCGAGGACAGGAAGGCCCTCGTAGCTTGGGCCAAGAGGCTCGGATCGGAGATCGGCAAGGTCGAGACCATGGAGTATTACCAAAGGATCTATTTCGACGCCATATTCAAGAGTCTCGAATGTCTTGCCGATATCTAGGATCCGCAGCTGTTGCCAAGTTGAAACGTGGCTTGGGATTTGCAGAAGATCTTCTAATGGCAGTCTTACGACAAGGACGAGGATGCCCTAATGCCTTGCCCAGGCTCCATCCAGCTCCGCCGCGCAGCTCTCGAACACGCACCTAACGGCGGCCATTTCCGACGGGGTCACGCGCCCTCCGCTCGCCTTATCCGAGGGCCTATGCGGCGGGGCTTGACTTCGAGGACGTCGTCGACTCGTCCCTCGAGCTTGTAAGGCTTGCTGAGGTAGGCGGACTAGAGTAAGAAAAGAGAAATCAAAAGGCGAATTTATCGCGAGGAGCAAAATGTCCCAAATAAATCAGATCCAAGAAGAGCTAAGGCAGATCGAAGGCGGGCGTTTTCAAACACTAGCAAATCAGTATCTATATAGGAGATATTCGCTTAACAACATCATTGAATTAGGATCCCAATGCGGCACGGATAAAACCACGACCGGAGTGCCAGACATGTACTCCGTAGGAGAGAATGGACACTACCTCTTCGCGGCATACACAACCTCTAAATCCGACATCCGCAATAAGCTGCTAAATGATGCTAAAGACTGCCTCGACAGGAGCAAAACCGGAATCAATCCGCAACTCATAGATCGAATCATCCTGTGCCACACATACTTTCGCCTTTCACCTCTGGTACTCGAGGAGGTCCGTGCCATCGATCCACGGATAGAAATAATCGGGCCAGAGACAATTGCGAGCGACCTTGATGGAAAATACCCTGCGCTAGCGCATACGGTATTGGGCGTTCCACTCGGAAAGGGATCATTCATCGCCCCAGACCGCTTCATCGAGCGAAGCCTGAACGACCGTTTCTCAACCGACCTGTCGAAGCTCCTCATGCACAGGGATTCCGAGTTTTCAGTCATCGTCGAATCGATAGAGCAAAACAAGGCAGTGGTGATTCAGGGGCAGTCTGGATCGGGGAAAACCAAGATCGCCCTCGACGCATGCCTCTCATTCAGCAAACGGCATCAATGGGATCTTCTTATCTTGGACTCTAGGTATTCATCGCATCTCGACGATGATATCGAGCTGATTTTGTCGGAGTCGGAAAACATTATCCTTCTAGTCGATGATGCAAACGGCAACCTGTCACTTGAGCACTTGCTGGGAATCTGTTTGGAAAACAAAAAGCTAAAGATTGTCCTCACCTGCAGGAAGATGCACCGAAGCGAGTTGACCGCAAAAATCGGCAGTTATCTAAATTTCAGAGAAATAGAGCTGGAGCCTCTAACCGCGGAAAATATAGAAGCGATACTCGAGACCGAATACAACATAAAAAACATAGCACTGAGGGAGAGAGTATCGGCAATCGCAAACGGAAACCTGCGCTTGGCTATCATGGCAGCAAGCCCCATAGCAGACGGCAATTTCGAAGCCATCCAAGAGCCATACGATCTTTTGAACATCTATATGAATTCTGCTTTAGCTGGGTACTCCAGCAGGGAGCAGCGTCTCGCAGAGAACCTTGCAATCTACGACTGCTGCGATCTTATTGAAGGAGACCCTTGTTACGAGGAGCTCTTGGGGCTGGGGTACGACGACGCCGAGATTCGGGATTTTGCATCCAGATTGAACGACCAGGAAATTGTCACGATCCTTACCTCCGCCGATGGCGTGCTAGCCATAAGAATGGAAGAGCAGAATCTTCGCGACTTCTTGATATGCCGCCACTTCGCAAAAGAAGGGAACGGCAGTTTTGCGGATTTCATTCTGCATACCGCAGAAATGCCGAACGCGCCGTATCTCAAAGCCGCCAAGTCAATGGCTGAAGTGTGCGGAAGTGCGAGCGTGTACGACTACCTTCGAAGGGAATGCGAGAAAGCTTGGGATGAAATAAAGAATCGGGATGCGCGAATTGCCGATCAGTTCATAGTCACATTCAATCAATTCCTCCCCATACAGGCGCTCGCCTTTGCCTCAAACCGCATCGAAAACGCTGATTGCGCTGACGTATCGGAAGAAATTCTCGGCATGAATTCGACATCCGACGGATCTATGCCCCTGCAAATTTCTGTATCCCTGATGAACTCAAGCGAGTATTCGCAAACAGCCTCCGAGTTGTTCGTGAAGTGTGTAGAAAGAGGCACCGAGCGAGCGGCCGAGTACAACTGGGCATGCGGGCCGGACGGCGCTTTCGCTTACGATGTCGATCGTACGGGATTCGATTTGGAAAACAGCAAACTCGATGCCCTCGCTCAAAAATATCAACAATCGCATTCCCGTAATGTTGCAGCATGTCTGATCGTCTTGACGAGTTCATACCTCTCTTCAAGGGCCCAGCGCGTTTGTCAAAACGGCATAACGTACACATACAACACTTTGACCTTCAATTTCACATCAGAGCTGGCCGAGCTCCACGCCCATTGCTTCCGGGCGCTCTCCGTTCTGGTCGAAACCGAATTCAGCAGGCAAGTTAAATCCACTTTTCGGCAGCACTTCTCGTTCTATGGCAAAGAACCTGAAGCGGAGTACGCAGAAAACATGTATTCGGTGCTCTCGAGGATTGAAGAGCTATTCCCCAAATATATAACCGAAGACTCGACAATCGATCTCTTATGCAGCTTAAGCATCAACCAGATTTACGAAACATGCGCGCAGAATCCCCCTCTGAGCCTCGATGGGTTCCGCCAGAGCGCATTCGACGCACTTGGTCTGGAGAACTCCGAGTCTCTCGTAGAGAAAGAACCGAGGATATCCGCGGAAGAGTTACCGCTAGAACGACTGACCGAAGCCCTGGGAAAGCTAGCCGAAGATTATGAGATTTCCGATAAAGAGTGGGAGTCGGGCAGGGCTATCGGAAAAGTCCTTCTGGAAATCGCCAAAAGGACCCCAGATACTGCCTCAAGCATAATCGCACGCAATATCGCTTCGTCGCCCTCGACGATCCCTGTCCCGTACGAAGCACTTGATCATCTTGCTGAAACCATCGGCAGGAAGGTCCTTAGAAACGAGCTGGGCGCGGTGATCGACGTGAGTGACCATCCGGCCCTGTTTGACTATCTTGATTTGCTAGCAATAAAGAACGGGCCCGACAAGGAGGAGCTCGACGAAATTCTCGCAAGACTCGATGACGGCAGAACGCATCTCTGCTTGGAAGATTTGGAGATAGTCGAGCCAAAGCATCCTGGCTATATCCTCAAATATGCTTCTTGGCTTTCCGAACATATACACAATGATGGGGTTTGGCGGTTTTTCGGCAACTGCGGAGACGAAAAGCGCGTCTCCGCTCTAGATTCGTACTTCGAATCCAATCCCTCACCGGCCGTCAACCTGTATTTTCTCGCACTTGAAGGATATCCTACTTTCGACTATAACCTCGCTTTCCTACGCTGCCTTTTACGCCTTGACAGCTCAATGATTGACCGTTTTTTGGAGTACGTTGCCAACCTCGACTACCGACAAAGGCACGATCTCCTGCGAAGAATCAGCTCGTTTTGGACCGTCCAGGATGATCATGCCTGGAATCTGCTGAAAGCAATGATCGATGAAGCGCTGAGCGAACCACTCGGCAGGCTTGAAATAGCCGTTTTGTTTCCCGTTCATGACGCAAATGCGCTCTCGAGCGATATTTTTTGGGAGCGCTTGGAATATACCATCCGCGAAAGGATCGCCGACGCAAATAGCCTCGATAGAATTAGCTGGGCCTTGTCCGATTGCAATGACGAGACGAGGATTAGGGCTATCACCCTCATTCTGACGCTCGATAAAGACGGGATATCGATCAACCATTTGGATCTCCGTCGATCTTCAATGAGCGGGTCCCCTGAAAAAGGCTTTATTCCAGCAAAGCTCAAGGAGATTGAGGCGATTGACTCGATTGCTGCTCAGCTGCCCGCAGGTGTTGCATATTTAAAACACAGAGAATGGCTGTCAAAAGTGAAGTCATCAATTGAAAGAGACATCGAAGACGAAAAGTGGAGGCTATTCCACGGCAGGCAGTAATCGACTTTAACACCTAGAATTAGGAAAAGCCTCGGGGCTCCTGCCTAGCCCTTCGACCTGCACTGCGTGCAGAAGACGGTCGAGGGCGAACCGTGGTGCAGCTCCATGAGCTCGAGCTGCATCGCCCTGAACAGGTCCTCGGGCTTGTTCAGCAGCCGCTCGTCGATGTTTGTGTCAACGGCCTACTGAATACTGTTCAGTTTTACGCTACCACTGACAGCGAGGTCGAAGTGGCTCGTTGCTATTTCGAAGCCGCGCGCGCGGCGCGGAAGGGCGGCGTGGACCCCGAGGCCACTGCCTACAAGCTCGACAAGATGATTTGGTTGCTCTGCACAAGCGACTTTTACCTCGAAGGGGGTCTAAAGCTCTTTTCAACCAATGCACTTGTTGAATCGAACCTGAGCGCTTATTCGGGGGATGGCATTTAAATCGGAGCCACTTTCAGAAAAGCGGCGCTGCAAACGCATGCCAAAACTGGCAAATTATTATGAAAGGTAATCTTATGGCAAACGCAGAGGAATCAACTAAGGCCGGTCTATCGCGCTTGCAAGACGACGCAAGGCCGACTATTTGCAGCGACTCTCTCGAACTTATTTCGAATATCGCAGAGGTTGGCCTGGACGAAATTCTCCAAAACGAGTTCTTGAAGGACATCCCCGTCATCTCAAGCCTAGTGAGCATCTACAAAATCGGAAACAATATCCACAATGCGCATCTGCTGAAGAAGTATGCGTGTTTCCTCGATGAGTTCAACCGCGACTCTTTTGAAAATGGCTCATGGAACAAGTACAAGCAATACTTTGAAGAGTCAAATAGGAAGCGCGATATTGAGTACCTGCTTATCCTGCTCGAAAGATACATTGAGGAGGACAAAGCGCGGCGACTAGCAAAGATTTATGAGGCCTACCTAGATAAAGAAATTAGCTGGGACGATCTTCGTTTGTTTGCAGAGACTTTGGACAGATTTCTACCTGGAGACTACGAAATGCTTCGAGAAAAGGAAACTTTTCAGACGCTCAGAGGCAGAGATGCAGAAGTTCTTCTTCGATTAACCGGACTGGGATTGCTGATTGAGGATATCCATCGGCAGCAGTGGGACGTAGTAGATATGACGCTCATCTTCGACGATCCCGACGAAATTGAGAAAGAAGAAAGGGTTTATCGTAGGACCGAATTTGGAAACAGGATGGTATCTATACTTGGCTAGCTACTGCAGACAGCAATCTGAGCGCGCTCTTGTCGTCTTGGTTAAACTGCTCGGATCTACCAGTGATTTTTACTGCATTAGGCATTCGTAAAGGGAATCGGTTCTTCACGATTCGCATCCTTTCTAGTGCTGCCTTTATTTAATGATCGAGATATGCTCGGCGACTGCGGTGTTCTGCCCCTTAGGTTACAGACGGTTGTTTCTATTGAGCTTCCAGAGGAAATACATGGGGTTCTCTTTTGCCTTGGCTTCTCGCAAGAAATCTGCGGATTGAGATGCAACGGCCCCTATGCCGGCAGCCCCGAGGAAGGCCATGGCATCAGAAGGTGATGCGATTCCGTATTGCCCCAATGTAAAGCTCGCAATTCCGATAGCGGCTTCAATGACTGCGGAGGTGACTAATCGGGATCGCTCGTTTTTCATCACTAAAGATATCTTGTGAAGCTCGGGCTCAATTAGGTCGTTCTTCAGGTCAGCTAATGTCGAGGTGTCGATGGGCCTTTCGCTCAGGCCTTTGGACAAGGTATCCCTAAACACAAGAAACGACTCTTCGTTTCTAATGCGGCAATCAAGGATGCTACGCAACGTTGCATTTTCAGCAATGGGGAGGGGGCAAGATAACCGGCGAATGGGTATGGTCTGATCTTTTCGAGGATAAAGGGTGGAAGTTGCGGACTCGAGGAACTCAATCTGAGCTGGACGAGTGGTTAAATACGAGCTATTCGAAAAATAGGGATTGACGAGGGCTTGAAAGCAATCGTCCAACAATGGCAGTAGGATAGTCAAGATGCCGCCTTTCTCCAGCATGTCTCTATCCAATCGCGTTTCGCCTTGGCTTGCATAGAGCGATTCGTATTCAGACGGGATTACCAGGAAATCGACATCCATCTCATCATGGGACCCATATGCATCCATTCCCTCAATCGCTACATACAGATTCCCATCTGGTGCTTGTTTTAAAGTGCACGAGGTAGAGGAACAGAATTGTCGTACGAGTTCATCCCAATAACTCGATATCAATCCTTTTGCTTTTGATTCTCTTTCGATTTGTCGCGCTAGGCAATCTTTGCAAAGAGGAATGTAATTGCTCGAAAATCCGAGTATTCCAGCTTTGACTATGTCTTCGACTCGCATGGTCAAATAGATCCCGAATGCAAGTTCATCGACTGAGACATAATCATCGTGCCCCATTTCGAATGCCGATTCTATAGGGCAATGAATCAGTGTTTTATCTGCATACAATGCTGAGAACTTTGCCAAATGGTAAATGTTTTGCTCTCGACAGGCATAGTCAGTGCAGGGGAATTTGCCTCCTTCAAGGGTGGAGTCAACAGAAAAATTGAACAGGGATTGATTTTCGATTTTTTCGATTGGGATAAGGGGTGCAAGGCCCCTAATAAAGGCGTCGAACCTCCTTTGCCCCAGTTCTTCTAGGTACGCAATTATTTCGGCAAGAGAGCTGTTCTTGAATGCGGCTAGATAAGAATAAAGGTCATCGTATGCATGAGTCGCCATTTCGCTCACCTACACTTTCGGAAAGAGTTTTGCGTCGTTATTTCCGAGGCGTCGTTGGGCTCGCAATCGACTCTAGTGTGCAGCTGTTTCTCGACGTACTCCCTCATGTTCTGCCTCCACATGTAACTAATTGATTTGCTATGTGCCATTATGAATGGTATATAGCAAATCAATTAGTTACATTTAATGGAGCATTGCGAGCGTGGCGCGCGCAAAGAAGAGTCGTTGTATGGAGGCTTCCGGCAACGGCCTTTTGTACGTCCGTGACTGTTGGGTGCTATCGCGGATGACGTCATTGTTGCCTGCACTCTCGATCCAAGGATGTAATTACGGAAGTGCGGGGAAAATCGAGAACCTTCGAGCACAACGCGATTTTTAGCACCAAAACCGCAGTTCGCGGAAGCGAAAACTGGGGCCTGGTTAGCATTTCTTCGATTTTCCCCGCACTTCCGAATTTGACCCCTTGCCGCACCTTGATCACGTCTTCAAGTGGCTGGTTCATCGCTAATGGAGTTTTCTGCGGTGCTTGAATTGCGGTGTTGTGATTAGGGCAAAAGGCTCTTGGCTCCGGGGAGGCTCATCGCACGAAAATTCAAGTTGCTGCTGAAGTAGGGCTTGCTTCGGCAGCGCTAACAATAAGGGCGGCTCTGCTAGTCTCGGGAGACCGCGGCATTCGGCGGGCCTGCCGAATGCCGCGATCAGTAGCGGTCAGTAGCGGTCAGTATATTCTTCGGAGCCGTTTCTCTGGGCTTCGGCGGACTTGCCAACTCGCGCTTGGGCACTACTCAGTAGATTACTCAGCAGTGCCCAGTAGATTACTCAGTAGTGCCCAGCAGGGGGAGGGCAGCAAACGCAATGGGCCTGTTTCCCGGCTAGGACCTGCAGCCTCAAACTTCGCTTGGCATCCTGTAGAACTGGTGCGGGTCTTTCGGGCTTTTCCCTACCCATTCCAACAGGCCTCGCCCGGCAAGGTCTTTCAGAGTCTTCGAGGCCGTTTTCCTACCGACATTGGACTCCCGCGCGAGGTCGGAGGTCGTGATTTTCCCCTGAGCGGCGGCAATTGCCATCGCTGCTCGTTCGCGCTCGCTGAGGAGCGGTCGGTTGTCGGCCGCGGTTCTCCTGAAGGCCGCTTTCTGTAACCCAGGACGCTCGAAGACGACGACGGTGCTGTTGACGGTCTGCTCGAAGCGGAACCTCACGCCGGCTGCCTCGCAGGCCTCCTTGATGCGCGGTATGCCCGTGCCGTACTGCTCGATGACGCCGGCGCGGAACAGGGTGCGCGCGATCGCGGGGTTTCGGAGGCCGAACTCGCTCGCGGTACCGTCTAGGTGCTCTTGCGGCGAGTCGCCCTCGGGGAACAGGCCCGGGCTCACGATCTGGACGGTGTCCATGAACACGTTGACCTCGACGGCGGTGCCGGTGGTGTAGTCGCGGTGGCACAGCGCGTTGGCAACCGCCTCGCGGATGGCCTCGGCCGGGATCTCGGGGATCTCCTTGCGGTACATGCCCGTCTCGCCGATGACGAACTCGCGCCTGATGTTCGACGTCACGAAGTACTCGGCGAAGTCGAGCAGCTTGAGCATGGTGCCGCACTCGCGGCGCAGGTCGAGGATCTTGGCCTTGGTGTTGCCGCCCAGAAGCCCCAGCTTCATCCTGGGGTAGGTGTCGGATCCCTCGCAGAACAGCTCCACCGCGGCGTTTCTTAGGCTGCCGTCGGGCGCGACGAGGTCGAGCCTTGCCAAGGTGTCCTCCACGCCGGCGAACCCGCCGCCCACGCGTCCGGCCCTGCCGCCGCGCGCGACGAAGTCGCGCACCGCCTGCTCGTCGGCGTCGGAGACGGGCCTGCCGGACGGCAGCGAGTCCCACGGGCTACGGGCGCGCTCACGCTTGACGACCATGGCGCTCAGCTCCGAGGCCGACAGCGCTTTGTTCGAAGTCCCCACGCGGGTGAAGTAGCGTCCGTCGGCGGAGTAGGGGGCGTCGGCACCTGAGAAGGCAATTTTGATGTATCGCAGCCCATCATCGGCGTCGAGGCACTCGACCGTCGGGAACACCGCGGGCTCGATCTTGTCGGACACCCACGACGTCACCTGGCGCAGCGTTGCGTCGCTGACATCCTGGCCGATGACATCGCCGTTGTCCTTCACGCCGAAGTAGAGCTCGCCGCGGCCGTGCTTGTTCAGCATGGCGCTGATGGCCTGCAGTGCTTCTTTATGCTCGCCAGTGGACTTCTTGAACTCGACGGTCTCGCTCTCGCTGCCCAGGTTCATCCGCGCTGCCTTTCCCGTTCGTTGCTTGTCTCGTTGGATTATACCGTGGTCACCATGGGCGAAAACGTGGAAGCGCGCTTGCTTGCCTCTACCATGTTCTCATGCGCCTTAATGCCCTTTGTGAAGAATCATCCCATTGGGAAACGGGTCCCTATGGAACGATTTTGGTATCAGGCATAGGGGGGGCGCTATCGTGGATGTCGTCACCATTGCCTGCGCCCTCGATCCAGAGATGTAATTACAGAAGTGCGGGGAAAAATCGAAAACCTTCGAGCACAACGCGGTTTTTTTGTATCAAAACCGCAGGTCGCGGAAGCCTAAACGGGGGTCTGGTCAGCATTCCTTTGGTTTTCCCCGCACTTCCGAATTTGGCCTCTCGCCACATCCCGATTACGTCTTAAAGTGGCGCAAAAGCCGTGTGCTCTGCTTGATTTTGCTCAGGAATTATGCCTGAGGGGTAGTGGATTCGCCTTTCTCCGCCGTGCAGCGGCACGTGTAGGGCTCTCTGGCTCAGGCGCGAGTCGCTTCCCGTCTGAAAAAGTTCTTAAAACAGCTTTAAAGTTGCCTTTGGCCTACATTGACAGCGTACAATACGCATGTTTACCATGGCAAAAGCTAAATTTGGGGAGGGGGAGCGCACGGTGGAAGTGCTGGTTGTTGGCAATACCGCGTATGTCGATGACGACTTTTGTGCCAAGGCGTTTCCCGGTGACCATGTTCAGGTCGTGGCGGCCAACGAGGCGCGCCGCGACGGGTCGTCGCTCCATGCGTCTTGGAAAGAGCTGCTGCAGCACCTGGACCAGGCTTACGAATTCGACCGTGTGGTCTACCTCTCTACCTATCTCACGCCGCATACCGAGGCCGTTGGCGACATCGAGCTGCTGCGCTCCGTCTTTCGAGCTTGCATGGGTCGCCAGATTCAGCTGCTGTTTGTGACTGGTCCCATGGGAGCGGACGGTGCGGTGGACGTTGCGGGGCAAAACGGCAAGGGCATCATTGCCCGTGCGGCCAACGACCTGTGCCGCTACTATGCGGTCCGCGACGGCATTCAGGCCAAGATCTTGCGCGTGCCGTATCTGTACACCGCCTCGCCCACGCTGGAAGACCCGATTTTGACCCCGCTGTTCGAGGCGTGCTCGCAAGGCTCTGCTGTCATGAGGGCTGGGGCGGACTCACCGCTCGGTGCCCTCTGCGCCGAGGAGCTGGCCGTTCTGGTGCGTCGCATCTTCGACAGCTGGGATGCCACATTCGAGGAACTCGAGGTTCCGGATAGCTTTGCCCACACCGTGGGAGACCTGGGCGAGGCGCTCAAGGGCTTGTTCCCGGGGCTCGACATTACCTACGACGGGGACGCCGTCGTCTCCATTGCTCCGAGCGATACCGTCCGCACGCGCTACGGGTGGTTCCAGCGCTATGACGTGCTGCGCGATCTTTCGACCATACACGCCCGCTGGGAGCAGACCCTCGCGGGCAAGCGCCATCCGCTGCGTGCCGCCATCGACCGCATGCGCGGGCGGACACTGCCCATCAAATGCCTGGAGACCGCGCTGGCCTGGGTGCTCTTTGAGGGCCTGGAGCTGGTGTTTTCGCAGTCTGCTCAGCTTAACGTGCTCGACTACCGCCTGCTGTACGTGGTACTGATCGGCACGCTGTATGGGCTCGATTTTGGCCTGGTTGCGGCGCTGCTGGCGTCGGTGGGTTTGGCCGCGAGCTACTTTACTCAGTACGGTTATACCTTCCAGGGTCTCTTTTACGAGCCGTCCAACTGGCTGCCGTTTATTGCGTACTTTGTGGTGGGTGCCGTGTGCGGCTATGTGCAGCTGCGCAACAGCGAAGCCATTAGGGCGGAGCGCGATCAAAACGAGCTCGTGCGTAATCGCAATACGTTCCTCACACAGCTTTACCACGACGCGATCGAGGACAAGCGCGCGTACAGGCGCCAGATTGTGGGTCGCCACGACAGCTTTGGCAAGATCTTTGCCGTGACGCAGGAGCTCGACGTACTCAACCCACGCGACATCTATCGCAAGTGCTGCGAGCTTCTGGGCGAGATCCTCGAGAACGATTCGGTGGCGATCTACCATGTTTCGGGCGGGGCATTTGCACGCCTGGTGGCGGCAAGTCCCGCGATTGCCGAAGATGCCGCACGCTCGCTCACGCTCGAGCAGCTTGCACCTCTTTTGGGCGACGGGGGTCGTTCGAACCTGTGGGTGAACCGCGAGCTGACGCCGGGGCTTCCCATGTTTGGATACACGATCGAGCGCGACGGGGCACCCGCCGTGTTGATCTTTGTGCGTAGTGCGGCCGAAAACCAAATGACCCTCTATTATCAAAATCTGTTCCGCATCTTGTGCGGGCTGGTCGAAAGCGCGCTGGGCCGTGCCTTTGACTATGAGGCGGTGGCGCAGGATAAACGCTGCGTTGACGGCACTTGCGTGCTCAAGCAGGCGGCCTTTGGCCAAGAGCTCGCGGCGGAGCAGGCGCTGGCAGATAGCAAGATGGGGAGTTTTTTGCTCCTGCGCGTGGTACCGGGCATGGAGCCTGTCGGCGAGCTGGTGGGCGCAATTGGGTCGGCAATCCGCGAGAGCGACGCGGCGGGCTTGGTCGACGGCAACGTGCTCTACCTGCTTATGCGCCAGGCAAAGGCGTGTGATCTTCCCATTATCCGCGAGCGCCTGAGCGCAAAGCAGATTGCGGTGGAGCCCGTCGATGGCGAGGACATCGTGGCGTTGCTGCAGCACATCTCTTACACCGGTGACGGTGAGGGGGGTGCCGCTTGATCTCGCTTGTCGTTGCTGCCGTCTTGCTGCTGATTCATGCGCTGGTTTGCCTGATGCTGTGGACGCTCATGAAGCTGGGCCTGCTGCCGGCGCGCGGGCACATGCTGGCTGTGATAGTGTTGGTGCCGCTGTGGGGCCCGTTGCTGGTGGTTCTGCTATCGGTCCGCAGCGCGGTGTTTGGCGAGGGACTGAAAGAGTCTGCGCTGGAGTCGCTGCGCTTCAACGACGACCTGCATCGCAGCATCCTAGTGTACGAACGTGATGCCGATGCAGGCGTAGTGCCGCTCGAGGAGGCGCTCATCGTCAACGACCCGGCATACCGGCGCCGCCTAATGCTTTCCATGCTCACCGAGGAGCCCGACGCGTACCTGGCGCAGCTGCAGGCGGCTAAGCTTAACGACGACGTTGAGGTGGCGCACTATGCCGCGACGGCGGTGGCGCAGATCTCCAAGGAGTCTGACCTTAAACTGCAGCAGCTGGAGCGTGCCTTTAAGACGGACCCGAGCGCGCAAAACCTCAACGAATACTGCGATTATCTTGGTGAATACTTGGGCTCGGGCTTGGCTGAGGGGCATGTGGCTCAGATTCAGCGCCAACAGTACGCGCGCCTGCTTGCGCGTCGCTACGAACGCGAGGATACCCTTAAGCTGCGCATTCGATACGCGACGGCGCTGGCCGATGTCGGACAGATCGACGAGGCGCAGACCGTGACCGACCAGCTGGTGCTCGACGTGCCCGAGGAGCAGGAGGTTTGGATGCTTTGCCTGCGCCTGGCCGTGATGCGCCGCGACGGTGACGAGGTCCACCGTGTGATCGACGCGATCGACAATCAGCATGTGTATTTGAGTGCCGCCAACCGCGAACAGTTGGCGTTTTGGCGCGACGGGGAGGAGGCCAGATGAGCGTGGTGCAACATATCCGCGACCGTGCAGACCGCTTTCGTTGGATGGGGCTGCTCGTAGTGTGGGCTGTTTTTATCGTCATGGCCGCCGTGCTGCTGATCGAACGCGCCGGCGTGCAGTACAGCGCTGGACAGCACAAGCTGGGCATGCTCGCCGCCAACGACGCGGTGCCGGCCTCCTCGGCAATCTTTGGCCAAAAGCCCACGTGCCTGGTCATTACCGATTCCGATCAAGCTGGCGTCGAGGACGTAAAGGAACAGTTCGACCAGATCCTGCTCGACATGAAGATCGCGCACCGCGACGTGGACCTTGTCCTGGATGGTGCGGATGCCATTCCCTCGCTGACCTCCTTCGATCGCGTGATCTTGCTCATGCCGTCGCTCGATGGGCTCGGTACGCACCTGAGCGACATTATGAGTTGGGTGAGTGCCGGCGGTTCGCTTATGCTCGCCATGCCGCCGGATAACTCGAGCTATCTGCAAGTGATTGCCTCCAAGCTTGGCATTGAATCGGCCGGATATGACTATGTAAAAGCCGAAAGCATTGTGCCGAGCGAGGACTTTATGTTGGGCGGGGGAGAGCGCTACGAGCTCTCGGACCCCTTTGATTCGTCGCTTTCGGTTTCGCTGCGCGAGACGGCGCACGTTTGGGCCAAGACCGGCGATGCGGGCGCCCCGCTCATTTGGTCGAATGACTGCGGTAGCGGGCGCACCGTGGTATGTAATATCGGTATCTATGACAAGGTCATGCGCGGCTTTTACGCCGCGGCGATCAGCCTGCTGGGCGATGCCACGGCATATCCGGTTATCAACAGCGCTGTCTTTTATCTGGACGACTTTCCTAGCCCCGTGCCCTCGGGCGATGGTACTTATATCAAGCGTGACTACGGCCTTTCCATTGCCGATTTTTACACCAAGGTCTGGTGGCCCGATCTGCAAAAGCTCGCGCAAAAATACGGCATTCGCTATACCGGCGTGATGATCGAAAACTACGAGGACGCGGTCAACCAGACCGAGCCCGCGCGCCAACCCGATACCACGCAGTTTCGATATTTTGGCGGCATGCTGCTGCAGATGGGCGGCGAGCTGGGCTTTCACGGCTACAATCATCAGCCGCTTGCGCTCTGGGACACCGACTACGGTACGTTGTACGTCTACAAGACCTGGAAGAACAAAGAGACGCTCGTCGCTTCGCTCAACGAACTTATCGCGTTTCAGGACGAGGTCCTGCCCAATGCTCGTGGCTCGGTTTACGTGCCGCCGTCGAATATCCTTTCGGCCCGCGCGCGCAAGCTTATCGGTACCGATGTTCCGCGCATTAAGACCATTGCCAGTACGTATTTTGAGGATGGCACCGACCTGCCGTACGTGCAGGAGTTTGGCGTGGCGAGCGATGGCATTGTGGAGCAGCCACGTATTGTTTCGGGCGGCATGGTCGACGATTCCTATATGCGCCTGGCAGCCGTGTCCGAGCTCAACATGCACTACGTGAGCACGCACTTTATGCACCCGGACGACCTTTTGGACCCCGATCGCGGAGCCAAGGAGGGCTGGGGGGTCTACAAGGGCGGCCTGGTCGACTTCCTGGAGTGGCTTACCAAATCCGCGCCCGATCTGCGGCACCAGACGGCGTCGGAGTGCTCCGGTGCCATCCAGCGCTTTTCGTCGGTTACGGTGAGCGTGGATACCAGCGCGGATGCCTGGGCGCTCAGCCTGGGCAATTTCCACGACGAGGCGTGGCTCATGTTCCGCGCCAATAATGGCGAGCCGGGTGCGGTGACGGGTGGCGAACTGACGCACCTTACGGGCAGTCTGTATCTGCTCAAGGCCACGGACAAGACGGTGACCATTGCGCGCAAGGAGGGTGGCGATAAATGAGAATCTGCTTGGTACTCGAGGGTTGCTACCCCTATGTGCACGGCGGCGTATCTACCTGGATGCATGGCTATATCCAGGCCATGCCCGAGCACGAGTTCGTGCTTTGGGTAATCGGCGCGCATGCTGCCGACCGCGGCAAGTTTGTCTACGAGCTGCCCGGCAACGTGGTCGAGGTGCGCGAGGTGTTCCTGGACGATGCCCTGCGGCTTTCGGGCGAGCAACATGAAGCCAGTTTTAACGACCGTGAGCGCGAGGCGCTACGCCGTCTGGTGTCGCTTTCCAATCCGGACTGGGACGTGTTATTCGATATCTTCCACCGCCGTCGCGTGCATCCGCTATCGTTTTTGCAGAGCCGCACGTTTATGGATATCTTTCGCGACGTGTGCCTGGCCGAGTATCCCTACACGCCCTTTGCCGATGCATTTCACACCATGCGCTCCATGTTGCTGCCCGTGCTCTACCTGTTGGGCAGCGAGGTGCCGGTGGCCGATGTGTACCATGCCATCTCGACCGGCTACGGCGGCCTGCTCGCCTGTCTGGGCTCGAGCGTTCACCATGCGCCGGTGCTGCTAACCGAACACGGCATCTATACCCGTGAGCGCGAGGAAGAGATCATTCGCGCCGACTGGGTGGTGCCCTCGTTTAAGGACCGCTGGATTCGCTTTTTCTACCTGCTTTCGGAGGAGATCTACCGCCGCGCCTTCCGCGTGACCAGCCTATTCCACAACGCCCGCAAGACGCAGATCGATATGGGCTGCGATGCGGACAAATGCCTGGTCATTCCCAACGGCATCCAGTTCGATCGCTTTAAGGATATTCCCTTAAAGACCGATGACGGCTGGGTGGACATTGGCGCGGTGGTGCGCCTGGCGCCCATCAAGGATGTCAAGACCATGATTTATGCCTTCTTTGAGCTGCACGAGCGCCTGCCCAAGGTGCGCCTGCACATCATGGGCGGCGTGGACGACGAGGAGTACGGCGCCGAGTGCCACGCGCTGGTCGAAACCCTGGGCGTGCGCGACCTGATCTTTACCGGCCGCGTCAACGTGGTCGAGTACATGGAAAAGCTCGACTTTACCATTTTGACGAGCATCTCCGAGGGCCAGCCGCTCAGCGTGCTGGAGTCGCTTGCAGCGCGCCGTCCCTGCGTGACGACTGAGGTGGGCTGCTGTCGCGAGCTGCTCGAAGGCGCCCCGGGAGACGACTTTGGCGTGGCGGGTTTTGTGACGCCGCCCATGTATCGCAAGGGCTTGGCCGATGCCATGGAACGCATGTGCACAAGCCGCGCTCGTCGCATTGAGATGGGGGAGCGCGGCCAGCGTCGCGTTGCCACGTACTTCTTGCACGAGCAGATGCTTGCCAACTATCGCGCGCTGTACGACGAGACGGCGCGTGCGTTTGACCTGCCCAGAGAGGGGGAGTAGCCGGTGGCCGGAATAGGTTTTGAGCTCAAGCGCCTGTTTAGGCGCAAGGGCCTGTTTGCCACGATGCGCGCTTACGGCTACGCCGGCATTGTGTGCACGGGCCCCATGCTGCTGGGCGTGCTGCTTCAGGTGGGTATCTTGGTGCTGTGCGGTCTGTGGGGCGTAGGGCGTGCCAACCAGGATCTGCTGGTGTGCATGGTGACCTACACACTGCTGGCCTCGCTTACGCTCACGAGCTTTTTCTCCATGTCGGTCACGCGTTTTTTGGCTGATATGTTGTTTGCCGAGCGCGAGGACGAGATTCTTCCCTCGTTTTGGGGCTCCAATGCTGTCATGCTCGTTGCGGGCACGGTGCTCTACGGCGTCTTTTTGCTGTTCTCGGGCGCCACGCTGCTGCAGGGGCTGCTGTGCCTGTGGCTGTTCAACATTATGATCGTCAACTGGAACGGCATGAGTTACCTCACTGCCATCAAGGATTACCGCGGTATCCTATGCAGCTTTGCGGCTGCCATTGGCGTGGCGTGCCTGTGCGCCCTGGCCGCGCTGGCGCTGGGACTGCCGCCGGTCGAGGGCCTGTTGGCGTCAATTGCTCTGGGCTACGGCGTTATGCTCGCCTGCGACGTGGTGCTGCTGTACCGGTATTTTCCGCAGAGCGAACGCAGCCCCTGGCTCTTTTTACGGTGGCTTGATCAGTTTATGCCGTTGGCGCTCACGGGCTTGTTCACCAACCTGGGCCTCTTTGCGCACTTGGTGATAATTTGGGCCGGTCCCATTGGCGTGCTGGTCAAGGGCTTGTTTTATGGTGCGCCCTACCACGATGTGCCGGCGCTCATCGCGTTTTTGACGATCCTGGTCACGTCCGTCAACTTTGTGGTCTCAGTCGAGGTCAACTTTTATCCGCGTTACCGCGACTACTACAGCCTGTTCAACGACGGTGGCGTGGTGGGCGACATTGTGGTGGCCGAGGAGGAAATGCTTGCCACGCTCAACCGAGAACTACGGTTTTGTGCGCTCAAGCAGCTGTTTGTGACGGCGGCGGTCATTTCGCTCGAGACCACGGTGCTCTCGGCCCTGCCGCTGGGCTTTAACAACCTGATGCACGGGTATTTTCGCACGCTGTGCGTGGGCTATGGCCTGTATGCCGTGGGCAATACGTTGTTGCTCATCTTGCTGTACTTCACCGACTGGTACCGTCAAGATTCTTTCGCAAATTGATCGAGGCGGCCTCGGCCCCGCCTTGCTCT
>NZ_QSHC01000029.1:0-2071 GCF_003467545.1 Collinsella sp. AM38-1BH | reverse complement strand
CCGGGCCGCGCGGCAAGGAGATATATTGCCAGACCGGAGGGGCGCCGGGGGCGGGAATCTGGGCGTACACATTTCCTACACATATAAGGACTCTCGGCTGGCTGGGTAAATATAAGAGGGGACCTCGTTTCCGAGATCCCCTCTTTCGCCTATCTACAGTAATAGACTCTTAAATACCTTATGCCAGCAGCTTGCGACCGGACTCTTCAATCGCGTCAAGTGCTGCATCAGCTTCGGCGGCATCCGCGCCCTTGGCAAAGATATACAGCTTGATCTTGGGCTCGGTGCCGGAAGGACGGACGATACCCTTGTTGCCACCCTCGAGATCGAACTCAATGACATTAGCCTTCGGCAGGCCGTTCACGCAGGTGTTGTAGTCCACGACGGCTTCAATCTTGGAACCGGCGAGCTCCGCGGGCGGGTTCTCGCGCAGACCGGCCATGATGCCGGCCATCTTTGCCGCACCCTCAGCACCCGGATAGCTCAGCGAAATCGTCTTATTGTGGTAGTAGCCATACTTCTCGTACAGCTCGTGCATCGCGTCGGCGAGGTTCTTACCCTGCAGCTTGTAATACTGAGCCATCTGGCAAATCAGCAGCGAAGTGCTCACGGCGTCCTTGTCGCGCACGTGATCACCAGCCAGATAACCGTAGCTCTCCTCGAAACCGAAGATAAAGCGATCGACCTCGCCAGCATCGGAAAGAGAAGTAATGATGTCGCCGATGTACTTGAAGCCCGTCAGGCAGCGGCGAAGCTCAAAACCGTACTCGTCGGCCAGAGCGTCAACCATGGCGGAAGAAACGATAGTAGTAACGGCAACCTTCTTAGTGAGGTCCTCACCGCGGGCAGCACGGGTCTTGCAGATATAGTCGAGCAGCAGGACGCCCATCTCGTTACCGGTCAGCAGCAGATAGTCATCGCCATTTTTAACGGCAACGCCAACACGGTCGGCGTCGGGATCGGTTGCAAGCAGCAAATCAGGGTGAACCTGCTCGCAGAGATCGATGCCCTTCTGCATGGCCTGACGGATCTCGGGGTTAGGATACGGGCAGGTCGGGAAATCGCCGTTAGGCTCCTTCTGCTCGGGAACAACCGTGACATCGGTGATGCCAGCGCGCTCGAGCACCGTAGTAACGGGAATGAGGCCGGTGCCGTTGAGCGGAGTGTAGACGAGCTTAAGCGGAGCGCCAGCGATCTCCTCGGCAGAAAGGTTAGTCACGCCGCGCGCGAGAACGGCGTCGTAATAACGCTCGAGGCACGAGTCGTCGATCCATTTAACCAGACCCTGCTCAAGAGCCTCATCAAAGTCCATGGACTTCACGCCGGTGAATGTATCGGTCTCGGCGATAGCCTTAGAAATTGCATCGGCGGCCTCGCTGGTGATCTGGCAGCCATCGGGGCCATAGGCCTTATAGCCGTTATACGGCGCTGGGTTATGGCTAGCGGTCATGCAAATGCCACCGGAGCACTTAAGATCACGGACGGCCCAGGAGAGCGTCGGCACAGGAGAAATCTTGGGATACACGAGGGCAGTCACGCCGTTTGCTGCAAGAATGGCAGCCGTAGTCTTAACGAACAGCTCACCTTTATTGCGGCTATCGCGAGCGATGGCGACCGTCGGATGCTCAAAGGTCGCATTGAGGTAGTCAGCGAATCCCTGGGTCGCACGACCGACCGTATAGATATTCATACGGTTAGTGCCCGCACCGATAGTGCCGCGAAGACCGGCAGTACCGAAGGCGAGATCCTGGAAGAAAGCGTCGGTGATGGCGTCCTCATCACCCTGCTCCTTCATCGTGTTGAGCTCAGCGAGGAGCTCCTCGTCCTTGACATTGGCAATCCAAGTATCAAGCAGCTCATGAACATCTGCCATGTGAGTCCTTCCGTCACAATCAATAAAACGACCCGTGTAAAAACAGGACAAGCGCAGCAGTGCGCTAAAGCAAATATTAGTCCATTGAGAACAGAGAACCGACCAAAGAACGGTGAACGTCTATATTCAGCGGTGGATGATTAAATTGATTTAATTGCATAAGAAATGTTGCCCGTAAACGCAAAAAGGGGGGGGGGG
>NZ_QSHC01000028.1:0-4202 GCF_003467545.1 Collinsella sp. AM38-1BH | reverse complement strand
TCCTCGAGGTAGCCCTCCTGGTCGAAGTGCATGATCTCGATCTTCTCGGTCTCCTTCATGTGTGTCCTCCCATCACATGTGCGCGATTCTATACATCGCGCTTCTTGCTGATACCAATTATAGCCATACGATTGCTCATTATTTAATACCAATCTAAACTCACGGAGATTTACGGCGAACGGTCGGTTTCCTCGCCCGAGTGGTATTACAACGCCATTAGTTGTCTAATTCGAGCAGCACTGCAACGAACACTCCGCAACTCGCCACCTAAAACTACGTTGCGCCAAACCCGCCCTAGTGTTTCCGGCGCAACCGCGCAGTTCGGTTATTCGGCTTCCATCTCTGCTATCACACGACGATACATATCGATAACCTGAGTTGTCGCCTTAGACGGATCCTGATAGTAGCGGCCGTCACACGTCTCGGCCGAGGCATAGCCCGTATAGCCGTGGCGCATGAGCGCCTCGAGGTCGGCACGCATATCGCGCTCGCCGTCGCCCCAGGCAAGATGCGTCGTGCCGCCGCCGACATCCACAAAGTGGGTGTGGACGATCTTGTCGCCCAAGACCTCAAAGTAGCCGTCGATTGTGTCGCCGGCAACTTCCATGGCGCCAAAGTCGATACAAGCCTTCAGGTTGGGACGATCGACCGCCTCGAGGATGCGCGCGACGTCCTGCGCGGTGTTGACCAGCACGGACTCCGACGGCTGTAGCGCCTCGAGCGCAACGCGAATGCCGCGCGTATCGGCATAGTCGCATACCGAACGCAGCATGGCAACGCTGCGGGCCCAGGCGTCCTCAGCCGGCTCGTCCAGATAGGCCCAACCACTCGTCACCAGAATCTGCGGCGCACCCAGCTCAACGGCAACGTCAATGACATTCTTAAAGTACGAGAGTATGCGCTTTTGGCCCGCCTCACCACGCACCGCGACATTCCACGGCTTGGGGTTGTTCTGCTCGGGGCACACGCACACGATCTTGATGCCGTACTGGGCGGCAAGATCGCGAATCTTATCCACCGAATCGTGCTCGCGGCAATCCACATACAGGTGCATCGAGCCTGTCCACAGCTCGATATTGCGATAACCCGCCTCGCCTGCAGCCTTAAAGAACGTCTCGATGCTGTAGTAACGATGGTTGATGTTCATGAGCGAAAGCTCGGGTACGGCCATAGTCCTCCCCTTTCGTACGGGCTTTTAAAAAACAGGGGGCTGCCGCACATGCGACAAGCCCCCAAAGATCGACGCAACCGTTAGACGCGATGGAAGCGCGATTTAAACATATTAGGCAAGCACGCCAAAGAAGGCACCGATGATGCCGATGACCATGGTGCAGAGAATCAGGACCATCGGGTTGATCTTCTTGGAGAGCAGCCAGTAGTAAATCCAGAAGGCGGCCATGCCGAGCATGCCGGGCATGATGCCGTCCAGGATGTCCTGGAGGGTCTGGGCGGAGTCGCCCTGACCGATGGCGACGGGCAGCGAAGCCCAGAACATGTCCTTGCTCATGGCGCCGACCACCATGACGCCGACGATGCCGACGCAGGCCATGATCTTTTGCATCAGACCGGTCTTCTGAGCCTCGTTGAGGAAGCCAATGCCTAGCTCATAACCCTTGATAGCGCCAAAGATACGAATCAGGAACGCCGGGATGTTATAGATGAGCAGGAAGGCGATGGGGCCAAAGGCGTTGCCGGCCTGGCACAGGCTGATGCCCACGGCAGCGGCAACAACGCGCAGGGTGGACAGGAAGAAGGAGTCACCCAGACCGGAAAGCGGGCCCATGAGGGCGGCCTTGATGTCGTTGACGCTCTCGGGCTCAACCTCGCCGCGAGCGACCTTCTCTTCCATGGCCATCGCGATGCCGCCCACGAAGGGAGCGAGCTGCGGGGTGATGTTGAAGAATGCGCTGTGACGGTGCAGGGCCTCGGCGTAATCGTCGGGACGGCCGGCATAGATCTTCTTGAGCATGTTGGCGACCATCAGGCAGAAGGCAATGTTCATCTGCTTGTAGTAGGTCCAGGAGAACTCCATGCCCAGAGCGCCGGTACTCAGAGAGCTCTTAATGAGGTCGGAGCGAGTAATCTGGTTCTCGGAATTAGAAGTCATCGTCCTCATCCCCTTCCACAGAAAGCTGGGGCTGGGCGCCACCAAGGCCCAGCAGGTCGAACTTGTTGATGCCGATGATGATTGCGATCAGAGCGACACCGAGGACGGGCACGTTGGCATAGGAGCACATCAGGAAGCCCAGGAAGTAGAACGGCACGAGCTGCTTGGTAAGCACCAGACGACCGAGCATTGCGAAGCCCATGGCAGGCAGGATGTTGGCTGCGACGCCAAAGCCATCAAGGACAAACGTCGGGATGAAGTCGAGCAGACCCTGAACGGCGTCAGCGCCAAGATAGAAGGAGACGGAGCACAGGAAGAAGGCCAGGGCGACAATCACAAGACCGATAACCCAGTGCATAGCGTAGATACCCTTGAGGTTACCCTTGCTGGCAAAGACGTCGGCGCGGTCGACCAGAAGGGGCATACCGGCGTTGATGACGTTCTTGATGGCCAGGCACAGGGTGGCGATGGGCATCGCGAGCGCGATAGCGGCCTCAGTGCTCTGGCCCAGCTGAATAGCGAAGGCGCAGGCGAGCACGCCGCCAATCGTCTCATCAGGTGGCACGTAAGCGCCGATGGCAATAGAACCCATGAAGAGCAGCTCGAGGCTCGCGCCGATGGCGAGGCCGGACTGCAGGTCCCCGAGGACTATGCCGACGAGCGGGCACAGAACGATCGGGCGGAACGCATAGAGCGTACCGAGCTGATAATCGAGCTTACCGAAAGCAGCGATAAGTCCGATGAGGATCGCTTGAACAAGCATTGTTCCTCCTTTTGATCCCTCTTGGATCCGGTCGGCGATTCCCGACTTGTCAGCGCGCCCTTTTCCATGCCGACAATCGCCTAGGCAGATCCAGCTTGTACCGGCGTGCTGTTAACACCTAAACCGGTACAAATGATTTCATACCAATTATATAGTCATGCAGAAACTATTTAATACCAATCGCTCAACGGGCAGGTACTTCCGGTGAACGGTAGGTGGACTACCGGGTAAAGCGTTTATCCGCTACTCCACGGATAGGGCAGCACCATGCGTGCCGCCCCGTGGTCCCAAGTTACAGGACACTCATAGCGTCGACCTTGGGGTCATCGGCCAGAGCGCGAATCTCGACCTCGACACCACGACCGACGAGCTCGCGGATTTCCTCTTCCTCGGCGGCGGTCACAAAGACCTGACGCGAAACCTGGCGGGCGTCGGGACGCTGTTCGTCCTTGGACTTGGTGTTGCCCAGGTTGATCGAGGTAATCTGCGGGCAGCCGTCGGCAAGCTGCTTGGCCTCGGCGATGCTGGCGACGCAGATGATCATCTTGTACTTATCAGTGACACCAGAGTTAATTGCCTCGATGGCGTGTTCCATGTCCTTGATGACGAGCTTGGCGTTGGCCGGCTTGCCCATCTTGAGCGTGGTCTTCCAAACGGGATCGTTGGCAACCTTGTCGCCGACGCAGAAGATGCAGTCGGAGCCCAGGCCCTGGACCCAAGAGACGGCCACCTGGCCATGAAGCAGACGATGGTCGACGCGAAGCAGTTGAATCATGATTGACCCCCAAAGGTCTCATGCCGGAAACCCGGCCCCATTAATAGCAGGCGGAGACTAGAACTCTTCCTCGTCATCCGCATCGGTCAGCAGATCGTTGACAAACTTGACGCGCGTGTCGTCAGCCGCGATTATCTCGCGGATAACCTGATCGGCGGGAGCCTCCTGGTCCGAGAACAGTAGCTGGATCAGCAGCGGCAGGTTCATGTTGGCGACAAGGTAGGTGTTGGGACGCGTCTGAACGATCTTGGTGAACTCGTTGTTGACGCTACCGCCAAACAGGTCGGTGCACACGATCACGTCATCGGCAGGGTCGATGGTCGCCAGCAGCTTTGCGGCCTCCTCGGCGACGTCGGTGCGACCGTCGACAAACATCGATAGATCGTGAACGTTATCGCGCGCGCCCGAGAGCAGCTCGGTGCTCTCTTTAATGCCGGTCGCAAAATGCGCGTGGCTGGCGAAGATGTATTGCCTCATTACAGTTTCCCCCAAATGGAATTAGTAGTCGAACTGGTGGTAGTAGCGGCGGTACTTGAGGTTGTGCTTGGTGACCAGCT
>NZ_QSHC01000027.1:0-6199 GCF_003467545.1 Collinsella sp. AM38-1BH | reverse complement strand
TCGACGGGGTTGTTGCCGAGAGCGTTGCCGCCAAGGGCGACGACAATACGATCGGGCTTTCCGTACGGTTTACTCATAGTGTTCGTTCACTTCCCAGCTACTAGCGAAGCGTCGCGTACATCATGGCCTTAATGGTATGCATGCGGTTCTCGGCCTCCTGGAACACGCGAGACTGCGCGCTCTCAAAGACCTCGTCGGAAACCTCCATCTCGGTCACGCCGAACTTCTCGGCAATCTCGGCGCCGATGGTGGTCTGCGTATCGTGGAAGCTCGGCAGGCAGTGCATAAAGATGGCGCCGGGGTTTGCCTTGGCCATGACCTCGGGCGTTACTCGATAGGGAGAGAGAAGATCGATTCGGCTCTTCCACAGCTCCTCAGCCTGGCCCATACCGACCCAAACGTCCGTATAGATCACGTCTGCATCCTTGACGCCCTCGTCGATATCCTCAGTGAGCTGGATCGTGCAGCCATTCTGAGCGGCGATCTCCTGGCAGCGCTCAAGAAGCTCGGGATCGAAGTGCGTGGCGCCCTCGACATCGCCCTTGGGTCCGCAGGAGCAGAAGTTAATGCCGAGCTTGGCGCAGATAACCATCAGGGAGTCGCTGACGTTGCCCTGCTCCTTGCCCATATAGGTGAGCTTCATGCCGCGCGTGTCGCCAAACTCCTCACGCATGGTGAGAATGTCGGCAAGGGCCTGGGTGGGATGGTACTCGTTGGTCAGACCGTTCCAGACGGGAACGCCAGCCTTGGCGGCAAGCTCCTCGACGATCGACTGGTCGGAGCCGCGATACTCAATACCGTCATACATGCGACCGAGCACGCGGGCGGTATCCTCGATGGACTCTTTCTTGCCCATCTGCGACGAGCCGGGGTCGAGGTAGGTCACGCCCATACCCAGGTCCATACCGCCGACCTCGAAGGCACAGCGCGTGCGCGTGGAGGTCTTCTCAAACAGCAGGACAATGTTCTTGCCCTCGAGAAAGCGGTGCGGATAACCGGCGCGCTTCATATCCTTGAAGTTCTTTGAGAGGTCGAGCATGTACTCGATTTCCTCGGGCGTAAAGTCAAGCAGGGTAAGAACGCTTCGACCAGAAAGATTAAGAGCCATGATTTGAGTCCTTTCGATTGTTGGAACACACAAGGAGGGATGGGCGGCGCAGACGCACACGCGCCGCCCAGATACGCTAACGCTGACTAGATTTCCTCACGCCAGAACGGCATGGTCATGCAGCGCGGGCCGCCGCGACCGCGAGAAAGCTCCTCGGAGGGAGCGACGAGCAGCTCGACGCCAGCCTTGTAAAGAGCATCGTTGGTGACAACGTTGCGCTCATACACGCAGACCTTGCCCGGTGCGACCGCAAGAGTGTTGGAACCATCGTTCCACTGCTCACGGGAGGCCTCGATCGGATCGCCGCCACCGCACTCAATCATGGTGATATGGTCCATACCCGTCGCAAGCTCGAGGATATGCTGCAGGGTGCCCTCGAGTTCCTCGATATGCACCTCCCCCTCTGCATCGCCCTTGGTCAGGCGGTAGGCACGAAGCGTCTGGTAGATGCCGGGATAGACCGTGAACTTATCGCGATCGACCTGCGTGCAGACGGTGTCGAGGTGCATGTAGGCGTAGCCGTGCGGGATCTTGATGGCATAGATGTTCTCGATCTCGGCCTCATCGGAACCCCAGAACATATTCTTGGCGAGCTCATCGATGGCCGCAGTCTGGGTGCGCTCGGAAATACCGATGGCGAGCGTCTTGGCGTTGATGTTGAGGATATCGCCGCCCTCGATATGCCACTCGCTGTTGTGGTCGTACCAGATGGGGCTACCGGCGTAATCGGGATGGTTGCGCAGCACCGTTTCGTAGAAGATTACCTCGCGGTTGCGCTGATTCCAGTACATGCGGTTCATGGTAGCGCCCTTGCCCACGACAGCCAGAGGGTCACGGGAGAAATACGAGGCCGGCATGGGGAACAGCACCATATCGTCAGCCTTCAACTCCTCGCCGTCCATACTGGCAAGAGAACCGCCAACCTTGGGGATCTCGAGGTCGCGAACGTAGAGGCCGCCCATGGCAGCAAGGACAAACTCCTTGTTGTCCTTAATCGAATCAAGCTTCTCGACAACGGCCTGGCGAAGGGCCGCGTTGGAGATGCCGGACTCACCCATGAACTTCGTCATGAACTCTGCGCGAGTGCCCTCGACTTTGTCAAACGTCTCAGCGAGCAGCTCTTCCATATAGACGACCTCGGCGCCAGCGCCGCGAAGAAGGTCGGTAAACTGATCGTGCTCTTTCTGGGCATAGTCCAGATAGAACGCATCGTGAATCCAAACGCGGTCGAAATCCTCCGCCTTCATGTTTACAAGATCCATACCGGGGCGATGGACGCACACCTTCTTGAGGGCGCCAATCTCGCTATGAACGTTCAGTCCTTTGTTCATCTCTATCCTTCTTTCTCACAACTTGTATGTGGGGTTTTGCTTTTACGGCAGGGGGATAAGGCCCGAAACCGCAGTGAATGCCATGCAGATAACGCTCACGACCAGGAAGAATTTCCAAGCAACCTTCCACCACTGGCCAAGCGGAATCTTGCAGACGCCAAGACCGGCAACGAGCATCGCGCTTGTTGGCGAAATGAGAGACATGGCCGCGCTGCCCATGGAAAGACCCGTAACTGCAGCCTCGGGGTTTAAGCCCATCAGCTCAACAAGCGGGCCGAAAATGGGAATCGTAAGAGCAGCGATGCCCGAGGAGCTCGGAACGAGGATCGACAGAAGGTTATCCACGACATAGAGAATGCTCGTAAAGATAACTGCCGGAACTCCAGAGAGAGCCGTGGCGAGCGTGTTGAGAATCGTATCGATGATGAGGCCGTCATTGGCGATTACGAGGATTCCGCGGGCGAGGCCAACAACGATGGCAGAGAACGCGAAGTCTGCAATTCCCTTAACGAACTCGCCAGCGATCTCCTTCTCATTCATCCCGGAAACAACACCCGAAAGAAGAGCCATGGCCAAGAAAATCGCAGAGATCTCGTTCATGTACCAGCCCTGGGTTACCAGACCCCAAATGATAGCGCCAAGTCCAAGCACGAAAATAACCATGACGGCTTTTTGCCTAGCGGTGAACTCGCTATCGAGGAGATTCTCGTCCGCGCCAAACTCTTTGCGCTTCTCGATATCATCGTGGAAAGCTGGGGATACCTCGGGATTCTTCTTAACCTTGAGGGCATACATCACAACCCATGCGATGGCAACTGCAGTGAGCACGACAAGGGCGATAGTACGCAACCAAAGCTGGGGGTTGCCCTGGATGCCGAGGATGCCCTGGGAAATCAGGACGTTGAACGGGTTAACGGTAGATGCGATGTATCCGATACGGGCACCCACAAACACCGTCATGAACGCTGTAATTGAGTCGAAGCCCATGGCCATCATGATCGGCATAAGAATCGCAAAGAACGGAAGCGTCTCCTCTGCCATACCAAAGGTGCTGCCGCCCAAGGCAAAAAGCACCATTAGGATCGGAATGATGAGGACGTCCTTGCTCTTGAACTTCTTCACCACTCGGGCGACGCCGCTCGTGATGGCTCCGGTCGCCGTGATGACCTGGAAGGAACCTCCCACGATCATAATGAATGCAACGACCTCGACCGCTTGCTGGATGCCGATCGCAGGGGCCTCAAGTACTTCGAAGATGCCTTGGCGAAGATCGACCTCGTTGCCGTCCTCGTCCGTATAGACCTTATCGACAGGCTCATAGGTGCCCGAGACTGTTACCTCGCGACCGTTAACCTCCTGGCGCTCAAACGAGCCCGAAGGCACGACCCAGGTCAGAACGGCAAATACGGCCATCAAGACGAGAATGATGGTGTACACGTGCGGGACTCGAAGAGTGCGCTTCTTTTCTGTCTCTGCCATCTCTCCTCCTTAATTCAGGGGTTTTTCGTTGCCGGCAAAGCCATTGTGTCATCGCGCAAAACATCCTTCCGTCTCTTCGCCCGTCAACGAAGCGCATCGACCCGTAAACGGATTCCAGATTGATGTAATTCGTCAATTGTCTCTTTAAATAGATGTTTAACATCAATTACTAGCCTTGTTCATGCCATTCTCCTGTGACAAATATGATGTAAATTGAATCAATCTCGTAATGTGCCACTATGGAAGCAATCAATACTCATCGCCAAAGCGAGGTTTTATGTCCGCACTACATGTTCAAAACGAAATAGGAAAGCTAAAAAAGGCCCTCCTGCACTGCCCCGGCTCCGAAACGCGCAATTACCCCGACGGGCAGTTCAATCAAGTCTTTACGCTACGCCCGTCTAGCAGCTCATTCGATCTTGAAAAGGCTCTCAAGGAGCATCATGCTTACTCGACGATGCTCGAGCGCGAAGGAGTAGAGATTCTCTATCTTGAAAACCTTCTTACCGAAGCCCTTGATGCGACAGACCAAGCGCGTCGCTCCTTTATCGATAGCTTCATTAGAGAATGCGGCGCGTGCGGCATTGAGCTCGAGTCCGCTATTCGCGATTACCTCGAGCACATCGAGGGCTCCCGCGCTCTGGCCCAAGCGGCCGTCAACGGCATCCGTTATTCCCAGGTCTTCGATACGGATAAGGAGATATTCAGCCTCGCAAAACTGACGGGAGATGCATACTCGCCCGACGACCTTCTCGTAAGCCCCCTTAACACCATGTGGTTCACACGCGACCCGGCGAGCGTCATCGGCGAAGGCGTCACACTCAACCATATGTACTGGCCGGAGCGCAACCGTGAGGTTATCGCCTACAAAACGATTTTTACATATCACCCAGATTTCCGCGAGGCTCCTCAGTTCTTCAAGCATGAATCGACTTACCACTTTGAAGGCGGCGACCTGCACAACCTCAACTGCGAAAACGTAGCCGTTGGAATCTCCCAACGAACCGAGCCAGCGGCGATAGACACCCTAGCAAATAACTTGCTCTGGGATGAGAACTCTGCTATTGAGTCCGTATGGGCCATACAGGTCCCCTACGATGACCTCTGTATCCATCTCGACACATATTTCGCTCGCGTTGACTACGAGACATTCCTCGTTGACCGTGAGCTTCTCGATCAAGCACGGGTCTACCGCATTACGCGGGGCAGATCGGAAAGGACAACCCGGGCGCGTCATGTCGAAGGCGGTCTGAAAGAAGCGCTGAGATTAGCTCTGGGCTCAAATTCGTTGCAATTTATCTTTTGCGGTGGCTCAAATCCCGGAGCAGCAGAGGTCGAAAGGTCCAACAATGCCACAAGCACCCTTTGTTTGGAGCCCGGCAAGGTCTGCGTATACGAAGAAAACGTCAAAACCAACAAAGCGCTGGAGCAGGCAGGTATTGAACTTGTTCCCATCTCTATCTTCGAGCTGACAAACGGCTTTGGCGGTCCCAACTGCCTCTGCCTTCCCCTCGTCCGCACTTCATAAAATGGGAACGGGTCAAAACATAAAGGCGCTTCGCAAGCGCGATCAGCTAACACAGGAGGAGCTCGCGACACTCGTCGGCGTCTCCAAAGAAACGGTATGCCGCTGGGAAAAGGATCGTTATGCAATCCGCCGCTCAACGTTGCTCAAGATAGTATCGACATTTAACCTGCAGCTCGACGACCTCACATCTGAAACCGCAGGGCTTGCCGCAAAGCTCGACCACGAGGGGCGGAAGGGGGAATCCAAAGAAGTTACTACTGATTCCCTTTGCGATGTATTTAAAATCCAGATGACAGGAGGCAGAACGGGACTTAAACAAACCGGAACAACCGCGCTTCCCTCATCCGTATTCAAGAAACATCGCGAGTGCTTCTTTGTTCAAATGGACACATCCGCCATGTCCAAATGCTACCCGATTGGATCCCTTCTCCTCGTGGATCCCAGCCCAAAACCCTGGAACGGATGCTCCGTCCTCGCCTTGGCCGATAATTCGAGAATCGTCATACGGCGTTATAGCACCGGCACGAATACCGTGATGCTCTCATCCCACTCATATCGCACAGCGGAACCGGATATCGTGCTGGACAAACGCCGAATTAGGATTCTGGGAGTCATCGTTTGGTTTCAGGCGTCTCATGATCTGAGCGTCTAATCAAATTTGATCTTGTTTACCTCCCCCATATGCTCACAACTCAATAGCAAAAGCCCCGCAGTCGGAGCGGACTGCGGGGCTCATGAAGAGAGGTAGTTTGT
>NZ_QSHC01000026.1:0-7200 GCF_003467545.1 Collinsella sp. AM38-1BH | reverse complement strand
CGCCCGGTCCCGTTCCGAACCCGGAAGCTAAGCCCCATCGCGCCGAGAGTACTGCGGGGTCAGCCCGTGGGAGGCCAGGGCGCCGCTGACCGGTGGACGGCACCGAGCCGTCATCGAACTTGGAAGGGGGAGGCCTCGCGGCCTCCCCTTTTTTTGCGTTTGCGGGCTTTTGTCTCACATAGTAGCTGTGTTTTATAACCCTCGTTTGTCGCATCTTCTGTGAACGGGCTACAATAACTTAGTCTGTGCGATATGGAGGTGAACATGGCTGAAGCTGGTATCGGCGTTGATATCGTCGAGATTTCCCGTATGAAATCAATTCTTGAAAAGACGCCGACGTTTGCTCGGCGTGTGTTTACCGAAGAAGAGCGTGCGTATTGTGATGCATCATCGCGTCCCGCTGCTCACTATGCCAGCCGCTTTGCTTCGCGCGAGGCGGTACTTAAAGCTCTCGGCACGGGTTTTAGTCAAGGCGTTGGTCGCAAGGATGTTTCGGTTACGCGTGATAAACTCGGCAAACCGAAGGCGCTGCTTTCGGGCCGTGCTCTCGAGATCGCTCAAGAGCTGGGTGTTGTTGAGGTCGCTCTTTCCATTACGCTTACAGGAGACTTAGCCGTTGCGAATGCAATCGCGATTACCGAAGATGCTCGGCCTAAGCCAAAAGAGGAAAAGGTGAGTACCAAGAAACGCGTAGCGCAGACATTTAAAGAGGCTCGCTCTGTTTTAGATGAGCTTGAGCAGCTGCAGAATTCAGCATTGACGGAGCACCTGGGCGATGCTTCGCAAGATACGCTAGGAGCATAGATGAAACCGGTTTTGAGTACCGAAGAAGTCGTTCGTCTCGAGGATATCATCGAACGCGAAGGGACTTCGAAGGCCGAGCTTATGGAGCTAGCGGGTGAGTTTGCCGCCAACGAGGTCTTGAAGCTCAATCCCGATCGGGTTCTCGTTCTGGTCGGTTTTGGTAATAATGGCGGCGACGGTTGGGTTGCCGCCGATATTCTGAGCCATAAGGGTGTGGACGTCGATATCGTTTCTCCGGTTGAGCCGGATGAGATTCCTGCTGCTCTGGCACGTCATGTTGCTCGTCGTACTGCCGGCCGCGATGTGCACGTTTGTGTCGGGCCCTCGCGTGACGAACTCGAGGTTTTGATCGATAAGGCCGATGTTGTTGTTGATGCCATTTTTGGTACCGGTTTCCACGGGAATCTGCGTGCGCCATTCTCCATCTGGATTCCTACGGTCAATGAATGCGCCGATTGTGTCGTATCCATTGATGTCCCCTCGGGCCTGAATGCCGAGACGGGCGTTGTTGATGACGACTGCATTCGTGCCGAGCATACGGTGACGATGATTGCGCCCAAGATTGGTCTGTATAGCGCTGATGGCCCTGAGTATGCTGGCGATTTGATCTGCGGCAATCTTTACGACCGTCTTGACGAGGTCATCGATGATGTCGACCACGCCGCCGAGATTGTCGAGCCCGGTGACTTAGTTGATTACTTTGCTCCACTACCTACGAATATCGATAAGTATTCCCGTGGCTCTGTGCTTATTGTCGCCGGATCTGCGCAATATCCTGGTGCTGCCATTATGGCGGCCAAGTCTGCAGCTCGCGCGGGTGCTGGTTACGTGGCAGTCGCGGCTCCTGACGCCTGCGCCAATCTTATTCGCATGGCACTTCCTTCGATTCCCGTCTTTGCTATTCCGTCTGATTCCCGCGGCTCCTTTGGCGCCGCTGCGCGCATGACTGTGTGCGAGATTGCAAAGAAGTACAGCTGTGTACTGTGCGGTCCCGGTATGACGACATCTGCCGGCGCTATGCAGGTGGTTTCGGGCTTGCTCGAGCTTGATGTGCCGCTTATTTTGGACGCCGATGCACTCAACTGCCTTGCTAAGATTGCCATTGACGGTATTGATAGTAATCCCGAGATGTATCGTCGCGAGCAGCCGTTGGTTATGACGCCGCACTATCGTGAGCTTTCGCGTCTGGTTGCCGGTGACGAGGTGAACGACCTTGGTACCGCGATTGCGGCCGCGCAGAAGGTTGTCTGGGCTGCAGGCTCCGACAATCTGGTGGTCATTGCCAAGGGGCCGACGACGGCTATCTGTGGCGTTGAGCGTGTGCTGCTGCCGCTCTCGGGTCCGGCTTCTCTGGCAACTGCCGGTTCGGGTGATGTTCTCGCGGGTATTTTGGCCGGCACGCTTGCCACCATGCGCGACGAGATGGATCGTTGGGAGTTGCTGTATTCGTACGCCGTCGCACTTCACAGCTACGCCGGTTTTGCCGCGGCGACGGAGTATGGTGAGAAGAGCGTCATCGCGACCGATCTTATCGACTTGATCGGTCCTGCCATGGAACTGGCGGCAAAGGATGCGCTCGAAGATCTGGGAATCATGGACGAAGGGTCGGATGACTAATCATGAATAAAGCCGATTTGACGCGCTGGTCCTGGGTCGAGATCGACCGCGGGGCGCTCCGTCGCAACACGAGGGCCTATAAGAACTTGCTGAATCCACGTCAGCGCCTGTGCTGCGTGGTCAAGGCCGATGCTTATGGTCATGGAGCTGTTGAGTGCGCCAAGATCATGTATTCGGCCGGTGCCGACATGTTTGCCGTGGCGACGGTTAACGAGGGCGTTGAGCTCCGACAGGGCGGGATTACGAAACCCATCCTCATCCTAAGCGAGCCGCCTATCGAGGCCATTCCGACGTTGCTCGAGTTTGATATCATGCCCTCGGTCTATACGTCTGACTTTGCTCTTGCGTATGGCGAATGTGCCGTCGCGGCGGGCAAAGTGGGCAAGTATCATCTCGCCATCGAGACGGGCATGAATCGTATCGGCGTTCACTACACGCAGGTGCTCGACTTTGTCCGCGGTATAAATTTCCATCGCGGTATTCAGTGCGACGGCGTATTTACGCACTTCGCCACGGCCGATGAACCTTCGGGCTGGGACTACAAGCTGCAGTGTCAGCGCTTTACCGAGGCCGTTCAGGCCATTAAGGATGCGGGTTTTGAGTGTGGTATCGTGCACTGCGCCAACACGCCGTCCTCGATGCTCGACCCCTCGATGCATTTTGATATGATCCGCGCCGGCGTTGGCTTGTATGGCATGCAGCCGTGCGAGCTGAGTGGCCGCGTGATGCAGCTTGATCCCGTTATGAGCGTCCATGCGCGTGTGACGCGCGTGGCACACCCTGCGATGGGTGAGGGTGTGGGCTACGGTTTTACCTACCGCGTACCGCGTACGCGCGTTCAGATCTGCACGCTGCCGATCGGTTATGCCGATGGCCTATCGCGTACGCTTTCCAATCGTATGGATGTGCTGTATCGCGGCGAGCGCGTGCATCAGGTTGGCAATATCTGCATGGACCAGTTTATGGTCGCCATTCAGTCCAACCCGGCACACGAGATTCCCGAGGCCGAGTATGGTGACGAGATGATCATTGTCGGCCGCGATGGCGATGCCGAGATTACCATGGACGAGATGGCCCGACTGCGCGGAACGATTAACTACGAGGTCGCCTGCGGCTTTGGCATGCGTCTCGACAAGATCTACGTGTAGGAGCCACTATGGGCGTCATGCACATCCCCGGCCATACCCATCAGGCGCCACGTGAGGTCGCACTCGAGGAAATTGAGGCCGTTCTGGGCGATTGTCACCTCTGCCAGCTCTACCAGTCGCGTCACAATATCGTGTTTGGCGTGGGAAACCCCCGCGCTCGCGTGATGTTTATTGGTGAGGCGCCGGGCCGCAATGAGGATTTGCAGGGCGAGCCCTTTGTGGGGGCGGCAGGCGAGGACCTCAACGGCATTTTGTCGCTGGCGGGGCTCAAACGCGAAGACGTCTACATTGCCAACGTGCTTAAGTGCCGCCCGCCGGGAAACCGCAATCCGCGTCCCGAGGAAGTGCTGGCTTGCTCGCCGTTTTTGCGTGAGCAGATTCGAAGCATCTGGCCTGATATTATCGTGACGCTCGGCAACCCCGCGACGCACTTTGTGCTTAAGACCGAGATTGGCATTACTAAGCTGCGCGGCAGGTTCCACCAGATGGGGCATTTTGTAGTAATGCCCACTTTTCATCCGGCAGCAGCGCTGCGCAATCCGGCGTGGCAGGAGCTGCTGGAGGAAGACTTTAAGATGCTGGGCGATTATCTGGAGCGACATCCCGCACCAGAGGACGCCTCGGAATAATAAGGAGCATATATGTCCCTGGAGCGCCTGGGGGTAGGTACTTACAAAACGACTTGCGCTGCCGATACGGAGTACTTTGGCGAGCTAATTGCACCGTGCCTTGAGGACGGCGATGTGCTCATCCTGACCGGTGGCCTGGGAGTGGGCAAAACTCACTTTACCAAGGGCGTCTCGCGCGGGCTGGGCGATGGGCATATGGTTACGAGCCCTACGTTTGCGCTCATGGCCGTTCACGATCAAGGTCGTATTCCGCTGTTTCACTTTGATCTATACCGCTTGGAGCATGCCTACGAGCTCGAGGATACGGGCATTTTCGATGTGCTGGGCTATGAGGGTGCCTGCCTGCTGGAATGGGGCGAACAATTCCAGGACGAGCTGACGGATGAGTATCTTTCGGTGACGCTCAAGCGTGATGAGGGCGACAGCGATGTGCGAACGATAACGCTTGAGGCGCACGGTGACCGCGCAATGGAGCTTTCCCATTTGATTGATAAGGCTGTACAAGATGAGCTTGCATAACGACAACGCGCTGGTGGTGGCGCTCGATACCTCGACCGACATGCTTGCCTGCGCGGCAAGCTGGATTGATGGGCAGACGGGCGAGACGAAGCTCGTGAGTGGCGACCACATGTGTCGCCGTCACGCCAACGTTGAGCTCGTGAATACCGTTGATGACGTGCTGGCTCAAGCCGGTCTGGATCGCAGCGATGTTGGTTGCTACGTGGTCGGCCGCGGCCCGGGGTCGTTTACGGGTGTGCGCATCGGCATCTCCACTGCCAAGGGCCTCGCGCGCGGTGCCAATGTTCCGCTGCTGGGCGTGTCGACGCTCGACGCTTGCGCTTGGACGGCGTGGAAGGCTGGTGTGCGCGGCAAGCTTGGTATCTTGGCCGATGCTATGCGCGGTGAGGTATATCCGGCGCTGTATATGCTGGTCGATGAGGGTCCCGAGCGTCAATTTGAGCGCGAACACGTGGTCAAGGCCGCCGTGGCGCTCGATGAGTGGCGCCAAGCAGCAGACTGGGACCAGGTTCAGCTGACCGGTGACGGTCTCGTGCGCTATGGCAAGCTGCTGGGTGAGGACGAGACCGCCCGCTGCGTGGAGCGCGACCTGTGGTGGCCTTCGGGCGAGGGCTTGCTGCTCGCGCACGCTGCGGGTGACGGCGATCCGGCCCGCGTCCTGCCGATTTACACGCGCCTTTCGGATGCCGAGGAAAACGAGCGCAAGCGTCTTGGTCTTGCCGAGAGTGCGCAGAGCGAAATTACGGGCGTTGCCGATGAGCTCGCCGGTCGTCATCTGCAGTTCCGTCCCATGGGCGCGGCGGATGCCGAGGGCGCGAGCGCGCTGGAGGCTGCCTGCTTTGAAGGTGCCGGACACGAGGCGTGGACGCCGGGCATGTTCCTGTCCGAACTGGGCGAGGACGTCGCTGCGCCGCGTAGTTGGTGGGTGGCACACGACGACGGCAAGCTACTGGGCCTTGCCGGCGGTATGGTCGTGGACGGTGATGTGCAGATTCTGGATGTCGCCGTCGACCCGGCACATCGCCGTGAGGGCATTGCCCGCAAGCTGCTGTCGCATGTGAGCTATGATGCCCAGATGCTCGGCTGCACCACGGCTTCGCTCGAGGTCGAGGACGGCAACGAGGGAGCGATCGCGCTTTATAACGCTCTGGGCTTTACCGAGGCAGGACGGCGCCGCGGCTACTATGGTGCCGGCAAGGATGCCATCGTCATGACGGCTCCGCTGCCCCTCGTGCTTCCGGTCGACAATGCTTCGCCCGAGCCGACGGCGGCAGAGCAGCGCGTATGGCCGCTGCCTGCTCCTGGGCGCTCCGAGGGGGAGCGTGCCGAAATTGAGCGCCGCCGCCTAGTGCTCGCTATCGAGAGTTCCTGCGACGAGACGGCCGTGGCGATTATCGATGCGGATGGCAATATGCTGGCCAACCAGGTGTCGACACAGATTGATTTCCATGCCCGCTTTGGCGGCGTGGTGCCCGAGATCGCCTCGCGCAAACACGTTGAGGTGATTGTGAGTGTCGTGGATGCGGCGCTCGAGGATGCCGCAGCATCGCTTGGCCTTGAGGGTGGAGCCATTGCTCCCAGCGAGCTTGCCGCCGTGGGCGTGACACAGGGTCCGGGCCTGGTGGGCGCCCTCGTGGTGGGCGTCGCCTTTGCCAAAGGCTTTGCCTACGCTGCCGGTAAGCCGCTCGTATGCGTCAACCATCTGGAGGGGCACCTGTTTGCCAACTTGCTGGCGCAGCCCGACCTCAAGCCGCCGTTCATCTTCACGCTTGTCTCGGGCGGGCACACCATGCTCGTGCACGTGAAGGCATGGGGCGACTACGAGGTACTTGGTGAGACGCTCGACGACGCTGTGGGCGAGGCCTTCGACAAGGTAGCCAAGGCATTGGGTCTGGGCTATCCCGGTGGCCCCATCATTTCCAAGCTGGCCGAGACGGGCAACCCCAAGGCGATCGATTTCCCCCGTGCGCTTAACAGCAGAGGAGACTATCGCTTCTCGCTTTCGGGCCTTAAAACCGCTGTGACGCTCTACATTGAACAGGAGACCAAGGCCGGGCGCACGATTCACCTGCCCGATCTGGCAGCTTCGTTTGAGGCAGCTGTCTTTGACGTGCAGTACAAGAAGGCCAAAAACGCATTGCACGCTACCGGATGCAAGGAATACTGCATTGGTGGCGGCGTCTCGGCCAACCCGCATCTGCGCGAGATGATGATCAAGAAGCTTGGGCGTCAGGGGATTCGCGTAACGGTGCCGCCCTTGTCTGCCTGCACCGATAACGCAGCCATGATCGCGGAGGTCGCTCGCCGTAAATTCGACCGAGGTGAAATCTCGCCGTTCGACGTCGACGCCGATCCAAACATGACGCTGTAGTCGTACGGGTGCGGTCCCCGGCGCTGCCCGGGCGCCAGCGGCCGCATATGAACTTTATCGCGAGTTCCGCACGAACAGGAGGCCACTTAATGTGGCCTCCGTCGTGAGCAGG
>NZ_QSHC01000025.1:0-8281 GCF_003467545.1 Collinsella sp. AM38-1BH | reverse complement strand
TGCCCATGCGCGCAAAAGTGCGTATCGGCAATCTGGGGCCCGTCCCATTTAATATTTATAAATATGCAGGTCAGCGAGGTGCTAGCGATGTGCTAGCGGATGCGCCGCCAGATAGACCTCGGTCAGTTGCGTTCGGTCGACATGCGTGTAGACCTGCGTGGTCGAAATATCGGCATGGCCCAAAATCTCCTGCAGCACACGCAGGTCGGCACCGCCCGCGAGCATGTGGGTGGCAAAGGAGTGGCGCAAGGTATGGGGATGGAGCCCCACCAGTCCCACCTGGCGCCCGTAGCGCTCACAGATGGCATGGATGCCCTGGCGCGACAGACGGCGGCCGTTCTTATTTAAAAAGACCGCCGAGGTCTCGGTTCCGCGGGCATGGGCCGCCAAGCGAGAACGCCCCTCAGTTACATAAAGCGTCAGAGCTCGCGCCGCGCTTCCTACCAGCGGGGACAGGCGTTCCTTCGAGCCCTTACCACGAACGAGCACAAAGCCATCGTCGATATGGATATCGCCCACATCGAGCCCCACCAACTCGCTCACACGCAAACCGCATCCGTAGAGCACTTCCAAGATGGCATGGTCGCGCAAGCCCATCTCGCCCTCGGGGAAGTCTTGATCGAGCAGCGCCGAGACATCCTCCACCGATAGATACTCCGGCAAACGCTCAGCCTTTTTAGGCAGGCGCAACGCCGCCGTTGGATTTTGGGCCACAGCCCCATCGCGCACCAAAAAGGCATGTAGGCCCTTCACGGCCGCAAGCGCACGCTCCACCGAGGCATCGGAATAGCCCCCATCGCGACGGTCGGCGACAAAGCCCTCCACGACCTGACGGGTCACCTCTTCAAAAGACACAATACCCGCCCGCTCCAGATAGGCGCAGTACGTCGTCAGGTCACGACGATAGGCCGCAATCGTGTTGCGCGCCAAACCCCGCTCGACCGCGAGGTAATCGAGATACTCCCCCGCCGCCACGGCGAGCGACGAGGGAGTAGCTTCGGTATGTTCCTTATTCGCCGGCACCCTTAGTCCGTAGCGAGGTTCATGGGCGTCACCTGCAGACGGTCGACACCCTCGTGCTGGCCGATCGAAGCGCGCACGAACTCGCGGAACAGCGGCTGCGGGTTGGTCGGGCGGCTCTTGAACTCGGGATGAGCCTGGGTTGCCACATACCACGGATGCACGTCGCGCGGCAGCTCGACCATCTCGACCAGGCGCTCGTCGGGCGACAGACCCGAGATAACCAAGCCGGCGTCCTCGAGCTGGTCACGGAAGGCGTTGTTGAACTCAAAGCGATGACGGTGACGCTCGTAGACGAGCTCCTCGCCATATGCCTCGCGAGCAAGGGTATCGGCGGCGAGCTTGCACGGATAGGCGCCCAGGCGCATGGTGCCGCCCTTCTCGGTCACGTCCTCCTGCGAGCTCATCAGATCGATGACACTATACGGCCCATCCGGATCGAACTCGGAGGAGCTGGCACCGGCAAGGCCAACGACATTGCGGGCAAACTCGCACACGGCGACCTGCATACCCAGGCAAATGCCCAGATACGGAATCTTGTGCTCACGGGCAAACTCGGCCGCGAGGATTTTGCCCTCCAGGGCGCGCTTGCCAAAGCCGCCGGGGACCAGGATGCCCGAGGCGTCGCCCAGAACCTCGGAGACATTCTGCTCGTCGAGACTCTCGCCGTCGACCAGCTGGACGTCCACATGGCGATCGTAGAAGACGCCCGCATGGTGCAGGGCCTCGATAACCGACAGGTACGCATCGGGCAGCTGCGTGTACTTACCCACGACGGCGATCTTCACCTTGTCGGTGTGATGGTTGGCGTGATTCTGTTTGCGCAGGAACTCGTTCCACTCGCTCATGTCGCGCTCACGCGGATCCAGACCCAGGCGCTCGCAAATGCGCAGGTCAAAGTCCTGCTCGGCAAGCAGCTGCGGAACATCGTAAATGCTCGCGCAGTCCTCGTTGGTAAAGACGCAATCGGTGTCGACGTCGCAGAAGCTTGCGATCTTTCCGCGGATAGCGTCATCGATATGGTGGTCGGAGCGCAGCACGATGATATCGGGCTGGATGCCAAAGCTGCGGAGCTCCTTGACGGAATGCTGCGTGGGCTTGGTCTTGACCTCGTGGGCGGCGGCGATATAGGGAACGAGCGACACGTGAATGTAGCAGACGTTCTCGGGGCCGGCCTCCTTGCGGTACTGGCGGATGGCCTCGACAAACGGCTGCGACTCGATGTCGCCGATCGTGCCGCCCAGCTCGGTGATGACTACATCGGAGCCGGTCTGCTCCTCGATGCGGCGGAACTTGTCCTTAATGGCGTTGGTGACGTGGGGAATCACCTGCACGGTACCGCCCAAAAAGTCGCCGCGACGCTCACGGGCGATCAGGCTTTTGTAGATGGCGCCGGTCGTAAAGTTGGAATCGCGGGTCAGGTTCTCATCAATAAAGCGCTCGTAATGACCCAGGTCCAGGTCGGACTCGTAACCATCCTCGGTAACGAAGACCTCACCATGCTGGAACGGGCTCATGGTACCGGGGTCGACGTTCAGATACGGGTCGGCCTTCTGCATCGTTACTTTGTAGCCACGCGACTTGAGCAGACGGCCCAGCGAGGCCGCGGTGATACCCTTGCCCAGAGACGAAACCACGCCACCGGTTACGAACACATGCTTGGTCATATTGAGTTACCTGCGCTTCCCGTAGAAGTTGTTTATCCACATCTTACGGGTCTTCATTGTAATACTCGCGCCGCGGACCGTTCGCAATTTTTCTCGCGTGAGATTGCATTTCTCAATCTTGAAACAAAACGCCGCCCGGTTTCCCAGGCGGCGTCGCTATGGCAAGGGTTACATGCTGCTATCGATCAGCAACCTCGTCCTCAAGCATTTCTTGAACGAGCATGCCGGTACGGACGCCCTCAAGATACCACTCGCCACGTTCGGTGAGGCAAATGCCATTTGCAAGCTGACCGCCGTCGTCGCTATAACGCGAGACGACATCAATCATGCCTTCGGAATCCAAGCGATCGATTGCGGCGCGGGCACGATACGGCGAAACCCCCACGCGCTCGGCAAGCGTTTTGCGCGAGAAACCATACGGCCCGCCATTGTCTTCAGTTTGCTGGTCGATCTCCATCAACACCAGCACCTCGACACGCTTCATATCGTTGACACTCGCACGACCCTTGCCCGCCATAGCAGCCTCCTCAAACCGAGCACGAGCATCTAACGCGCCGTGCGCGACCGACACACCTCACGATGGCAGGTAATATCCATCATGCGGCATCCCGCTAAGGATGAAACAGTTACGGTTATTGTATACCGCTCAAATTGTTTCTAGGCAGGTAAACAGCTATTTTTCGCCGAAATAGGCGCTTTATTGATCAAAAAGCCGTACCGGGCGCTAACCCGATACGGCCAAAATGCAATGCAATTACCGCGGTGCTTCAAACTTAGCGATGGAAGAAACCGCGGCGCTCAAACTTGGGCTCGCAGCACACGTTGATACCCAGTTTGCGCAGTACCGTCTCGTCCGTCGGCGAGATAATCACGCTAAAGAAGGCATCGCAACCGCGCAGCTGCTCCAGGCCCGAAAGGACGCGAGCGGCCGTCTCACTCGTGGCCGAGGTGATCGACAGCGCCATAAGCGTCTCGTCGGTGTGGAGGCGCGGGTTTTTGCTGCCCAGGAAATGCGTCTTGAGCTTGCTGATGGGCTCGATCGCCTCATCGCTAATGACCTCGAGCTCAAGGTCGACGCCCGAGACATGCTTGAGGGCGTTCATAATGAGCGAACTTGCGGCGCCCAGGCGCGTGGAGGTCTTACCGGTCACCACGGAGCCATCGGGCATGACCATGGCACCCACGGGACCACCCGTCAGCTGCTCCCTGGTGAGGGCCGCTGAGCGCGCCGGTGAGTAGTTCTTATCGATGCCGGCTTTCTTCATAATAATCTTGAGACGGTCGACTTGCTCATCGCCCACGCCGGTACGGCGCACATTTTCGACCGCGGTAAAGTAGCGGCGGACGATCTCCATCTTGGAAGCGTCGCGGCAGGCATCGTCATCGGTGATGGCAAAGCCGACCATATTGACGCCCATGTCCGTAGGGCTCTGGTAGGGGCTCTTGCCCAGGATCTTTTCCATCAGGGCACGGACTACCGGGAAGGCCTCGACGTCGCGGTTGTAGTTGACCGTGGTCTTGTTGTAGGCCTCAAGGTGGAACGAATCGATGATATTGGCGTCGTCGAGGTCAGCCGTGGCGGCCTCGTAGGCAATATTGACCGGATGCGTCAGAGGAAGATTCCAGACCGGGAAGGTCTCGAATTTAGCATAGCCGGCGGCCGTGCCATGCTTGTGCTCGTGATAGAGCTGAGACAGGCAGGTGGCAAGCTTGCCCGAGCCAGGACCGGGGGCAGTGACCACGACGAGCGGTCGGGTGGTCTCGACAAACTCGTTCTTGCCGTAGCCATCGTCGGACACGATCAGATCGACATCGTGCGGATACCCCTCGATGGGATAGTGCAGCTTGGCGGGAATACCGAGCGCGTTCAGGCGGTTGCGGAACACATCGGCAGCAGGCTGGCCGGCGTACTGGGTGATGACCACAGCCGCGACGGCAAAGCCGTTGCCGCGGAACAGGTCAACCAGGCGCAGCACATCCTCGTCATAGGTAATACCGAGGTCACCACGAGCCTTGTTTTTCTCGATGTGGTTCGCGTTGATTGCGATGATAACCTCGACATCGTCGGCGATGCTCTTGAGCATGCGGAACTTGCTGTCCGGTTCAAAACCCGGTAGCACGCGGCTCGCATGATAGTCATCGAACAGCTTACCGCCAAACTCCAAATAGAGCTTGCCACCAAACTGCGAGATGCGCTCCTTAATGTGAGCAGCCTGCAGCTCGATATACTTCGCGTTGTCGAAACCCTGGCGCATATATGGCTCCCGTCCCGTTTCCATTTAATGTTCTAGGCGATTATAACGGAGCCCGCCCTCCCCGATACCCAGACCATCAACAGGCACCAACCAAACACGCCCACCGCAACCACCGGGGACCCGGGGTAGATCATTTGGGACGGGAAACAAGGCACTCAGCACCAACAATGAAAACGTCACAGGCAGAGCCAAAGCCAGCGAACGGGCACCAGAGTAGGCAAAGCGCCCTCTGCACCAACAATGGCAGCGCCGCAGGTGGAGCAAAAGTCAGCGAAAGCCCGCCAGAGCGAGCAAGGTGACGTGAAAGAGGAGGGCATAGGCCTTTTGGCCATGCCCGACGATTGAACGTCAGATTGCCGCTCTGGCGGGCTTGCAGCGTCGAGTGGTTCCGGCGTTTGGTAAAACGCCGGAACACAAGAGCGCCCCCTCCCGCGCACGGAACGGAAGGGGGCTAAAGGTAGGAGTCTACCGGTGGGTTGACCCCACCGGACAGACGATGACCAGGTGATCCTTTACAGGATCGTCAAGGTTTCCGTGGGGTACCCGTTGGGTACTTAGATCAACACGCAGGCGACGGTCAGGATGACGGCGCAGACGACGGAGAGCGCGACGATGAGCTTAAGGGCAAACTTGAGCCAGGTCGTCCACTCGATCTTGGCCAGGGCGAGACCGCCCATGATGGCGCCGGAGGTCGGGGTGAACAGGTTCACGACACCGATGGCGGCGGAGAAGATCATGACCATGACCTCGGGCGAGAAGCCGAGCTTAACAGCCAGCGGTCCCATGATGGGCATGGAGACGGTGGCCATACCGGAGGTCGAGGGGATCAGGAAGGACAGGCCGAAGTAAACCAGGAAGCTCATGGGAGCGAAGATCACGCCGGACAGGCCAGCCAGGGCATTGGCGGCAGCGTCGAGGACGAAGACGTCGAGGCCGGTGTTAGCCATGAGGACGGAGATACCACGGGCGAGGGCGATGACGAGAACAACGGACATCATGTCGGCAGCGCCGGTGATAAAGGTGTTAACGATCTGCTTCTCGGACAGGCCACCGATGATACCGATCAGGATAGCCATGAGGAAGAACCAGGTGGAAGCCTCGTCGAAGTACCACTGGCCAATGGGCAGGCCAGTGATCAGGGCAGACCAGCCCTGGACGACGGCGTTACCGTCGGCGTCGTAGACAGCGCCAGCGTCGAAGAAGTTGGCGACGCCCTCGTTGAGGTCGGCCAGCGGAATGAAGCCGACGATCATGACGACGAAGGTGAAGGCGAAGGCGATCAGAACACCCTTCTGACGACCGGTGAGCTTGACCTCCTTGTGGACCTCGGAAGCAGCCTTGCCGTGAGCCTCTTCGGCATCCTTGAGCTCCTGCATCGACAGGATGGTGGAACCCTTGTCAGCCTTGACCTTCTTGGCATAGTTCATCACGAAGACGATGGACATAGCGGTAGTGACAATCCACAGGACGGCACCGAGGCCGATGATGATGGACTGATTCACGGCAATGTCAACGCCGGTCAGAGCGTCAACGGCAGCGCCGACGGCGAACGGGTTAACCGTGGAGCCCAGGCAGCCGCAGCCAGCGCCGAGCAGGACGGTAGCGGCGCCGACCATCGGGTCGAAGCCGGCAGCCATCATGGTAGCGGCGAGCAGGGCGTAGAAGGGAACGGTCTCCTCGCACATACCATAGGTGGTACCACCGAGGGAGAAGATGAGCATCAGCACGGGAATGAGCATGATCTCGTTGCCCTTAAGCTTCTGCACCAGGACGGCGATGCCGTTGTCCAGAGCGCCGGTCTCGGTCATCATACCGAGGAAGCCGCCCAGGATCATAACGAAGAGGCAGACGGGCAGAGCGTCAGCGAAGCCCTTAATCGGGGCGGTGCAGAAATCGCTCAGACGGGCGGCAGTAACCGCGCCGCCGGACGTGCCGGAGACGATAACGGTAACAACTGCAACAATTGCCAGCAGAGCTAGAAGAATGGTGAACGATGAAGGCATACCGCGCTTTTTCTTAGCGGTCTCAGTCATGGTTCTCATCCCCCCTTCATAAATCATTTAACTTTCTCGCGCGAAGCGGATTTTCCGTGCCGTGCCCACCGCCCGACGCAAGATATTTACCAGACAAAACTGCTCGGGGTGAGCAGCAATACACCCCGAGCGAGATGCTAGATGCTCTTACTTGAGCGTGGCGTACATGACAGCCTTGATGGTGTGCATGCGGTTCTCGGCCTCGTCGAAGACCTTGGAAGCGGGGCTCTCGAAGACCTCGTCGGTGACCTCCTGCTCGGTGATGCCGAACTGCTCGCACTTCTCGGCGCCAATCGTAGTGTTGGTGTCGTGGAAGCTGGGCAGGCAGTGCAGGAAGATGGCACCCGGGTTGGCCATAGCCATGACCTCGGAAGTAACACGATACGGGGTGAGCTGAGCGATGCGCTCGGCCCAGACCTCGTCGGGCTCGCCCATGGAGACCCACACGTCGGTGTAGATAACGTCGGCACCGGTGACGCCGTCCTTGACGTCGGTGGTCAGCTTGATGGTGCAGCCGTTGGCCTCGGCGATGGGCTTGCAGGCCTCGATGACGTCGTCGGCGGGCATGCACTCCTCGGGGCCGCAGGCCACGAAATTCATGCCGAGCTTGGAGCAGACGACCATGAGGGAGCGAGCAACGTTGTTCTTGCAGTCGCCCATGAAAACGAGAGTCTTGCCCTTGATGTCGTAGTTGAAGTTCTCCTGGACGGTCAGGATGTCGGCGAGCATCTGGGTGGGATGCCACTCAGTGGTCAGGCCGTTCCACACGGGCACGCCGGACTTAGCAGCGAGCTCCTCGACATCGTCCTGGGCAAAGCCACGGAACTCGATGCCGTCATACATGCGGCCGAGAACGCGGGCGGTGTCCTCGATGGACTCCTTCTTGCCCATCTGCGACGAACCCGGATCGAGGTAGGTGACGCCCATGCCCAGATCCATGCCGCCGACCTCAAAGGCGCAGCGGGTACGAGTGGAGGTCTTCTGGAAGAGCAGAACGATGTTCTTGCCCTCGAGATAGCGGTGCGGAACGCCAGCGCGCTTCATGTCCTTGAAGTTCTTGGAGAGCTTGAGCAGGTACTCGATCTCCTCGGTGGAGAGGTCGAGAAGCTTGAGGAAGCTACGGCCGGAGAGGTTAACACCCATGGTTCGATTCCTTTCGAAGAAATGAATTACGTAAGTATTAGTGTTGCCCGTTTAACGGGCGAAGCCGGTGCGGTTGTAGGGGGACCGCACCGGAAACGGAAAGACTTAGAGGTCCTCGCGCCAGAAGGGCATGCTCATGCAGCGCGGGCCGCCGCGGCCGCGG
>NZ_QSHC01000024.1:2946-22290 GCF_003467545.1 Collinsella sp. AM38-1BH | reverse complement strand
ACAAACTACCTCTCTTCATGAGCCCCGCAGTCCGCTCCGACTGCGGGGCTTTTGCTATTCACCTAGTCATTGGGGACAAACCCGGCACTTGGGGACGGTCCTTTCCTGCCGGCAGCTTGGGACAGTCCTTAATAGTCATTGGGGACGTTCTTAAACGACTAGTCAAACAAGAACGTCCCCAACGACTACTCATTTAAGTCTGTCCCCAATGACTGCCCAATGGCTGGGAAGGCGCATCCCACACCGACGCATTGCCTTCGGGCCCTCTCCCCAGGCTCTCCATAGCTCAGCTGGACTCCCCGCAACCTGTTCCGAGTTGGCGGAACGAGCGCGACGTGGAGTGTCATTCTTTACCGCGTTAGACTAGACGCAGGGAAAGGAGGAGGACATGGATGCTCGCGTCAAGCAGCTTGTAAATATGATCGAGGACGCTCAGCCTGTCGCTGTCGCGGTACTTGCCAAGCGTCTCGAGGTAAGCGAACGCGCCGTGAGAAACTATATCCATCGCGCAAACGACAACCTTGCAGGGGTTGCACGCATCGTTGGCAGCAAGGGGCAGTATCGTATCGATGTTGCACGTGCAGATGAGCTTGCTCGCTTGCTAGACGGTGCGGCTCTGGCTCATCCGGGCATTCCTGATACGCGCGACGGCCGTGTGTCCTTCCTTCTTAACGACCTCCTCATGCGGTCCCAGTGGGTGACGATTGAGGAGTATGCGGATTTACTCTACGTTTCGGCGCGAACTCTGTCCAATGACATGCGTCTGGTAGAGCAGAAACTCGCCCAATTTGACTTAACGCTCGAAAAGCGCCCACGCTACGGAATCCGCGTTGCGGGCGGGGAGTCGCAACGGCGCCTGTGCCTCGCCTCGCTGGTGAGGCCCGTGTTGCCCGACACCGACGATGCAAAGCTCGCCGAGCGCCTGCGGGCCATCGCCGCATGTGTGGACGATGCCCTGACGGCCTCGCCCGTCACGGTGAGCTCGCTGGCATCCCGCAATCTCATCATGCATCTTTACATCGCTCTTGGCCGCATCGAGCAGGGCTGCTATGTCCCAGCTGCAGAATCGGACGTTCAAAAACTGGAGGGAACGCGCGAATACGCCGCGGCTTTCCAGATTGCCGCAAACATCAAGGATGCCCTGGGCGTGAGCATGCCCCGAGAAGAGGTTGCCTTTATCGCAATCCATTTGCTCGGCAGGGGCACGGGCGTGCCCGAGAAGGGCTCTGCCGTTATCTCAGATGAGATGTGGGAGATTGCTTCCGAGATGGTACGTGCGGTCAACGATGAGTTTAGGTTTGACTTTAGCGGCGATCTTGAACTTCGCATGAACCTTGCTCGGCATATCGGCCCTCTGGGCTATCGCCTTGAATATCACATGCATATGGATAACCCCATGCTGCCCGATATCAAGACGAGGTTTCCGTTGGCCTATTCGATGGCAGCTGGCACCTCGCAGGTACTCGAGCGTCATTTTGGCAGCCAGCCCTCTGATGAAGAGCTCGGCTACATCGCCATGGCATTTGCCCTGGCCCTCGAGCAGCAAGCCGACCAGCCGCGTCGCAAACGCATCCTGATCGTGTGCGCCTCGGGAGCGGGAAGCGCCCGTATGCTCGAGCACCAGTACCGCAAGCAGTTTGGTATGTATATCGAGTCGATTGAGACATGCGACGTCGCCCGCGTGGGAACGCTCGACTTTTCGCACATCGACTACGTGTTCACAACGGTGCCGCTCAACGTCAAGTTGCCCGTGCCCGTCCGCGAGGCCGATTTCTTCTTGGAGACGAGCGATGTCAACGCTATCCGCAAGGTGCTGAGTGATGACGCTGCGCAATCGGACTCCCTGAGCGCTTTCTTTAGCCGTGCCCTGTTCTTCAACCGCGTTGAGGCGTCGTCGAAGCAGGCCGTTCTCCGATATCTCTCCGAGCGCGCCGTCGAGAGCGGCCGTGTCGATGCCCAGTTTGCCCAAGAGGTTGCCGAGCGCGAGAGCGCGAGTGCCACCTCGTTTGGCAATGGGGTGGCCATGCCCCATGGGATGCATCCTTTGAGCGCCGAGGCCTTTGTTACCGTGGGCCTGCTCGAACATCCCATTCTTTGGGACGAATACGGCCATGAGGTCGATATCGTCTTTATGGTGTCGTTTGCCCGGTCGGGCGGCGATGAGGCGCGGATCTTGAGCTCGCTGCTCGCTGAGATCTTTATGGACCGCCAGGGGGTCGAGCGCTTACGCGAGCGCCGGTCCTGGCATGAGCTGATGGCGCTTGTGCAAGCGCATACGGCTTAAGGCTTCTTTTGTCGAAAACCCTGCCTGCCTGCAATAAACCTCGAGGATTGCGGGTGGGAGATAGGCGTTTCGAATATTCAAGTACAAACCAAACATCACGGGAGAGGAGACCGTTATGGACGATCAGGGAACCGAGATGGTTTCGTTTCAGCTGGTCGCTGCAGCGGGAGAGGCGCGCAGCCTTGCCTTCGAAGCCCTTGAAAAGGCAAAGGCGGGGGATTTTGACGCTGCCGCCAAACTCATGAAGCAGTCAAAGGATGCGGGAATCAAAGCTCACCACATCCAAACGCAGCTGCTTTCGACCGAGGCGGCGGGCGAGCATCTGTCGGTGGATGTGTTGCTGGTCCATGCTCAGGACCACCTCATGTGCTCCATGCTTGCTCAGGAGCTCGTGCAGGAGCTGATCTGCCTGTATGAGCGCACTGCAGCCAAGAACGCCTAACGGCGTGCGGCGACTATCCAACCAATCAATGCGAAGGGAATCCCTTATGAAGATCCTTCTTGTTTGCGCAGCTGGCCTGTCTACAAGCATTCTGATGAAGAAACTCGAGAAATACGCGGAGCAAAACGGCATCGAGCTCGATATCGATGCGGTGGGTATCGGCGAGTATCAGGAGACCTGCGCCGATTATGACGTGCTGCTCTTGGGGCCGCAGGTGTCCTACCAGCTCAACACCGTCAAGCAGGGGAGCGGTAAGCCGACCGCGGTCATCCCCGCACAGGACTACGGCATGGGCAACGCCGCCAACGTGCTGGCACTCGCCCAGTCGCTGTTGGGCTAGGAGGCGACTATGGAAAAGTTCATGACCCTGCTTCAGGAAAAACTGACCCCTATTGCCAATTTCTGCGGCGCCGAGCGCCACTTTGCCTCCATGCAAAAGGGCTTTATGAGCGCGATCAGCTTCATCTTGGTCTCTGCCGTCTTTATGATCATCGCCAACCCGCCGGTCACGGCCGACCTGGTGGCGCGGGGCGGGTTCTGGTCCGTCTTTGGCCCTTGGCTCGATTTTGCCACGGCCAATAAGCTCACGCTGCTCATCCCCTTCAACATGACGATGGGCATACTGTCGGTGATCGTGACGTTCGCAATCGCCTATAACCTGGCGGGCACCTACAAGATGCCCAAGCTTAACGCCGGTATGACCTCGCTGGTGATGTTCCTGATCGCCGCGGCGCCGTCGTCCTACTACCAGCTTGCTGATGAGTCCGTGCTCCAGGCGGTCCCCTGCACCTATCTGGGTGCGCAGGGCCTGTTTACCGCCATCATCGTTGCCCTGGTCTCCGTCGAGGTCACGCGCTTCTGCCAGACCAAGGGCATCACCATCAAGATGCCCGATGGCGTGCCGCCGTTTTTGTCCGAAACCTTTGGCGCCATCGTGCCTATGCTCGCCAACATCCTCATCTTCTTTGGTGGCAACCTGCTGATCCAGATGATCGATCCCACGCTGTCCATCCCCTCGGTTATCGAGAAGCTGCTCGCTGCCCCGCTTTCCGTCGCAGTTGACTCTGTGCCCGGCGCACTGCTTATCTGCTTCATGACGCTGCTGTTTTGGTGCTTTGGCGTCCACGGCAACATGATCGTGATGCCCATCACCGCCCCGGTCACGCTTGCCGCCTTTGCTGCCAACGCCTCGCTCTACGCTGCTGGGCAGCCGCTTGAGTTCCACCCGGTATTCATGTCGATGGTCATCAACCTCATCGGCGGCACGGGCAATACGTTCTCTTTTGTGGCGCTCTGCGCGTTTAGGGCAAAGTCGCAGCAGCTCAAGGCATTTGGCAAGGCATCGATCGTGCCGAGCTTCTTCCGTATCTCCGAGCCCGCGATCTTTGGCGCACCCATCATCTTCAACCCGATCCTCATGGTTCCGTTCGTGCTGGGCGGTATGATTTCGGCCCTGCTGTATTGGGGTGCAATCTCACTGGGTCTTGTCTCTAACTTCTACATCTTGGTGAGCGGCACGTTCCCCATCTTCGTTCAGGGCTTTATCCAGTGCCTCGACCCGCGCATCTGGGTATTTACGATCGTTTTGATCGTGGTCATGGCTGTGGTCTGGTACCCGTTCTTTAAGGTGTACGACAACCTGCTCCTGGCACAGGAGCAGGAGAACGCCGCGGCAGCTTCTGCCAAGGATGCTGAGTAGCATGGGTTACTTTGACAGAACGTCTGCTGCCGGTATGCCCGAGGGCTTTTTGTGGGGCGGCGCGCTCGCTGCCAACCAGGCCGAAGGGGGTTGGAACGAGGGCGGCCGCGGTATGTCGCACTCCGACCTGATTCCACAGGGTCCCGACCGCTGGGATGTGATGTTTGGCAGGCAAAAGCCCGTGGATGATCCGGACAGGCTGTATCCATGCCGTTGGGGCAACGACTTCTTCCATCATTGGCGCGAGGACGTCGAGCTCTTTGCCGAGATGGGCTTTAAGTGCCTGCGTCTTTCAATTTGTTGGAGCCGTATTTTTCCCACAGGGATGGAGGCCGAGCCCAACGGTGAGGGCTTGGAGTTTTACCGTCAGGTATTCGAGGCGCTGCGCGAGCACGGAATCGAGCCGCTCGTGACGCTGTCGCACTACGACTATCCGTTGGCTCTGGTCGAGCGTTATGGTGGATGGCAAAGCCGAGAGATGATCGAGCGGTATGCGCACTACGTCGAGACCGTCGGACGTGCGTACCAGGGCCTCGTGCGTTATTGGCTCACCTTCAACGAGATCAACAGCGTGGCGCTGTCCTATCTCAACGCGGGCGTCACGCTCGAGGATGAGCGTGACCGTGCAGCCGTGACCGCGGCGTTCTCGCACCATATGTTTATGGCGAGCGCTCGCGCTGTCGAGATCCTGCACAAGATCGATCCCGCAAACAAGGTGGGTTGCATGATCGCTGCCGGTGCGACCTATCCGTACCGTTGTGCGCCCGAGGACGTATGGCTTGCGTATGAGGAGGACCGCGGCCGCTACTTCTACACTGACGTGATGGCTGCGGGCGCCTATCCTACTTGGAAGCTGCGTGCGCTCGAGAAAGAGGGTGTTCACGTGCCCTTTGAGCCGGGCGATACGGAGTATCTGGCCGAGCATACCGTCGACTTCATCTCGTTCTCGTACTATTGCTCGCGCTTGGTGTGCGCCGATGACCAGGTGATCGCTGAGAAGGCGGAGGGCAACGTGTTCCCGACGCTGCGCAATCCGTACCTCAAGGATAAAGAGACTGCCTGGAAATGGCAGATCGATGCGCTGGGTTTGCGCGTGACGCTTGCCGGCTACCACGATCGTTACCATCTTCCGCTCTTTATCGCTGAGAACGGTGTGGGCGGACTCGATGCGCTGGAAGACGGCAAAGTCCACGATGCGTATCATATTGATTACCTGCGCAGGCATATTCTTGCGCTGCGCGATGCAATTGTCGAGGACGGTGTTGACCTGATGGGATACACGCCGTGGGGCTGTATCGATTTGGTGTCGGCCTCGACGGGGCAGATGAAGAAGCGCTATGGCTTTGTTTATGTCGATGCCGATGATACGGGCAAAGGCACGTTCGATCGCTACCGAAAGGACAGCTTCTGCTGGTACCAAAAGGTCATTGCATCAAATGGCGAGGACTTGAGTTAACTCTTGCAGGTCTGTTGCCCCCGCGGTCCGCTTCGGCCGCGGGGCTTTTGCTATTGAGGCGGCTGTTCATGAGGAGCATTGCAGACTGCGGAAACCCGGCACTTGGGGACGTTCCTTTCCTGCCGGCAGCTTGGGACAGTCCTAAAAGGCCGCATCGATCAACTGCGGAAAGCACATCCCAGAATGAGCGTCCAACATGGGGTGCGGTTTCCCTTGAGGCCCTCAATCGGAAAATGCATCCCAGATTTTTGTCGAAAAGCGGTCCCTAGTTTCCCAAACGGGCCGCTAACGGAAAGCGCATCCCGCTATTGGGCCCCAAAGCAGGATGCGCTTTCCGTGCCGGCAGTTCCAAGCAGTTCGGGATGGCCCTTTTTGTCTGCTCTCGGCCGGCGTCCGTAAGACTGTCCCCAACGACCACTCGTTTAAGTCTGTCCCCAATGAGTGCCCAATGACTAGTAGTAGGCCCACATGGCTTCGACTTCGTTGAGGACCTCTACGACGCCCCAGCGACGGGCGCTGCGGCTGGCCGAGTTGGGGTCGTAGACGCCAATCTGATTGGCATCGTCGATGCCGTAGAGCACGATGTAGTGGCCTACGTTGGTAAACGTACCGGGGCGCACTGCGGCGATAACGGGCGCACCCGAGCGAAGTGCTTGGGTAATCGATTCACGATCGTTATAGAGCTGTGTTCCGTTGAGTCCCAGCTGCCACGCACCGCCTGTCATAAACGACCACTCGGTGGCACCAGTGGGGGCGTAGTTGCCGGCTTCGGCCAGCGCGCATATATCGACCGGCGTCTTATCGGTGTGGCCGGTCTTAAAGATATAGACCATGGCGAGGCAAGTGGGACCGCAAGCGTTTTCGCGGATAGTGCCACCGGCATAGGACAGCTCCGACCATGCGGGGTCAATTTGGTAGATGTGGGGCATGGTACCGGCCTGCCATTGCGAGCGTGGGGTCGAGAACGCAAAGGAGTAACCGGGCGCGACGGGAGCTTTAAGCAGCTTGTCCTCGGCAGTGGGCTCAAGACCGGCTGATCCGTGGGAGATACAGGATCCCAAAAACACAAAGACGAGGCAGGCGGCGATGGAGCAAAGCGCAAGGCGTAGGCGGCGGGCCGGAAGCACGTGGCTTGTGGTATGCGACGCGGGGTGAGGGGCGGAATTGCCGCGATCGCGTTGAGGTCGCGAAAAGGAGCGTTTAACGTAGTAGTCGGTCTTACGGCGATCGTAGCGGCGCGGCTGTGATGTGTCGGTCTGGCGTTGGCGTGCGCTCGTACTCACGCGGTCTGACTGCTGCACGGTACGGCTTTGTTGCCGAGATGAAGCCCCGGGCTGCTCTTGGGGGCGCTGCTGGTTGCCGTTGTCGGAGGTGCTTCTGGGCGTTGGCGTGGTGCGGCCGGCAAGGCGCACGCTTTGTGGCCGTTGGTCGCCGTCATTGTATCCGTATGCCATTCGAATCACCTTGCCTCGTGTGTAACTTGTCTATCCTACATAAAAAGATGCACGACACATGGGTATGTGCGCCAAAAGCCTGACAAATGGTATGAACGTTGCCGCGCCGCGCGCCAAGCGTCACGGCAACAGGTATCCAAAAGCAGACAAGATGAAAGCGTCCAGGACGAATGACGTCTCCCGCCGTTCGTCCCAAAAACGGCGCCGCTCGTTTTGCAGTTCTGCCTTCGGTCGAGCCATAAGCGGCAGCGTGGCGCCGAGGCCGTATCTTAAAGCCACGAAATAAAAGCGCGCGGTCGAACAGGCCGCGCAAGGGGTGACGCCAGGGGGCGTCAAAAAGGAAAGGAGGGGAACAATGGCGGACAAGAACGCAGAAGTTGCAGTCGAGGACAACGGCGGCATGAAGAAAACGCTTTCGCTCTGGAACTTCTTCACCATCGGTTTCGGTGCCATCATCGGTACCGGTTGGGTTCTGCAGGTCGGCGACTGGATGGTCGTGGGCGGCGGTCCCGTTCCCGCTATGATTGCATTCCTCTTGGGCGCAATCTTCCTCGTGCCCGTCGGAGCTGTTTTTGGTGAGCTCACGGCTGCTATCCCAATTTCGGGCGGCATCGTCGAGTATGTCGATCGTAGCTTTGGCCGTACGATGAGCTACATCACCGGCTGGCTCCTGGCCCTGGGCAACGGCATCCTGTGCCCGTGGGAGGCCATCGCCATCTCGACCCTCGTGTCCGAGATGTTCGGCAGCCTGCCCGGCCTTGAGTGGCTGCGCGCCGTCAAGCTCTACACTATCCTGGGCGCCGACGTTTACCTGTTCCCGACGCTGATCGCGCTCGGCTTTGCAACCTACGTCATCTTCCTCAACTTCCGCGGTGCCAGCTCGGCCGCCAAGCTGCAGGCCTTCCTGACCAAGGCCCTGCTCTGCGGCATGCTACTCGCCATGGGCGTCTCGCTGTTCACCGGCTCGCCGGACAACGCCATGCCCGTGTTCTCCCAGGTCACCGGTGCTGGCGGCGGCAAGCCCGCTACCGAGGGCACCAGCCTGTTCGCAGGCATCGTTTCGGTCCTGGTTCTGACCCCGTTCTTCTACGCCGGCTTCGACACCATTCCTCAGCAGGCTGAGGAAGCAGCCGAGGGCCTCAACTGGAACAAGTTCGGCAAGATCATCTCCTTGGCTCTGCTGGCCGCCGGCGGCTTCTACATGGTCTGCATCTACTCGTTCGGCACCATCCTCGACTGGCATGAGTTTGTTAAGAGCCCGGTTCCCGCGCTTGCCTGCCTCAAGGGCATCAACATGCTCCTGTACCTGGCCATGCTCGTCATCGCCACGCTTGGACCCATGGGCCCGATGAACTCCTTCTACGGCGCCACGAGCCGCATCATGCTCGCCATGGGCCGCAAGGGCCAGCTGCCCGAGAAGTTCGCCGAGGTCGATCCCAAGTCCGGCGCTCCCAAGCTCGCCTGCGTCGTTCTGGGCGTCATCACCGTCGTCGGTCCGTTCCTGGGCAAGAACATGCTCATCCCTCTGACCAACGTGTCGGCTCTCGCCTTCATCTTCTCCTGCGGCATGGTCGCCCTCGCTTGCCTGCGCATGCGCTTCACCGAGCCCGACCTGCCTCGTCCCTACGAGGTGCCCGGCGGCAAGTTTGGCATCAGCCTCGCTATCGTTGCCTGCGGCACCATCATTGGCCTGCTCGTGATCCCGTTCTCTCCCGCCTCCCTCAACATGGTGGAGTGGAGCATCGTGATCGGCTGGCTGGCTGTTGGCCTGGCCCTCATGGCCTTCACCAATTCCCGCAAAAAATAACGCCTAGCCGGGACGGATCGGGTGTGCGGGGCCCTCTCTCCCGCGCACCGAACCCGGCACCACTTGGGTAGTTTTGTGAGGCCTTAACCCAACGCGGCCTCGCCCACTATATGGATCCATAAGGAGGAACCATGTCCACTAAGTATGCAATCGTTGGCGGCAAGCTCATCGACGGTACCGGTGCCGAGCCGGTCGAGAACTCCCTCGTTCTCGTCGACGACAATGGCAAGATCGAGTACGCCGGTGTCATGCAGGACCTTCCCGAGGGCGTTGAGGTTATCGACGCCGCCGGCAAGACCGTCCTTCCCGGCCTGATCGACACCCACCTGCACTTCTCGGGCAACCTGACCGACGATGACACCGACTGGGTCATGCAGCCGCTCCTCGAGAAGCAGGCCGTCGCCGTCAAGCAGGCCTACGACTGCCTCACCCACGGTCTCACCACCGTCTGCGAGATCGGCCGCTTTGGTATCCAGATCCGTGACTGCATCGACAAGGGCGTCTTCAAGGGCCCGCGCGTTCTGGCAACCGGCCTTGGCTTCTGCCGCGTTGCCGGCCACGGCGACTCCCACCACTGCAGCCAGGAGCTCAACAAGGAATCGCACCCCTGGGGCGATCAGGTCGACGGTCCTTGGGATCTGCGTAAGGCCGTCCGCCGTCGCCTGCGCGAGAACCCCGATGCCATCAAGATCTGGGCTACCGGTGGCGGCATCTGGCGCTGGGACTCCGGCCGCGACCAGCACTACTGCTCCGAGGAGATTCAGGCCGTGGTCGAAGAGGCCAAGATGGTCGGCATCCCCGTGTGGAGCCACTGCTACAACAACCACGCCGCTGCCTACGATTCCGTCCGCTTTGGCTGCGAGCAGCTGATCCACGGCTTCGATATCGATGAGCGCACCATGGACCTCATGGCCGAGCAGGGCACCTTCTTCACCCCGACGATCGCCTTCCTGCCCACTTGGTACGCCACCTATCCGCCCGTCTACGTCCCCGAGCTGCACGACAAGTACGAGGGCACCCTGGTCGAGAAGGAACTGCAGCGCAACTACGACTGCCTGCGCGAGGCCAAGAAGCGCGGCGTCGTCATGACGATCGGCTCCGACTCCTTCTCCTTCGTCACCCCGTACGGCACCTGCTCCATCGAGGAGATGTACGAGTTCGTCGACAAGATCGGCTTCACCCCGGTCGAGACCATCACCTGCGCCACCCTCAACGGTGCCAAGATGTGCCACATCGAGGACGAGACCGGTTCCATCGAGGCTGGCAAGTGCGCCGACCTGCTGGTCGTCAATGGTGACGTCGCCGCCGACATCCACGTGCTCAACACCGACAACATGGACGTCATCATGAAGGACGGCTGGATTGTCGAAGCCGGCAGCTTCGGCGAGGCAAACAAGTACAGCGCCTAAGCTACCGTTCATCGATGGCTGGATGTAAAACACAGTATTTGATTGCATAATGCAATGGAGAGGGTCGCTTGCGGCCCTCTTTATTGCTATGGGGTGCGTCAGTAAGAAGGGGATGACGGTGGATCTCAATAGGCTGATTCTGGGCAAGAGCTACAACTCTACCAAGGTCTTTCGTACCGCTCAGCATGTGGTTCAAGCCATCTTGCTCGGTATTGTCGTTCCGCTGCTTATCCTGCTGCTCATCTGGGATCTAACCGATAATCCCAATCCCGTTCCGGCCGTTGTCGTCATTGCCGGCTTGGTCATGCTGTGCTTCTTCTTCTCGTACGTCTTTGTCGTTCCCGACGACCTCACATCGAGCGCAACCGACCGCACGCTCGCCATCGCATCAAAAATATTCGCCTACACGTCGCGCGGCCTTACGCCCGAAGCTGCCCTGGGCGCCTCTAAGATCATCCTGTCCGAAACTATCGCCTCTGCCATCTGCTTTACCGACGGCAAGCAGGTGTTGGCAAGCTGGGGCGAGGACTCGGCAAAATGCCCCGCGGGCACCCCGGTGGTACTGCGGACTACGCTCAACGTGATCAACAGCGGTGAGCAAAGCGTGTTCTCGCGCGATGCCTCGACCGAGACGGGTGGCTACTTTCCGCGCCTGCGCGCCGGTATTGTCGCACCGCTTACCGTGCGCGGGCATTGCGTGGGCACGCTCGAGCTGTATTATCCCCGTCTGAGCAGCATCGATATGCGCCAGACGGCGCTTGCCTCGGGCTTTGCCGACCTCATTTCCACGCAGCTTGCGAGCTTTGAGCTCGAGCGCCAGGACGAGCTTACGGCCCGCGTGGAGCTGCGTGCCTTGCAATCGCAGGTCGATCCTCATTTTCTGTTTAACACCATCAGCACCATCGTGTCGCTCGTTCGAACCGAGCCCGACAAGGCCAGGTCGCTGCTGATCGACTTCTCCAACTACTATCGTCAGACGCTTTCTGATTCCGATACGCTCACCACGCTCGAGCACGAGGTGGAACAGGGCACTCGCTATATCAATCTTATGCAGGCTCGTTATGGCGACGGCCGTCTGCGCGTCTCGGTCGATATCGACTTTGAGGTGCGCGATTGCATGGTGCCGCCGTTTATCTTGCAGCCGTTGCTCGAAAACTGCATCAAGCACGCGCAGCGCGAGACCGAGCCGCTTTCTATTCATGTTAGGGCTTTCGAGACCGATGACGGTTTGGAGATCATCGTCGAGGACGATGGCATCGGTATGAGCGAAGAGGTCTGCGCACATCTGTTTGAGCAACATCGCCTGGAGGAGCCCGAGAGCATTACCGCCGACGGCTCCGTCAAGCGAGGTTGCGGCCTGGCGCTCTTCAACGTGCTTCAGCGCATCCATTTCTTTTACGGAGAAGATTCCGGCATGCGCGTGAAGTCCCAGGGGGGCGTGGGAACGCAGGTCATCGTCGAGCTGAACGGCGAGCCGCATGAGCCGGCGCCGTTGACGGCGTAGCACGCGGTTGGATTGAGAGAAAAAGAGGGGAAGCACATATGTCCGAAGGCTGGAACATCTTGGTGGTTGATGACGAACCTCCCATTAGGGCTGAGCTACGCTATCTGTTGGAAAAGGATACGCGTGTGGGCCAGATTGCCGAGGCGGGCAATGTCACCGAAGCCGTGGAGTCGATTCTGTCGAACAAGCCCGACGTGCTGTTTTTAGACATTACCATGCCCGGTCGCTCGGGAATTGAGCTTGCCGAGACGCTGCAGAACCTAAAGACGCCGCCGGTGGTTGTGTTTGTGACGGCGTTTGCCGAGTATGCGGCCGATGCCTATAACCTCGATGCCGTCGATTATGTCGTCAAGCCGGTCGAGGACGCACGCCTGTCAAAGGCACTCGACAAGATCGAGGCAGCCTTGGGTGTCCGTCGTGTTATCCACGCTCCGCGCCAGCCTTTGCGTCTGACGGTGGACCGCGGGGGCAAAAAGGTGTTCATTCCCGCCGCAGACGTCTGCTACTTTGAGGCGCGCGCCGATTTTTGCAACGCCATCTGCGCCGAGGGAACGTACCTGATCAATGAGTCGATCTCTTCGCTCGAGCGTCGCTTGGTCTCCGAGGGCTTTATTCGCGTTCATCGCAGCTATCTGGTCAATTTGGAAGACGTGCACAATGTCGAGATCGGTTCCACGGGTCTTATGGAGCTCAGGCTCGATCGCGTAACCTCGACGGTGCCCGTGTCCCGCCGTCGCGCTGCCGAGGTTAAAGCACACTTGGGGCTTGCGTAGACGGTCTGCGTGCCGTCGTTTACCATCGCAGGTTTGGCATGGGCGCGCGGTGGGCATAATGGGTGGCATCGAATGAAATCGAAAGGATCATTATGCCCGCGCTTATCACCCATCATCTGTTTGGCGAGGAAAGCATCGACCGTCTTCCGCAGGGCGTCATCACGTCCGATGAAGAGCGCATTGCCTTTATCTTGGGCAACCAAGGCCCCGACCCGTTTTTCTTTCACATTCTGACACCGCGTGTTTCCGACTGCACGCTGCTGGCGCAGGTCATGCATCGGTCGCGTATGTCTCGCCAGTTCGCGTGCCTGCGCGACGGCGTGTCGCATCTGTTGCCGCGCGACGCCAGCTTGGGTCGCGCCTTTGCGCTGGGCCTGCTGTCTCATTACGTGCTCGACCGCAACGCCCACCCCTTTGTCTATGAGCAACAGTTTGGCATCGTGGAGTCCGATTCAGAGCTTGAGGATTCGAGCAGTCAGGTCCATGCCGTGATCGAGAGCGACCTGGATGTACTGATGCTGCAGCTTAAACGCGATGGCGCTACGGTCGACGATTACCCGCCGGCGGGCGAGATCGTCACCACCGACCGTATCAATCGCGTTGCCGGCGTGCTGATGAGCTATGTTGCCGGACGCGTGTACGGTATTGACATTCCGGCGGGGGAATACGGTGCCGCCGTTGCCAATATGCAGCGACTTTACCGCGCGATTGAGCCGGCCGGCTCCGTAAAGACGCGCGCGATCTCGTTGGTTGAGGGCTTGGTGCACGACTACTCGCTGCTCGACGGCCTTGCCCATCGCGTGACGACGGAGCTGCCCGAGCGCACCGGTAACCTGGGCCATCTGACATGGAAGAATCCCTTTACCGATAAGGTCTCGAATGAGAGTTTCCCCGAGGTCTTTGATCGCGCGCTGGTCGATTACGAGTGTACGGTCGCGCGTTTTATCGAGACCGGCGACATGGAGGCCGTGACCAGTCACGTCAACTACAGCGGTCGCGTGCTCAATGTCGATGAGGAGTTCGACCGCGAGGAATAGGGCCCATGCGTGCCCCTTTGCCGAATCCTTACCGGTGCTTCTGGACAATTGGGGTACGATGAATTAACTGCATATCGGGCGAATACGAAGGGTCCCTGTCCATGAAATACACCAAGCTCGAGCGTAACTGGGTCATGTACGATGTGGGAAACTCGGCCCTCGTGCTGCTCAATACCTCGGTGGTGCCCATTTACTTTAACGCCATCAATACCGGCGCTTCCTCGGCCGACCTGGTGGTCGCCTGGGGCAATGCGCAGACGATCGCCTCGCTGGTCATCGCCATGCTCATGCCCATTCTGGGCGCGCTTGCCGATTACGCCGGCAACAAGATCAAGTTCTTCTTGGGCTTCTTCCTGACGGGTCTCGTGCTTTGCTTTGCACAGGCTATCCCGATGTCCGCCATGGCGTTTTTGACCGTCTATGTGCTGTGCACCATCGGCCTCAACTCGTCTATGACGTTCTACGACGCCATGTTGCCCGATGTCACCACCGATGAGCGCATGGACGCCGTGTCGAGTTCGGGCTTCGCTTGGGGCTACATCGGTTCCACCGTGCCGTTCATCATCTGCCTGGCGCTCATTATGGGCGGTCCGGCCCTTGGCGTCCCCACCATGTTGGCCACGCGCCTGTCGTTTATTATCACCGGCGCCTGGTGGCTCATCTTTACCTTGCCGCTCATCCGCACCTATAAGCAAAAATACGGTCGCGAGCGCAAGCCCGAAGACACCATCGGCTACATTGTGGGCGGCGTGTTCTCCGAGGTCGGACACACCATGCGCGAGATCGCCCACAACAAGACCGTGCTGGTCTACATGATCGCGTTCTTCTTCTATATCGATGGCGTGCACACGGTCATCTCCATGGCAACCAGCTACGGATCGGCCTTGGGCATCGATTCGACCCAGTTGGTCCTGGCGCTGCTCGTCACGCAGTTTGTGGCTTTCCCGTCCGCCATCATCTACGGCAAGCTCGCCGGCCGCGTGGGCACGCTCAACATGATCTTGGTGGCAGTCGCCGCCTATATGGGCATCGTGCTCTTTGCCGCGTTCTTCCTCAAGACCGCCTTTGAGTTTTGGGTGCTTGCCATTTTGGTCGGCCTGTTCCAGGGCGGCGTGCAGGCGCTCAGCCGCAGCTACTTTGGCCGCATTATTCCCAAGGAAAAGTCCAACGAGTACTACGGCTTCTTTGATATCTTTGGCCGCTATGCAAGTGTTATGGGCACCTTCTTGGTGTCGGTCGTCACCTCGCTGACCGGCAACCCCTCGCTGGGCGTCCTGTCTATCGGCGTGCTGCTGGTGGTGGGCTTTGCGCTGCTGGTCCGTCTGTCCCGCATGTCTCAAACGGCAGAGCAGGCCGCATAGGAACTTGCCGGTAATTGCGTCCGCCGCGATACTCTTTTGGGGCTATCCGCAATAAACATTCTGACTTTCGAACAATGATTAGCCCAAGTGGGTATGATGGAGTCAGCTAGGTCGCGGGGCGTCGCCTGTGTTTGGCGGCGTCCCGTTTTTGTGTTGCAGGGAGGGTAAGGCATGAACGCCACGGTCGTGATTCCAACGTATTGGGCGGGCGATGACGCTCGCGCAAACGCCCCTGGCACCTATGACCATTCGACACGACTCAACGCCGACAATCCCGAACTCGACCGCTGCCTGGCCTCGCTTGAACAGGTGCGCGACATCCCGCGCATCATCCTTTTGGTGGTCTGTCCCGTTTCTGCCACAGCCGATGTGTCGCTGCGCGTGCACGAGATTGTCGACGCGCATCCCACGCTCAAGGTCACCGTTGTCACCAACACCCAGGCCTCGCGCATCGCAGACCGGGTTGCTCAGATCGCGCCCAAGGGTTCGGGCGAGTGCGTGAGTCTGCGAGGCTACGGCGCCATCCGCAACATGGGGCTGGCCTGTGCCGCTGTGCTGGGGCATGACGCGGTTATCTTTTTGGATGACGATGAGACTGTCATCGATGCCGACTTTATGAAGCGTGCGACCTACGCGCTGGGTCAGCAGACGCGTCAGGGCCTGCCGATCTTGGTCAAGAGCGGCTATTTCTACGATCGCGACGGATCGCCGCTGGCTCCCGCGGACAAGGCGGGCATCTGCCATCGTTGGTGGACCAAGCGCATCGAGTTCAACCGTTGGATGAAAAAGGCGCTCTCGGGCACCCGCATCTCGCGCTCCAACTACGTGTGCGGCGGCCTGATGGCCCTGCACGCCCGCGCCTTTACGCGTGTGGCCTTTGACCCGTTTATCACCCGCGGCGAGGACTTGGATTACCTCTTTAACATGCGCATGTTTGGCTACGACGTGTGGTTCGATAACGAGTGGACCGTGCGCCATTTGCCTCCGGAGTCCGAAAAGCGCTCACCGCGCTTTATGCAGGATGTATACCGTTGGTACTACGAACGGGCCAAGTTGACGTTCGCCGCGCATCAAAAGGAGCTCATTCCCGTTACGGCGGCATCGCTCATGCCCTACCCGGGCCCGTGGATTTCGCGCGAGCTCGACGACCGCGTGCGCAAGACCGCTATGGTCCGCAGCGTGTTTACCCGCGAGCATGAGGGCTACCTGCGCATCTGGCGCCATGGTATCGACGAGGCAAAGGCCTATGCGCGCCAAAACGCTGCAAGCTACCTGCGTTTCCAGAGCTTTTGGCCCAAGATCATGGACGGGCTTTGGCGTGACGCACAACTGATCAGTATCCTGGAGGGGGCCGAATGATCGACCGCCGCGCCCAGCGCGATAGTTCATTATCAATCTTTCGCATCATTGCCGTTGCCTGCGCCATTTGCGTGCTGATGTACTTTATTTTTGCCCTGGTGACCGGCATCGAGCCGATCGCCACGGTGATTGCCTGCGCGCTGCTGTGCATCTTTCTGTGCATCTTTATCTTTTTGACGCTCAATCCCGATTCGGTGCGCTCGCAGTACACCGAAGAGACGCTCTCGGTGGCCTCGGCCATGCTCGAGGACATTAAGGGCGGTCTGACGCAGGAGTCGGCGCGTTTGGTGTGCCAGCGCATTTTGCCCGAGACGCGCGCCATGACGGTGGCCATCACCGACGAGGAAAACGTGCTTGCCTGCGCGGGCGAGTTTGAGGAAAAACTATTGCCAGATTCTCCCATCCACACGCTTGCAACGCGCTACGTTATCGAACATGGCATCGTGCAGTCGTTCAACCGTATGGTGGATGTCGTGGGTTCGGACGGCTCGCACAACCAAGTCCCCGCCGGCATTATCGCTCCCATCAAGGTGGGCGATCGTACCGTCGGCACGCTCAAGTTCTACTACAAGACCCCGCGCGCCGTCGACCGTACTCAGTACGCGCTTGCCTCGGGCTTTGCCGAGATCTTGTCCACGCAGCTCGCCATCCACGAGCTCGAGGTGCAAAAGGAACTCACGGCGCGCGCCGAGGTGCGTGCGCTGCAGGCACAGATTAACCCGCACTTCCTGTTCAACACGCTGAACACCATTGCATCGTTTACGCGCACCGACCCGCTGCGGGCCCGCGAACTGCTTCGTGAGTTCTCATCGTTCTATCGCGCCACGCTCGACAACTCGGGATCGCTTATTCCGGTCTCGCGCGAGGTCGCACAGACCAAGCGCTACCTTACCTTTGAGAAGGCCCGCTTTGGCGAGGACCGCGTGCTTGCAACGTTCGATGTGTCCGAGGACGTGGAAGATACGCTGGTGCCGGCGTTCGTGATTCAGCCGATTGTCGAGAACGCCGTGCGTCATGGTATGGGCGATGACGGCGCCCTGAGGATCGACGTGACCGTTCACCAAGACGGCGAGGATGCAATCTTGATTGCCGTTGCTGATAACGGCGTGGGCATGGATGAGGGTACCGCCGCCAGACTGTTTGACGAGCGCTCTGCTCGTCCCGACGCCAGCTCTCCCCAGGGCGGCGGCGCCGGTGTGGCCATGCACAATATTTCGGAGCGCATCCATCGCTTTTATGGGCCACACTCCTATACGCGTGTCGAATCGGCGCCGGGCAAGGGCACCAAAGTGCTTCTTCATCTTGATTTGTCAGAGAGCATCTTTGACATTCAAGAGTAAAATAAAAGGCTACGGGCTCAACGTCATGCGACGGATGCCCGGCGTAGTTAGTTGACGAAAGGTTTTATCCCTATGCTGCGTGCGATGATTGTGGATGATGAGGCGCCGGCTCGCTCGGAGCTTCGCTTCTTGCTCGAGCAAACGGGCAAGATCGGCACGATCACGGAGGCGTCGAGCGTCCGCTCCGCCATCGAGATGCTTATGGAAAGTCGCGTGGATGTCGTGTTTCTCGATATCTCGATGCCCGGTGCCTCGGGCCTGCAACTTGCCGAGGCGCTGCATAAGCTCAAAAATCCGCCGGCGATCGTGTTTGTGACTGCGTATAGCGACCATGCGGTCGAGGCATTCGACGTGGATGCTGTCGATTATCTGATGAAGCCGGTCGAGGAAGCTCGCTTGGATCGCGCGATCGAGAAGGTCATGCAACGCGCTAAGCCGGTTACGGACAGCAAGGTGACCATCGAGCGTATCCCGGTGGAAAAGGGCGGCCGCAAGGTGCTCATTCCCGTGGACGACATTCGCTTTATCATGGCCAAGGACGATTACTCCTGCATCTATACCGTCGATGATCGCTTTTTGTCGACGACCTCGCTGGCGCAGTTTGAGGCCAAGCTCTGCGACTTTGGCTTCTTCCGTGTTCACCGCCGCTATATCGTCAACTTGGCGTGCGTTACCGACGTTGAGACGGTGCCCTCGGGCGCCATCCAGCTGGGCATTACGGGCGTCGACGAACGCGTGCCGGTTTCGCGCCGCCGCGTCGTGCCGCTCAAGAAGGCTCTGAGTCTCTAGCACACTGGCCCCGCGGCCCTGTGGACCTATCGTCTGCGGAGCCGTGGGGCCTTTTTGTATGTATCTGCCAAATCGTTTTTTGCGGAAAGGATCCCATGAACAGTGCAAGCGCCAAGCGTATCGACATCATCTCGGACACCCACGGCTATCTTTCGCCCGCGCTCTTAGACGAGCTTAAAGGTGCGGATTTGATTATCCATGCCGGCGACCTTACGTCGGAGATGGACTACGAGCATCTATGCACCATCGCCCCTGTGCGCGCCGTACTGGGCAACAACGATTATTACCGCGACTACGGCCCCGATGTGGATCGCCTGGCGCTCTTTACCTACGAAGGCCTCAAATTCGCTGTAGCCCACTACCGCGAAGACCTCCCGGTGGGATCCGTAGACGTAGCCATCAACGGCCACACCCACGTAACCAAAGAAGCCCAAGTGGGCCGTTGCTTGGTCCTCAACCCGGGCAGCGCCAGCTACCCCAGAGGTACCCGAGGTCCCACTATGGCCAGAATGCTCGTCAACGACGGCCAAATCATAAGCACCAAGTTTATTGACCTAGAGTAACCGCAACAAAAACGGGGGATGCAGATCGCATCTCCCGTTTTTTATGAGCCAAAGGTCAAAGTTCAAC
>NZ_QSHC01000024.1:0-2936 GCF_003467545.1 Collinsella sp. AM38-1BH | reverse complement strand
ATGAGCCAAAGGTCAAAGTTCAACAAGATCCATCAGACCACCCCCGCCGAGGAGCACGCGGGCTAGCCGCGCAGCGGCGCACGCCCGCAAAACTGGTTGAATAATGTGACGGCAGGGAGGGTCTCCGGGGCTGAGGGCAGGGGTTAAGTTTGTCGCGAGTTCCGCACGCAAAGGAAAGCACTTAATGTGCTTTCCGTCTTGCGCAGGACTGTAGAGCAGCAAACTTAACCCCCGCCCTCAGCCCCGGAGACCCTCCCGGAGGGACCGAAAAATTTTTTCAAAAAAGTTGTTGCGTGCCGGACAGACTTCTGTGTATACTAATCCCCGCAGCGCACGCGAGCGGAAACAAACGCGAACGCCTGCCTGGGGAGTTAGCTCAGTTTGGTTAGAGCGCCGGCCTGTCACGTCGGAGGTCGCGGGTTCGAGCCCCGTACTTCCCGCCAACGCAATTAAAGCCACGTCTTCGGACGTGGCTTTTTGCGTTTGATGCACTTTGTTTCGATAGAACGATCGCCCTGGCGCATCTTCGCCCAGAATCCCCGTACCTTCGGGAACGCAAGTAAAATCCAATAAGTATATCTGTCTAAACAGCAGCTTTGTTGCGCAACACCTGTTCAACGAGACAGGGGGTTAGGTTATACTAAATTGCACTGTAGGCCGCATCTGATGCATTTCGCTCCAAGCGCGGCACTCAGTGGATATCCTATTTATCATTTGGATGTCCTAGCGGTCATTTAGCGTCTCGACACAAGCTCGGCCCCGGAGCTCGTTCGAGCTGTTCGTATTCCTTGAAAGGGGAAAAATGGACATATCGAGGAAGACTGATTACGCCCTTCGTATGCTGGCGATGCTTACCGAGGATCCGGAGCGTTTGCTTTCTGTTCGCACCGCTGCCGAAGAGGTCAATGTCCCGTATTCGTTTGCCCGTTCGATCCAACACGGTTTGGTCCAGGCCGGTATTGTGGAGAGCCTGCGTGGCGTCCACGGTGGAATGCGTCTCAAGGTCAGTCCGGACGATGTCACCATCCGCCAGGTCGTCGAGGCTGTTCAGGGCCCTATGGTTATGAACGATTGCACCGCGCCCGATGGTGACTGTGCGCGCATGGGCACGTGCTGCTATCATCCCCTGTGGGCCGGAGCCCAGGCGTTGATGCGCGACTACCTCGATTCCGTTTCGCTCGGCGACATCGTCGCCCATCGCCAGTTCCCGGCTGTCGATCCCAAGTTCGCCGATCGCGATGCGTTTCCCGAGTACGCCACCTGTGCGTGCGCCTGCCGGGAGGAATAGCGCCGCATAAGGAGCATTGCCATGATTCAGGACCCCTTTCGTTCGATGATTCGTTCGGAAGGGGTTCTGCGTTATCGCGACCTTCCGTGGCGCCGCACGCGCGACCCATATATCATCTGGCTCTCCGAGGTCATGCTGCAGCAGACACAGGTTCCGCGCGTGGAGACGCGCATGCCGGCGTGGCTCGATCGCTTTCCGACCGTCCGGGCGCTCGCTCAGGCCGCGCCTTCCGATGTTTTAGACGCTTGGCAGGGCATGGGCTACAATCGACGCGCTCTGGCGCTCCACAAGGCCGCTCAGCGCGTTGCAGAGGACTGGGATGGGGAGTTTCCGCGTGAGACGCGCGACTTGGTCGCTCTGCCTGGTATTGGCCCGGCAACGGCGCAGGGTATCCGGTCGTTTGCGTTTGATCTTCCGGGTGTGTATCTGGAGACCAACGTGCGCACGGTCTTTCTGCATCATTTCTTTCCCGATGTGCCCGCCGTTCCCGATCGCGAACTGGTGCCGCTGATTCAGGCGGCCTGTCCGGCGGCCCCCGGTGCGGCGCTCGACAAGATCGCTCCCTTTGCCGTGCCGCTCGATGATGCCGATACGCCGCGCGCGTGGTATTACGCGTTGCTAGATTACGGCGCATATCTAAAAAAGACGTTGCCCAATCCGTCCAGGCGCTCGGCGGGCTATAGCCGTCAATCAAAGTTTGAGGGCTCGCGTCGCCAAAAGCGCGCGCATATCGTGCGCATGTTGCTGGCAGCGCGCGATGACCAGCCGGCGGGGATTACGCTCGATGAGGCCGTCGCAGGCGTTGACGAGATGGAGGCGGCGGCCGGTCGAGCGCCGGTCGAGTGTGAGCTGGTCGCGAGTATTCTGGCCGATCTGGAGCGCGAGGGCTTTTGCCGCTCCGAGGACGATCGTTGGCTGAGTGTGTAGCCCGCTCGAATTTTAAGGTTTAGATTTTCGGCAGGGGGTACCATAAAATAAGGCCGCTCAAAGCCTATGGGCGGCATGTATTGAAGGGAAGTACACCTATGGATTTTGAGAGCTCTCAAACCAAGAAGAACCTCGAGACCGCTTTTGCCGGTGAGTCTCAGGCGCACACCAAGTATCGCTACTATGCATCCAAGGCAAAAAAGGACGGCTACGTTCAGATCTCGAATATCTTTGCCGAGACGGCGGGCAACGAGTCCGAGCACGCCAAGCTGTGGTTTAAGTATCTGCACGATGGCGCCGTTCCCAGCACTCTGGATAACCTGCGCGATGCCGCCGCGGGAGAGAACTACGAGTGGACCGAGATGTACGACGAGTTTGCCAAGACCGCCGAGGAGGAGGGCTTTGCCGAGATCGCCGCGAAGTTCCGCGGCGTCGCTGCTGTCGAGAAGGCTCACGAGGAGCGCTACAACAAGCTCGTCGAGCGCATTGAGTCGGGCGAGGTGTTTGAGCGCGAGGGTGTAAAGGTGTGGAAGTGCCTGAACTGCGGACACCTGCATGTTGGTGCCGAGGCGCCCGAGGTGTGCCCGGTGTGCAACCACCCGAAGGCGTACTTTGAGGAGCAGGTGGTGAACTACTAGCGCGTGGCGCTGGCTGCTGCGGGGCGCGGGGCGGGGAGATACCTTTCCCTCTCGCTCACGGCTTCGCAGAGTCGCGCGAGGGA
>NZ_QSHC01000023.1:0-27425 GCF_003467545.1 Collinsella sp. AM38-1BH | reverse complement strand
CCCGAGGGGCATCTCTCATGCAAAAACTGTCGTGGGGTAAAGTCCGAGGTCAGTGGCGTTTTATACCGAGAAATTCAAAAAAAGCTGAAAATTCATTACAAATTTGCGTTGACTTTAGGTAACTAAAGTTTCATACTCCTTTTCAACCACTGGGGGATGTGAACACGCACGGATCGTTCACATCATGATTGAAGAGGATTTCTTAGACATGTTCACGCATCAGCTAAACATTATCAGCGTAGTAATTATCTGATGCGGGTTAGCACATACAGCTAGCCCGTACGATAACGGGCGGCTGATGAAGATGAGGGCCGTCGAGCGCAACCGACGGCCCTCATTTTTTATGTCTAGGAAGTTCTTTTTAGAGGAGGAAATGTAATGAACGGAGTTTTGCTCATGGTTGTGGCCGCGGCGGTGCTCGCCTGCGGCTATCTGGGCTACGGCCGCTGGCTGGCCAACAAGTGGGGCGTTGACAAGGAGGCCCTCACGCCGGCCAAGCGCATGAAGGACGGCAAGAGCTTCTCGCCCGTCTCCGCCTTCACCGCGTTCTCGCACCAGTTCAGCTCGATCTGCGGTGCTGGCCCTGTCACGGGTACGATCGTCGCCATGGCCTTTGGCTGGCTGCCCGTCGTGCTCTGGGTCCTCGTCGGCGGCATCTTCTTTGGTGCCGTCCACGACTTTGGTGCCCTGTACGCTTCGATGAAGAACAACGGCAAGTCGCTCGCTCAGCTCATCGAGAAGTACATCGGCAAGACCGGCCGTCGCCTGTTCCTGCTGTTCTGCTGGCTGTTCTGCATCATCGTCATCGCCGCTTTCACCGACATGGTCTGCAAGACGTTCATGTTCACCCCGGCCGTTGACGCTTCTGGTGCTGCTACCGGTGCCGTCGACTTCACCAAGTCCTATGCCGCCGGCTGCGCTGGTACCATCTCCATCCTGTTCACCTTCGTCGCTATCGCCTTTGGTTGGGCCCAGAAGAAGTTCAACCTCACCGGCGCTGCCGAGTTCGTCACCGGCGTGGTCCTCATGGTTCTCATGTTCGCCGTCGGTATGCAGTTCCCGGTCTACCTGGATAAGTTCCAGTGGTTCGCCGTCGTTATGGTCTACCTGGTCTTCGCTGGCGCTATGCCCATCCAGATGCTCAAGACCCCGCGTGACTACCTCACTTCCATCATGATGATCGTCATGATCGTCTGCGCTGTCCTCGGCATCGTCGTCCTGGGCGTCAACGGTCAGGCCACTATCACCGCTCCGGTCTTCACAGGCTTCTCCACTGCCTCCGGCATGATGTTCCCGGTCCTGTTCGTCTCCGTCGCTTGCGGTGCTCTTTCCGGTTTCCACAGCCTCGTTTCTTCCGGCACCTCTTCTAAGCAGGTCGAGAAGGAGCAGGACGCCGTCAAGGTCGGTTACGGCGCCATGATCGTCGAGTCCTTCGTCGGCATCCTTGCCATCATCGTCGCCGGCATCATGTTCTCCGACATGAACACCGCCGGTACCGGCGCCCTCAACGCCGGCGTCGCTTCCACCCCGTTCCAGATCTTCGCCGCTGGCATCTCCCGCGGTATGCAGGCCTTCGGTGTTGACGGCACGCTCGCTACCGTCTTTATGACCATGAACGTTTCCGCTCTGGCCCTGACCTCGCTCGACGCCGTCGCCCGCATCGCCCGCACCTCGTTCTCCGAGTTCTTTGCCCAGACCAACGACGCCCTGGCCATCGAGTCCAAGGCCGGCTACATGAAGGTCCTCGGCAACCCCTGGTTCGCCACGGTCGTCACCCTGCTTCCCGGTCTCGCCCTCGCTTTTGGTGGCTATGCCAACATCTGGCCGCTCTTTGGTGCTTCCAACCAGCTGCTCGGCGGCATGACCATGATCACCCTCGCCGTGTTCTGCAAGTGCACCGGCCGCAAGGGCTGGATGCTCTACGTGCCCGTCGTCTTCCTGCTCTGCTGCACCTTCACCTCGCTGGTCCAGAGCGCCATGGGCTGCATGGCCGCTGTCCAGGCTTACGGCTTCTTCGGCACCATCCCGGCTACCGCCACCACGGCCGCCGTCTCCGTCGCCGCCACCAAGGGCCTGCAGCTTGTCTTCGCCGTCCTGCTGATGGTCCTGGGCCTCATCGTTGCCGTTAACTGCCTCAAGGAGTTCTTCGGCAAGGAGGCCGGTTCCATGCCCGACGAGGAGCCCGAGTGGTCCGAGATGGGCAAGGCCGAGTATGGCCGCGCTGCTGCTGCCGAGGCTCCTGTCGACGCCGAGGCCGCCAAGGCTTAGTCGACCTGACGCGTTGAACGTCACATCTATATGACTCGGAAAGACCGGGTCCGCGACTTCGCGGGCTCGGTCTTTTTTTCATGCAAAAGCGGGTGACGCTCGAGTGTTCTCGCAGATGTTTTGCGTGGATAAGGGCGCGCGTTGTACCATATAGACGTATATGTGTGCATATGAAAGGGGCCCCGTGGCCAAGACGGTATATTCCGATAACCAAAATAATGTCGATGCCCTGGCTGAACGTCTGAGCAGCCAGACGTCGCTTTCTGCCGAGCGTGCCAAGCTGGTTGCCTACGACCTGCTCTGCCGCAAGGCGCTCAAGATTAAGTCGAGTGCGCTGGCGCAGATTTTCCGCTCCGTCGATAAGGAATGTGACACCAAGGCGATGCGCGATGAGCTTATCGCGGCAAATATCGTGACCAAGATCGAGGGTAGCGGCATTAACGGGCGCCCGGCGTTCTATACCATCAATGCCGAGATCCGCGATGCCCAGGAGCAGCCTGCCGAGTCCGTCGAGGATTTTGTCGTCGAGGATTCCGCTGACGTGTCTGCTGTGGAAGAAGTTGCTTCGCGTGAGCATGTCGACACCGATGAGTTGCTCGATGAGAACGTCGTGCGTGCCTTTACGGCCAAGGCAGGACGCGGCGGTTTTGGCGGGGGCGGCAAGCGCGATGCGCAGCGCCGCGCCCAGCAGGAGCGCTTCCGTCGCGCCGTTGCTCAAAAGGGTGAGACGGATGCCGAGGTTGTTGAGACCGAGGTTGCTGTCGAGTCGCAGAAGCCCGCGAAGGAGCAAAAGCCCGTGGAGGCCCAAGAGCCCAAGCGTCGTCGCGGTGCTCACTTTAAGGCTGCAGCGCAGGATGCCGCGCGTGAGGTTGAAGAGTCTTCTGAGGTTGCAGACGATGTTGAGGAGTCTGCCAAGAGAGCTCCGGGTTCGTGTCGTCCCGGCCGCGGTTTTGCGGGACGCGCGTATCCCGTAAGGCGTCAGGAGAAGAGCGAGCCGGCTTCGACCACTCAGGACGAGAAGGCCGTTGAGCCGGCGGCTCGCGAACAGAAGCCTGCTGAGCCGCAGTTTGAGGTTGATGCCGAGGCCAAGGGCCAGCAGCCTAGTGATGAGCGGACAGAGCAGAGCGCTTCGAGCAGGCCTCGCCGCCGTCGCCATCGTGGGGGCCGCAGTTCCCATGCCGAGACTGCAGCCGAGAAGACCACGCCGCAGGACGAGGATGCGAAGGTCGAGGTTTCTTCGGGGCAGCCTAAGTGCCAGCCAGCGAAGGAGAGTAAGTCTGATCGTCCGCAGAAGCAGGCGCCTATGCCGAAGCGCGAGCGCAATTCCCAAGGCGATTCTAAGCGCAAGTCTCAGAAGAAGCCGGAGTCTACCGCAGCAGATACCGCTGCCCAGCAGCCCAAGTCGGCAGTCCACGGCGAGGTCTCGGCGTTTGCCCTTGCCCGCGTTTTAGGCAGGCAGCTGCTCAAAGTTGTCCCTACGCCTACGGCGCTCTCTAAGATCAAGGAGCAGCAGACACAGATCGTAAAGGTCGAGGGCAAGGACGGCAAAAAGGCTCCGCAGCGCACTCAGCACAACGAGATGTCCAACCGCAAGATTGCCGAGGAAATCGCAATCATCCAGGCTTGGATCGAGCAGAACCGAGGTGCCGATACGCCGGTTGCCTCGCGCCGCCAGCGTGCCTACCAGATCTTTAACGACGAGAAGGCTTTTGACGGCAAGCACGGTGAGCGCCTGATCAGACGTATGACCGAAAAGGGCATTAGCATGCAGGCGATCAAGGTCGCCCCCAATCGCCCCGTGCACTTTACGGGCTTCTTTACGCTGGGTGCCGACAAGCCGTTCATTATGGTCGAGAACCTGGATACCTACGACGAGATCGTCAAGCTCCTGCGCGGACGCAAACATGCCAAGCTCTTTGGTACCAAGGTGGGCGGCGTGATTTTTGGCGGCGGCTGCAAGGCGAGCGTCTCGCACGCACTGGATGATTATCTGGCCGAGATTGGCTATCGCTTTAACTACGTCTACTACGTGGGCGATATCGATCGCGAGGGCGCGCGCATCGTCGAACAGGCTCGCAATGCCAATGTGGTTGAGATTCGCCTGCATGCCGGCATGTACCGCGCCATGCTCGCCGAGCATAAGCGTCGCGTGAGGGCCGGCGGCGAGTGCGAGCCCGCGGCTGCCAACCAGGGCGTGCCGCAGAACCTGGCAGCGACGATCAAGGATCTGCCCATGGTTACGCGCGTGCAGTTCCGCAACGTGCTACGTGAAGGCGGGCGCATTCCGCAGGAGATTCTGATGACCGCAGACTATCGGGATGGCGACTCGGGAAGCTTCGACCGCATGCTGAACAACTAGATTCCGCCGGCCCCGGGAGAGCGGGGACACCGGCTTAGGTTTCCTGCTCTACAGTCCTGCTCACGACGGAGGCCACATTAAGTGGCCTCCTGTTCGTGCGGAACTCGCGATAAACCTAAGCCGGTGTCCCCGCTCTCCCGGGGCCTGTGGTTACTTGGTTGTTGCATGCGGCTCGCTTTTCGGAACAGGGCTGATAATTCTAGATGCAAGGCGCTCTTGGTCGTTATGGGCCTGGGGCGTCTGTCTTATATAGGTAGATTCCTTGCGGGTTCGAATCCCTCCGCTTGCTCACAAGAAAAGCCTCCCGATCGGCTATGCGTTCGAGAGGCTTGTTTCTTTGGCTGGGACGGAGGGATTCGAACCCCCAACAGCCGGCACCAAAAACCGGAGTTCTACCGTTGAACTACGTCCCAATGTGTGGTGTTGCCCAAAAGCAACTCGTTTAGTTTACCTAATCTGCGAGGGCATCGCAAACGCCGTCGAGCAGGCGTACGGCGAGTGTCTGCGCGTCGCTGGCCGTGAAGGTGCCGTTGTAGCGCGTCATGCCCGTGAGCTCAATGCGAATGCGAGCCGGCTTCTGCTGCGCGGCGACATTGGCAGTGCGGATGCGCTGGGCCAGGTTGTGGCACTCGGCGAGGGCAATCGTGGCGCGCGGTGCGGCGTCGGCGGGCAGCTCGTCGCTTGCGATCTCGAGCACCAGGTCAACGTCGGTTGGGACCTCGGAATCGCAGAGCATCATGCCGCTGTTGTCGGTCGTTGCCGTGGCGATATTCCACATGCGCGACGCAACGCTGCGTGCGATGGGGTCCTCGCCGATAACGGCAATCTGGAAACGCTCGAGCACGTTGGCGGCGCGAGCAAAACCGATACGGGACTCGGCTTCGGTGACCGAGGGCTTGCCCTCCCACACATGGTGCAGGCGGTTGATGTAGGCGTAGGTGTCCTGGAAGGCCATGCCGTCGGCAAACAGGCCGACATTTTCCTGGAACTGCTGCAGGGCGGCCTCGGTATGCGGACCAAAGTAGCCGTCGTCTTCGCCACAGGCAAAGCCCAAAACGTTGAGAGCGCGCTGCAGGGCCTGCACATCGGCGCCATGGAAATTGGGCATGCGCAGATAGAGAGTGCGGTCGCCCAGCTTATACGAAGCGTCTACAAGGGCGCTCCAGCAGGGGATATCGACGGCATGACCGGCAGCAAGGCCGCTGTCGAGCCTGAAGGTGCTGACGGCCTGCTCAGTGGTGGCTCCAAAGTACTTGTCTGTGACTTCGGCGGCATCAATCGTGTAGCCGAGCTGCAGGAGACGAGACTGCACGTCCTCGACGGCTGCTCCTTGCATGCCCGTTGTAATAGGTTCCATGAACGAACCCCTTTCGGCGTACCATTCGTACTATTTGAGCGTCTGTCGGATAGACAACGCAAAGGGATGCATAAACATGCACTCAACAGTGTAGCAAGTTGTGCCTAAATACGCTGCTGACAGGTTTTATAACCCCCGTTAGTTAAGGCGCTCCACAAAGAAATCTGCCATGGAGAGGAACAGCTCACGTGCGTGCGGATCAAGCTCAACGTTCTCGATGGCCGCTTTGGCCTTAGCGGTCAGGTCGAGCGCGTAAGTGTGGGCGTAATCGATAGAGCCGGTCTCCTGGAAGATCTCCACGGCGCGTGCGAGCTGCGCGGGATCATCGGTGCCCGAGGAAAGAATCGCCTCGATCTCGTCGTGGTGGCGCTCATCAGAGAGGGCGTGTACGGCGACAAGCGTGCGCTTGCCCTCGGTGATGTCGGTGCGGAAGTCCTTGTTGGCGGCTTCCTTAGTGCCGACAAGGTTGAGCAGGTCGTCCTGAATCTGAAAGGCGAGGCCCGTGTGCAGGCCAAAGGCGCGCAGCGCTTCGATTTGCTCATCGCTGCCGCCGCCGATAATGGCCCCGGCGGCAAGCGGCGTGGCTCCGCTGTAAAACGCGGTCTTGTGCGTCGCCATGCCCAGGTAGTCATCAACCGAGATATCAAAGCGCCCGTCACGGACCCAACCCAGGTCGAGCGCTTGACCCTCGATGGTGCGGACGATCATCTCGGTAAGCTCGTGGAGCACACGCAGCTTCACGTCGGACTCCAGCGTGGGGTCGTCGAGAACCGTCTTGGTGACCATGGTGAGCGCCAGGTCGCCACAATTGATGGCAAGGCCCGTGCCCTCGGTAAGGTGCATGCAGGGCTTACCTCGACGAAGCTGTCCGTTGTCGGCGATGTCGTCATGGATAAGCGCTCCCGACTGAAAGTGCTCGATAGCTGCCGCCGCGCTGCGGGCGCTCTCAAAGCTGCCACCTACCGCGGTGGCGGCGAGCATGCAGATGAGCGGGCGGTGGCGCTTGCCGGCATTGGCCGTAAATGTCGAGAGCGGGGTATACAGGTAGCGCTCGATATCGGCAGAGGTCGCCTGTCCGTCAAAGAACGTGGCCAGATAGTCGTTGATCTGGTCAAAGTGCTGGGCTAAAAAGCTGGTAAACGGACTGGACACGGGTTCTCGCATTCTTTCTTAGGTTGCATCGTTGCGGTGTGCAGATACCATATTGCCACATTGGAGTTGCCGGCGCGTCTGTTTTGGCGATTTGGGGAAACGGGACGCGTGCGCGTGCCGGCTGCTTATATAAGCCTAAAGTGCTCGAGCGCCTTGACGACGCCATTTTTGTCGACCGAGTCGGTGATGTAGTCGGCGCGCTTTTTGAGATAGTCCGGCGCATTGCCCATGGCGATACCGACATCGACGGCGTTCATCAGCGAGACGTCATTGCTGGCGTCGCCGATGCCGTATACGGTTCCGTGGTGGGGATCGAGGGCGTCGAGTACAGACTGGATGCCCCCGCGCTTCGTGCATTCGCGGGGCGAGATTTCGGTTACCTTGAGTTCGAGCTCGTTAAAGCACAGCAGCGGCTCAAGCGCCTTATCTTGAGCGATGTGGTTGGCGAGCGATGTAGACATCAAGATCTTGTAGACACTGTAATGTTGCAGCTGCGTGACTGCGTCGCCCAGGGTGCGCGCGTATCCGGGAGCATCGGGGGCATCGGCACTCATGCGCACGACGCCGTTGAGGCCCTCAAAGCGGATGACCTCGCCCGATTGCTCAAGGTAGGGGGCAAGACGCTGCAGCATACCGGGCGTCATCGACAGATCGCGAATTGCGTGTCCGTTGATCTCGGCGTAACCACCCGCAAGACAGACGATGCCGGTCCAGGGCAGCTCAAGAAGTTTGGGGTGGATGCAGCTGAGGGTACGTCCCGTGCAGATAAAGGCCATGTTGCCGTTGGCGACAAACTCGCGGATTGCCTGCGAAACCGCCTCGTTGGGATAGGGGGAGAGGTCTCGCTCGCTCTCGGGAAGCTCTTGCGCCACTCGAGGGTCTTGCCAGGCGAGCGTTCCGTCGATATCGAAGAAGCAGATATCGCCGCGCTTATGGACTGCGCTGGCGGCAGGGGAGGCCGAGGTGGTGGGCACAAATCCCGGCTCGAGGCCCATAATCTGGTCAAAATGCTCTTTAACGCGGGGAACGGAGATGCCGATGACCACCTGGGCGGTCTTGCCCGTAATGATGAGGCCCTTGGCGCCCACCGCGACAAACGATGCGTTATCTGCAACGATGGAAGGGTCTGCGACCTCGACGCGCAGACGCGTGGCGCAGTTGGTTGCGCCCACGATATTGCCAACGCCACCTAAAAGCTGAATTACCCGCTCAGCGAGGACGTGATCTTGATCGGATCGACTATCGGCCTCGTCGTTGGGAGATTGCTCTTTGGCAAAGCCGCTTTCCGTTAAACGATCGATTGCCGCGCGATTGGCGACATGATCCTCGCGGCCCGGCGTCTTAAGGTCATAGGCCAAGATGAGTGCTCGAAAACTAACAAAAAAGATGAGGCTAAAGGCAAGGCCGATACCGAGCGCCAAAAGATAGGCACCGGCATGCGTGCGCATGAGCGGAATAAAGTTGAAGGCTGCCATCTCCATGAGGCCGCCCGAGAAGATGCCGACGATGCCAAAGAGATTCATGGTTGTGGCAAGGCAAGACGATAAGACGGCGTAGAGAAAAAAGAGCCCGGGGTGGGTGAACATAAAGAGAAACTCGAGTGGCTCGGTAACGCCGCAAACCACCGAGGCGATGATGGCGGGAACAAGGATGACCCTGAGGCCGGCGCGGCGCTCGGGTTTTGCGGTGGAGTAGAACGCGGCTGCGATGGCAGGAAGGCCAAAGAGCTTGACCCAGCCAGTGGCGGTAAAACCGGCCCACGGCGCAAGCTCATTAAGGGGGCGCGTGCTATGGGAGAGGATGGGGAGCAAGCTGCTCCACGTGGCGTAGATGCCGTCGTTAATGACCAGGTTGTCGTAGTAGATCGGCATGTAGAGCAGGTGGTGCAGCCCCATGGGCTCGAGCGCTCGCTCCAAAAGCACAAAGATGCCCACGCCAAAGGGGCCGACGCTCGTAAGTGCATGGCGCAGCGTTTCGGTCATTGCGTATACGGAGGGCACGATGGCGGCCGAGATAGCGGCAAGGGCAAACACGGCAAAAAAGCTGATGAGGTAGACCAGCGAGGAGCCCGAGAAGGTGCCGAGCCAATCGGGAACCTTGGCATCGTAGAAGCGGTCATGGATGGCGACGACGGTTGCCGATACCGCCAGCGGGCCGATAATGCCGGTGTCGAGCGTCTTGATGCCGTCGATGATGGTGATGCCGCTAGCGGAGGTCAAAGACGACGGGTACTTAAGTCCAAGATTGTCTCCGCTCAGCTTAATGATCTCGCTCAAAAAGAAGCAGTAGGCAAAATAGGCGACGAGAGCCTCGAGGCAGCAACGAGCCGGTTGTTTTTGGGCAAGACCGATGGGCAGCGCTACGGCAAAAAGGAGCGGGAGGCGTTTAAAGACCGTCCACGAGCCGCGCTGGATGATGGTCCAAAAAGCGTACCAAGGGGTTCCGTATACGGCGAGATCGCCGACGATGTCCGCAGTCGTTGCGAGAGCGGAGACGCCGACCATGAGGCCTGATATAGAAAACAGCATGGCGGGCGCGAACATTGCCCCGCCAAAGCGTTGGATTTTTTGCAGCATGTTCTGCCTTCCGAATATCGAGGCGCGTTGCGCGTGGGGAAACGTTTAAACAATGGATTCATTGTAGAGGACCAGACGATTGTCGTACCGGCAGTTTTGAGCGAAACCGATTTGGGCATGACAGAAACCGTCAACGGTTAAATCCTGTCGCTTTACCGATATTCGGTTTAAACAACTTTAAGAAATGCTATCGTGCCTAGCCGGAAATGAACAATGTAGAGGTGAAGTCATGCCAAAAGCGATTTACGAAGGAATCTACCGTGAGATCCGTTCGCGCATCATTAACGGGACCTATGCGTTTCAGGAGATGCTGCCAACCGAAGCCGAGCTGACCGCGGAGTTCGGATGCACGCGCAATACCGTCCGTCGCGCCTTGGGTATGCTGGCCGACGGGATGTTTGTGCAGCCCATACACGGCAAGGGCGTGCGCGTTATTTGGCTTAAGGGCGAAACCGACATGTTGGGCGCACTCGAAGAGGTTGAGTCGTTTGGCGAGTTCGCAAAACGCAACAATGCCGTCGCATCGACCGAGGTCAAGTCTTTTGAACATTTGATTTGCACTGAGCAACTCTCTCGTCGCCTGGGCTTTAAGGTGGGCGAGGAGCTGATTCGCGTGGTGCGTGTCCGAAGCCTTAACGGCAATGCGCGCCAAGTAGACCATGGTTACTTTTTGGAGTCGATCGCCAAGGGTCTGACGCCCGAGATCGCCGCAAAGTCAATTTACGACTATCTGGAGCACAAACGCGGCGTCAAGGTGATGGCGAGCCGTCGTACGGTGAGTGTCGAGCTCGCCAACGATGAGGACTGCAGCTATCTTGACCTTGGTAAGTACAACTGTGTCGCCGTCATGGAGAGCCAGTCGTACACCTCGGACGGCATCTTGTTTGAGGTCACGCATGCCCGCACGCATCCCGAGATCTTCCACTACCGCGTCAACTCCAAGCGATAGCCGGCTAGCTCGCAGCCTGACGAGACTTATGCCCTCAAAGCGAAAACGCCCGGTCAAACCGACGATGCATCGGCTTGACCGGGCGTTTTCTCTGCATTCGATAACAAATAATTGTTTATACAAAACTTGTCAAGTATCAAGTTGAATATTACCGTTCACCGAAGTTTTTCTACCGCTCTAGTAATACTTGTTCAAACAACTAGCCAAATAGCGTATTGTACAAATCAGCAAAAGGGGCAAAGTCCCCGAGCCAATCTCCGAAGGCGGCGGCAAAGGGTGCCGCCACGGTGTGAAAGGGTGGATTGTAATGAAGAACGAAATGAGCAGAAGGCAGTTCCTGGGCTTTGCTGGTTCCGCGGCTGCGGTTCTTGGTCTGGGTCTCGTGGGCTGCGGTGGCTCCGCCGGCTCCGGCTCCTCTGCTTCTGGTGACGCTGCCGAGGTCTACTTCCTCCAATTCAAGCCCGAGGTCGACAAGGAGTGGAAGGAGATCGCCAAGGCCTATAAGAAGGAGAAGGGCGTCGAGGTCAAGATCGTGACCGCTGCCTCCAACACCTACGAGGAGAAGCTCAAGTCCGAGATGTCCAAGAGCTCCGCTCCGACCCTGTTCCAGGTCAACGGCCCCACCGGTCTTAAGAACTGGAAGGATTACTGCGCCGACCTGTCCGATACCAAGCTCCGCGGTGAGCTCATTGACGACTCCCTGGCTCTGCAGTCCGATGGCAAGGATCTGGGCATCGACTGGGTCCAGGAGAGCTACGGCATCATTTACAACAAGCAGCTGCTCGAGAAGGCTGGCTACAAGGCCGAGGACATCAACTCCTTCGACAAGCTGAAGGCTTGTGCCGACGACATCCAGGCCCGCAAGGACGAGCTTGGCGTTGAGGGTGCCTTCACTTCTGCCGGCATGGATGACTCCTCCAGCTGGCGCTACACCACCCACCTCGCCAACCTCCCGCTCTACTACGAGTTCGAGAAGGAGCACAACCAGGAGGACGACGAGATCAAGGGCGAGTATCTCGACAACTTCAAGCAGATTTTCGACCTGTACATCACCGACTCCACCTGCGATCCTTCGCAGCTTGCCTCCAAGACCGGCGACGACGCCACCAACGAGTTCGCAACCGGCAAGGCCGTCTTCTATCAGAACGGCTCTTGGGCATACGCTGACCTCACCAAGGCCGGTATGACCGACGACCAGCTCGGCATGCTGCCGATCTACATCGGCGTCGACGGCGAGGAGAACCAGGGCCTGTGCTCCGGCGGCGAGAACTACTGGTGCGTCAGCTCCCAGGCTTCCGAGGATGCCCAGAAGGCCACCGAGGACTTCATGTACTGGTGCGTCACCGCTGACACCCCGACCAGCATCATCGCCGACAAGATGGGTCTGACCGCTCCGTTCAAGAGCGCCAAGGAAACCACCAACGTCTTCTCGCAGCAGGCCGTTGCCATGGCCAAGGACGGCAAGAAGACCGTCGCTTGGGACTTCGTCTACATCCCCTCCGAGGAGTGGAAGAAGAACCTCAAGCAGGCTCTGATTGCCTACGCTGCCGATAACAGCAAGTGGGACGGCGTCAAGAACGCCTTCGTCGATGGCTGGAAGACCGAGAAGGCTGCTTCCGAGTAAGTAGTTGCTGCCCAAGCTATCTGATTAGCGACAGGGGGCGGGCAGACGTTGGTTTGCCCGCCCCCTGCATATTGAAAGGACCCTTCTATGGGCAAAGCACTCAAGCGCTGGTGGCCGCTCTTTATGCTGCCCACGTGCCTGGCGTTTATGATCGGGTTCGTGATTCCCTTTATCCAGGGCTTCTATCTCTCGTTCTGCCAGTTTATTACCATTGACAACGCGCATTTTGTCGGTATTGAGAACTACGTGCGCGCACTGTCCGATCCGCAGTTTGCCACGTCGTTCTTCTTTACCGTGGCGTTTGCCTTCCTGTCGACGGTGCTCATCAACGTGATCGCCCTCGCCATCGCGCAGGCGCTCACCCGCAAAGCGCTCAAGGGCACCAACATCTTCCGTACGATCTTCTTTATGCCTAACCTGATCGGCGGCATCGTGCTGGGCTACATCTGGCAGATTCTGATCAACTGCCTGCTCTCCAACGTGGGCGCCCAGCTCATCGCCCTTAACTCTGCTGCTGGCTTCTGGGGCCTTATCATCCTGACCCTGTGGCAGCAGGTCGGCTACATGATGATCATCTACATCGCTGGTCTGCAGTCCATTCCGTCCGACTACATCGAGGCCGCCAAGGTCGACGGTGCCACGGCATGGCAGACGTTTTGGAAGGTTAAGATCCCTAACCTGATGCCGACCATCACCATCTGCCTGTTCCTGTCCATCACCAACGGCTTTAAGCTGTTCGACCAGAACCTCGCCCTTACCGGCGGCGCTCCCGCGCACTCCACCGAGATGCTCGCCCTGAACATCTACAACACGTTCTATTCGCGTGCCGGTATCGCATGGCAGGGCATCGGTCAGGCCAAGGCGGTTATCTTCTGCATCCTGGTCGTAGCCATCTCCATGATTCAGCTTAAGGCCACGAGGTCCAAGGAGGTGCAGCAGTAATGAAACGCGATAAGGTTATCAACCGCGCGCTCTCGATTTTCTTTACGATTCTGTCGCTCGCGTGGATCTACCCCGTGTTCATGATTGCGCTCAATTCCTTTAAGAAAGCGACCGCAATCAGCACCACCACGGCGTTCGATCTGCTCACGCCCGAGACGTTCAACGGCCTCGCAAACTACATGCACGCCCTTAACGAGCAGGGCTTTGCCTCGGCATTTATGTACTCGCTCATCATCACGGTCACGTCGGTCGTGCTGATCTTGGTGTGCTGCTCCATGTGCGCTTGGTACGTGGTTCGTGTCAACAACAAGATCTCGAACTTCTTCTATTACCTGTTCGTGTTCTCGATGGTCGTGCCCTTCCAGATGCTCATGTTCACGCTGTCCAATTTGGCGGACCGCATCGGCTTCAACACGCCGTTCAACATCTGCTTTATCTACCTCGGCTTTGGCGCGGGCCTGGCGGTCTTTATGTTCGCCGGTTTTGTAAAGAACATCCCGCTCGAGATCGAGGAGGCGGCCATGATTGATGGCTGCAACCCGGTCCAGGTGTTCTTTAAGATCGTCCTTCCCATCATGAAGCCCACCTATCTTTCGGTCGGCATCCTCGAGACCATGTGGGTCTGGAACGACTATCTGCTGCCCTACCTTACGCTCGACTCCACCAAGTACAAGACCATTCCTATCTTGATCCAGTACTTCCGCGGCGGCTACGGCCACGTCGAGCTCGGCCCCATGATGGCCTGCATCATGATGGTCGTTATCCCCATCGTCATCATGTACATCCTCTGTCAGAAGTACATCATCGACGGCGTGGTGGCAGGTGCCGTCAAGGGCTGATGCCGTAACTGTTTTGCAAGTTTCTGCGGCGCCCCTCAGCGCGGCGCCGCGTATCGAAAGGTAGAGACATGGCCGAGATCGTTCTCAAACATGTTCAGAAGGTGTATCCCAACAACGAGTCAAAAAAGAAGGGCTTCTTTGGCAAAAAGAAGAAGACCGAGGAGAAGAAACACAACCTCAAGGTTACCGAGGACGGTGTGCTCGCTGTAGAGGACTTCAACCTCACCGTTCACGACCAGGAGTTCGTCGTCCTCGTTGGCCCCTCTGGCTGCGGCAAGTCCACGACGATGCGCATGGTCGCCGGCCTGGAGGACATCACCTCGGGCGATGTGCTCATCGATGGCAAGCGCGTCAACGACGTGGCACCCAAGGACCGCGACATCGCCATGGTGTTCCAGAGCTATGCTCTGTACCCCAATATGACGGTGTACGAGAACATGGCGTTTACGCTTGAGCTCAAGAAGGTCCCCAAGGACGAGATCGACCGCAAGGTTCGCTCCGCTGCCGAGATTCTGGGCATTACCGAGTACCTCGACCGTAAGCCCAAGGCGCTCTCCGGCGGCCAACGCCAGCGTGTCGCTATCGGCCGCGCCATCGTGCGTGACCCCAAGGTCTTCCTGATGGACGAGCCGCTGTCCAACCTGGACGCCAAGCTGCGTAACCAGATGCGTGCCGAGCTCATTAAGCTGCGTCACGAGATTAAGGGCACCTTCATCTACGTTACTCACGACCAGACCGAGGCCATGACCCTTGGCGACCGCATCGTGGTCATGAAGGACGGCGTTGTCCAGCAGATCGCCACGCCGCAGGAGGTCTTCAACCATCCCGCGAACATCTTCGTCGCCGGCTTCATCGGCGTGCCGCAGATGAATTTCTTCGATGCCCAGCTGGTGCGCTCGGGCAACGGCTTTACCGTCAAGACCGAGGATATGAACGTGGCGCTCGCCCCCGAGACTTGCGCTCAGCTTGCCCTCAACTGGGACGGCGGCGACGTGAAGGAGATTACGGCCGGCGTGCGTCCCGAGCAGATCCTGCTTGCCGACAAGGGCGAGGAGGGCGCGCTCCAGGGTACCGTCGAGGTGACCGAGCTCATGGGCTCGACCGAGCATGTCCACGTGACCGCTCCCGACGGCCAGTTTGTTCTGATTATCCCCGTCGTCGACCTCGAGGCCAAGGGCGCGCTCAAGGCTGGCGACACCATCTGGTTCAAGTTCGAGAAGAACGCGACCCACCTCTTCGATAAGGTCTCTGGCAAGAACCTTATCTAGGCCCGGTGCATCCAGGCCCTCCCTTTGGGCGACTGCGGTATTGCCATCCTTTTGCCGCGGTCACATATAAGGCTCCCCTCCCGTCCACTGGGCGAGAGGGGAGCCTTTCTTTGTGTTGGGGTTGTCTGGCCGGTCGTTTGTCTCGATCTGTAACAGGTAGGGCCGATTTCGGACGTTAGATGTTACAGATCGAGACGGTTCCGCCGAGCTAACCATTTCATCTAAATCTGTAACACCAAAGGCGAATTTCAGCTGCTAGATGTTACAGATCGAGATAAACCCAAAGGGTGGGGCTGGTATGTCTCGATCTGTAACAGCTGGGATCGTTTTGGTTGAGTAGTTGTTACAGATCGAGATTGTTTGGCCGAGTCGGGTCACAGGGTAACGTGCGGGCACAAAAAACGGAGCCGTGTCGCCACGACTCCGTTTCTCAAGAGGATGGGTAAGGGAAGCGAAATTAGTTCAGGTGCCAGATCTCGTCGTTGTACTGGGAGATGGTGCGGTCGGACGAGAAGGTGCCGGCGTTGGCAATATTGATGAGCGCCTTGCGCATCCAGGCGTCCTGGTCCTCGTAGTCGGCCAGCACGCGCTCCTTGGTCTGGATGTACTCCTCAATGTCGAGCAGGGCCATAAACCAGTCCTTGCCCTTAATGTCGTCGTGCAGGCGCTGCAGGCGCTCGGCATTGCCGGTCGCCATAAAGGCCGGGTTGGTGATGAAGTCCACCAGCAGTTTAATGCCGGGCTTGCGGTAGAGCACACCGGCGTCATAGGTGCCGTTGGCATAGAGCTGCTCGACCTGTTTGGACGAGGCACCAAAGGTATAAATGTTCTCGTCGCCCACGAGCTCGGCAATCTCCACGTTGGCACCGTCGAGCGTGCACAGGGTTAGGGCGCCGTTGAGCATGAACTTCATGTTGGAGGTGCCGCTCGCTTCCTTGGAGGCCAGGCTGATCTGCTCGGAGATATCAGCGGCGGGGATCACGCGCTCGGCGGCGGTGACGTTGTAGTTCTCGATCATGACAACCTGCAGGTAGGGAGCCACGTCGGGGTCGTTTGCTATCCACTGCGACAGCGTCAAGATCAGATGGATGATGTCCTGCGCGATAGTGTAGGCAGGCGCCGCCTTGCCGCCAAAGATGATGGTGACGGGGTGCTTAGGTCTGTTGCCGTTCTTGATATCGAGGTACTTCCAGATGATGTAGAGCGCGAGCATCTGCTGGCGCTTGTACTCGTGGATGCGCTTGACCTGGACGTCGATGATGGCGTTGGAGGGAATGGTCACGCCCTGCTCGAGCGCCATGAACTGGCGCATGATGGCCTTGGCCTCGACCTTGGTGGCGGCCAGGCGCTCAAGAACGTCCTTGTCGTCGGCGAACTTGGCGAGTTTGCTCAGATCGCCGGTGCTGCGCCAGTCGGTGCCGATCACATCGTCGAGCAGGCTGGCGAGCGCGGGGTTGGCCCCATGAATCCAGCGGCGGAAGGTGATGCCGTTGGTCTTGTTGGAGAACTTCTCGGGATAGATCTCGTAGAACGGATGAAGCTCGGTGTCCTCCAGGATCTTGGTGTGGAGGGCGGCTACGCCGTTGATGGAGAAGCCAAAGTGGATGTCCATGTGGGCCATGTGGACGGTGTCGTGCTCGTCGATGATGGCGACGCGCGGGTCATCGTGCTCGGCCTTCGCGATCTCATCGAGCTTGACGATAATGTCGGCGATGGCAGGGGAGACCTTCTGCAGGCTGGTGAGCGGCCACTTCTCGAGCGCCTCGGCAAGAATCGTGTGGTTAGTGTAGGCGACCATGGAGCGTACGATGGTAACGGCCTCGTCAAACTCGATGTCGTGCTCGGTGGTGAGCAGGCGAATGAGCTCGGGGATGACCATGGTGGGGTGCGTGTCGTTGATCTGGACAACGGCGTAATCGGCCAGATCGTGCAGGTTGCTGCCGCGCTCGACGGCCTCGTCGATCAAGAGCTGGGCGGCGTTGCTCACCATGAAGTACTCCTGATAGATGCGAAGTAGGCGGCCCTGCTCGTCGGAATCGTCGGGGTAGAGGAACAAGGTGAGGTTCTTGGCGATCTCGGTCTTGTCGAAGTCGATGGAGCTGCCGGGGACCAGGCCGTCGTCGACGCTCGCCAGGTCGAAAAGGCGCAGGCGGTTCTTGGTGGGCTGGCCGTAACCGGGCACATCGATGTTGACGAGCTTGGAGGTAACGGCAAAATCGCCGAATTCGACGGTGTAGGAGCGGTCATCGTCGACTAGGATGTCCTGCTCACCGAGCCACTCGTCGGGGACGGCCTTCTGCTGGTTGTCGACAAAGCGCTGACGGAACAGACCGTAGTGATAGTTGAGGCCCACGCCATCGCCGGTCAAGCCCAGCGTGGCGATGGAATCCAGGAAACATGCGGCCAAGCGGCCCAGGCCGCCGTTGCCGAGTGACGGCTCGACCTCGAATTCCTCGATCTTGTTGAGGTCGTGGCCTGCGGCGGTGAGCTGGTCCTTAACCTCGTCGTAGATGCCGAGGTCGATCATGTTGTTGATGAGCAGCTTACCGATCAAAAATTCGGCGGAAATGTAATAGAGCTTTTTCTTGCCGTTGTTGAGCGGGCGGGCGGCGGAGCGCTCCTGCACGAGTTTGACCAGCAGCTTGTAAATGCGACGGTCGTCGAGCTGCTCGAGCGAGGTGCCAAAAGACTGCTCGGCGAGTTCCATGAGGTTAATTTGGGGCATGTTTTCTCCTGTGATGGGTTGTTTCATGTCTGCAATTCATAAGAAGCCCGCGCGAGGGGATTGGGGTGGCCTCGCGCGGGAAAAGCAAGCGCGTCCGCACGGTGGGGAGGGGTCAGGCGCGGTAGCTCCTATTGAGGAAGCTCGATTTCGGCTTCCGACGGGATGCGGAAGTAGGTCTCGGTCCAGTCGGTGAGTTTGTGCTCGAGCTCGCGGGTGATGGCGCCGTCGAGCATGCGCCAGGTCCAGTTGCCGCCCAGTGTGGCAGGGGTGTTGATGCGCGCCTCGTTGCCCAAGTTGAGCAGGTCCTGCATGGTGTAGATGCACGTGTCGCTCACGCTGGCTGCGATGGTTCGGTTGAGTGCGTCGGTGATAGGCTCGCCGGCCTGCTGATGGGTGTACAGGGCTGCCTGCTCGCGCTGACGCGGGGTGGCCGTTCCCTCAAACCAGCCGCGCGCCGTCTCGTTGTCGTGGGTGCCCACGTAGGCGACGGTGTTGGCGATGTAGTTATGCGGCAGGTAGTACGAGTTGGTGCCCTCAAAGGCAAACTGCAGGATCTTCATGCCGGGGAAGCCCGAGTTGTCGCGCATGTCGATGACGCCGGGGGTGAGGAAGCCCAGGTCCTCGGCGATGATGGGCAGCGTGCCGAGCTTTTCCTCGAGCGTCTTGAAGAACTTGAGGCCGGGACCCTGCGTCCACGAACCGTAGGACGAATCGGGCGAGGAGAACGGCACCTCCCAATAGGCCTCGAAGCCGCGGAAGTGATCCAGGCGGATGACGTCGTACATGTCGAGGGCGGCGCGAATGCGGCCCTCCCACCAGGAGAAGCCGTCGGACTCCATGGCGTCCCAGTCGTAGATGGGGTTGCCCCAGTACTGGCCGGTGGCCGAGAACTGGTCGGGCGGCGTGCCGGCGACGCTCACGGGATTGCCGGCGGCGTCGATCTTAAAGAGCTCAGGTGTCGCCCACATCTCGACGGAGTCACGCGAGACATAGATGGGCAGGTCGCCGATGATGAGAATGTCGCGCTCGTTGGCATAGGCCTTGAGGCGGCTCCACTGGCGATCGAAGAAGTACTGCGTCATCTGGTGGTAGAGCATACGCGCCGGATGGTCGGCGCAGACCTTGGCGGAAGCCTCGCCGCGGGTGCGGAGCTCCGCGGGCCACTCCCAAAACGCCTTGAGACCGCACTCCTCTTTGACGGTCATGAACTCACAGTAGGGGATGAGCCAGTCCTCGTTGGCTTGGATAAAGCCATCGAAATCGGCTGGCTTGTCGGCGGCAAAGCGCTCAGCGGCGCGGTCGAGAATCTGACGGCGGCCGCCAAAGATAGCACCGTAGTCGACATTGCTGGGGTCGGATCCCAGATACACGCCATCGATATCGCGCTGCTCCAGATACCCTGCCTCGATAAGCTCGGCAAAGTCGATAAAGTTGGGGTTGCCAGCGCGGGCCGAGAACGACTGATAGGGCGAATCGCCATAGCTGGTCGTCGTAAGGGGCAGAATCTGCCAGTAATGTTGTTTGCACGAGGCGAGAAAATCGACGAAGTCGTAGGCATTCCAGCCAAAGCCGCCGATTCCGTATGGTCCGGGCAGAGATGAGACGGGCATGAGGACGCCGCTTGCACGCTCCATGAATGCGCTCACCAACCTTCTTGTTGTGTGGTCGGCCTGCCGATGGATGTGCAGTCCGCCTCCGATGTTCTGATCTGATACGCCTATTGTAAAACATGTTGTTTAAACATGTACAGGCAAGATAAAAAAGTTGGTCGATTTTCGGCGAATGGTTGCATGCCATGAAAAAGCCCCGACCTCACAACGTGAGATCGGGGCAAGAGCGGTATGTAGGTTTTTGCTACTCGGCGTCGGCGAAGCCGTTGGGGTTGTGGCTCTGCCAGTTCCAGCTATCGCGGCACATGTCCGCGATGTCGTACTGGGCCTTCCAGCCCATCATGCGCTCGGCCTTGGAGGCATCGCACCAGTTGGCAGCGATGTCGCCGGCGCGGCGCTCGCGGATCACGTAGGGCAGCTCCTTGCCACAAGCCTTGGAGAAGGCGGCGACGACCTCGAGTACCGAGGTGCCGGTGCCGGTGCCCAGGTTAAAGATCTCGACGCCGGTCTTGCCGTTCATCCAGTTAAGGGCGGCAACGTGACCAGAGGCCAGATCGCACACGTGGATGTAGTCGCGCACGCCGGTGCCGTCGGGGGTGGGGTAGTCGTTGCCAAAGACCTGAACGGCCTCGAGCTTGCCCACGGCGACCTGGGCGACATAGGGCACCAGGTTGTTGGGGATGCCCTTGGGGTCCTCGCCGATCAGGCCCGACGGATGAGCGCCGATGGGGTTGAAGTAACGGAGCAGCACGACGTCCCACTCGGGGTCGGCGGTGTGGACGTCCATAAGGATCTGCTCGATCATCCACTTGGTCCAACCATAGGGGTTGGTCGCGGGCTTCTTAGGATCCTCCTCGGTGACGGGCGGGTTGTCCGGGTCGCCGTAGACGGTCGAGGAGCTTGAGAAGATGATGGACTTGCAGCCATGGTTGCGCATGACGTCGACGAGCACCAGGGTGTTCTCGATGTTGTTGTGGTAGTACTCGACGGGCTTGCTCACCGACTCGCCGACGGCCTTAAAGCCGGCGAAGTGGATGACGCGGTCGATCTGATGGGTATCGAAGATCTTGTTCATCGCATCGCGGTCGAGCACGTTGGCCTCGTAGAAGGTGAGGTTCTTGGCGGCCTCGTCGCCCACGATGGTCTTGACGCGGTCGACGGCGACGGCGCTGGAGTTGGAGAGATCATCGACGATGACGACCTGGTAGCCACCCTCGAGCAGCTGAACGACGGTGTGCGAGCCGATAAAACCGGCGCCACCGGTAACGAGGACGCAGGTGTCTTTGGGGTCGAGTGCTTTGGACATGTAGTCTCCTATCGAATCAGGAACACTTCTTCAGGGGAGTATAGCGCAGGCAGGGACGCCCAAATCGTGCGCTGTAGGAAAAGCAGAGGATTGTGCTAACGTACTCATAGAAGAGCTTGCGTACGCATAACCTGATCTTTGGCATTTGCTTACGAGCCGCTGACCTTGCAGTTTCCTGCCGTTCGTGGAAATCGTTGGGACGCGCCATATGTACGCTAATATGTATGAGTTGAGCGACATATAAATAAGCATGTAACGGAGTACATATGTCACCAAACAGCGATTCCATCCTTTCCCAGGAGCTCTCGCGCCGCACTGCCCTCAAGGCCCTGTTCGGCGCCGCTTCTGCGGCAGTTCTTTTTGGCCTGCCCGCTCGCGCCCATGCGGCGGAGGCTTCCAAAGAAACCACCGATAAACTGAATGCCGCCCAGGCCCAGCTCGACGAGGTTCAGGCCCAGCTCGACAGCATCGCAAATGAGTATGCGGCGCTGGCCAACAAGAATGCCCAGACCCTCAACGACATCGAGAATGTCCAGGGCAAGATTGACGACACGCAAGCCCAGATCGATGAAAAGAAGGCCGAGCTCAAGAAGAAGCGCAATGACCTTTCCGATCGCGTGGCCGCCAGCTACAAGTCCGGCGGCACGAACATCCTGTCGCTGCTGCTGGCCTCTGGCTCGTTTGAGGAACTCGTCGCCAACGCGCATTACGTTGAGAAGATCAACAAGAGCGACCGCGATGCCATCGAGGATATCCAGACCATCCAGGAAGAGCTCGATGCGCAAAAGACCGAGCTTGAGTCGCAGAAAGCCGACTTAGAGAAGCTCAAGGACCAGCAGACGGCTCAGATGCAGGATATGCAGGCCAAGCAGCAAGAAGTCCAGACCGTGCTGAACGGTCTTTCCGACGACGTCAAGGAGCTCATGGCTCAGCGCGATTCCGAGATCCTCGCTGCCGCCCAGGCTGAGGAGGCTGCCAGGAAGGCCGCCGCTGCTGCCGCCGCCGCGAACAAGAACAATTCCTACTCGGGTGGTTCAAGCTCGGGTGGCGGATCGTATGCGCCCGGAACCCCGCAACAGAATGCCGGCTCGGGCAAACAGCAGGCCGTCATCAACGCGTGCTACTCTACGCCTTCGCCGGGTCAGAACTGGTGCGCGGCGTGGGTTACCAATGTCTTCCGTAACGCTGGCGTTGGCTACTTTGGCGGCAACGCGTGCGATATGTTTAACGCATGGTGCTATAGCTCCGACCGCTCGGCATTGCAGGTGGGCATGATCGTGGCCGATTCCTCGCACAGCGGCACGGGTGCTCCGGGCCTTATCTACGGTCATGTGGGTATCTACGTTGGCGGCGGCATCGTTATGAGCAACGAGGGTGCCATTACATCGAAGTCGCTCGATTCGTTTATTAGCTTCTATGGCACTGGCTCTGGCGTGCGTTGGGGCTGGCTCGGCGGTATTGCGCTGTCGTAACGGTGGTTTGAAGTAAGTTGGTCCGTGGCTGCCCGAAAGGCATTAGGTTGCCTGCTCGGACAGTCCTGCTCGCACGGAGAGCACATTAAGTGCTCTCCGGCTCGTGCGGAACTTGCGATCAACCTAATGTCTTTCGGGCAGCTATGGACCTCTCGGGTCCAATACGTCACATACCGGACTGGTTTATCTGAATAAATATGGCGAAGGCCCCTTTCGGGGCCTTCTTTGTTAGAGGAATTCGCCTACTCGGTGGACTTCGGGTTCTAGGTCTACTCCGAATTGGTCTTTGACGGTTGTTTGGATGTGGCGGATGAGTTCGTCGACGTCGGCTGCGGTGGCGTGGTCGGCGTTGACGATGAAACCGCAGTGCTTCTCGCTTACCTGCGCACCGCCGACGGCATGGCCGCGCAGGCCGGCGTCCATGATGAGCTTGCCGGCAAAGTAGCCCTCGGGGCGCTTGAAGGTGGAGCCGGCGCTCGGCATGTCGAGCGGCTGCTTGTCCTCGCGGCGCTGGCGGTAGTCGTCCATGTCGGCCTTGATCATCGCGGCGTTGCCCGGGGCGAGATTGAAGGTGGCCGAAAGAACGATGAAGCCGTCGTCGGCAATGCGGCTCTTGCGATAGCCCAGGTTGAGCTCATCGACATCGAACTCGATGATGTTGCCGCTGCCGCGGGTGCCGTCGTCGAACATGCGGGCGGGCTTGTAGACACGCACAGACTCCAGCACATCGGCCATGCAGGCACCATAGGCACCGGCGTTCATGTAGCAGGCGCCGCCGACCGATCCGGGGATGCCCGAGATGGGCTCCATGCCGGTGAGGCCGGCCTCGGCTGCTGCCGCGGCGACATCGGAAAGCAGGGCGCCGGCTGCCGCCGTGACGTGCGTGCCGTCGACCGTAATGTCGGAGAGGCCCTCGCCCAGCGCCACGACGACGCCGCGGATGCCCTTGTCTCCGACGAGCAGGTCCGAGCCGTTGCCCACGATGGTGAGCGGCAGATCACAGCGATAGCAGGTGTCAAGCGTGGCGACGAGGCCCTGCTCGGTATCGGGCGTGACAAAGACATCGGCCGGGCCACCGATCTTAAACGTGGTGTGCTCGCGCATGGGCTCGCTCATCAACACGTTGTCCTCGCCGGCAACGCCAGCGAGCGCGCACAGCAGGTCCTCGTTAAAAAAGTCGTTCTCGTGCATACGAATATCCGCCTTTTGGTGGTCGTTCTCATCAATCGATTGCAATATACCCCACCCAGATGTATTTGGTGCGCTGGCGGCGATAAAACTGCCGTCCACCGGATTGATAAAGTGTTTATCATCGAGGTAGAGGGGCAGTCGCTATACTTTCAAGAGATTGCGCGTAAACCCGGAAGGAGCGAGATGGCCAACAAAGTCACCCTCAAGCAGATTGCCCAAGAGGTGGGGCTTTCCCCTTCGTCGGTCTCGCTTGTTCTCAATAATCGGCCCTGTCGCATCTCGGAAGAAAACCGCAAACTCATCAAGGAGGTTGCGGCGCGCAATCACTATGTTCCCAACCAGATCGCGCGCAGCCTGGTCATGCGCGAGTCGCGCACCCTGGGCCTTATCGTCCCCAACATCGAGAGCCGCTTTTTCGCGTCGCTCGCCGGCAGCTTGGAAAAGCGCTGCCGCGAGGACGGCTACGCGCTCTTTATTACCAGCTCGGGCGGAAGCGCCGATGACGATCTGGAGCTGCTGCGCCAGCTGGTGACGCGCGGCGTTGATGGCGTCTTCCTGGTGGTAGGTGACGAGTTCTCCGACGACCGTGCGCTTCGCGAAGAAGTCAGCCACCTGCCCATCCCGGCCGTAATGGTCGACCGTGCCATTGAGGGGCTCGAGTGCGACAAGGTGATGTTCGACCACGAGATGGGCGGCTATATGGCCACCCGCTATCTGATCGAGCAAGGCCACCGCCGTATTGCCTGCTTGGTTAACGCGCGTCGCTCCAATACGGGTCGCAAACGACTTGCCGGCTATGAACGCGCGCTGCGCGAGGTTGGCCTGCCCATCGACGCGCGCTTGGAGTTCGAGAGCGAGTACTACATTCCGAGTGCCTACGAGGCCTCGGAGGCGGTGCTCGCAACCGATGCCACCGCCGTGTTCGCAAGTTCGGACAACATCGCCCTCGGTTTGCTCAAGCGCTTGCACGAGATGGGGAAGAGCATCCCGGGCGATATCTCGGTGGTGAGCTATGACAACTCGGCTGCCGACGTTCTCTTTGAGCCGGCGCTGACCGCGATTGAGCAGGATCCTGGTGTCCTTGCGGAGCATGCTTTTGGCTGCATGTCCAAGCGTCTTGCCGGTAGGGGCGGCAGGCGTGCCGAAGAGGTCGTCCTGGAGCCGGCGCTTATCGTTAAGGGCAGCGTGCTCGAGCTTACCGAATGTAGCTAAGCGTACTTGTTTGTTTGCATAGATTGCATGCGGAGTGTCCGCTATTTGCCGGCGGGGCCGGGGTGCCTGCCTTGTTTTGAAAAGTGGGCTTCGCGAACTTCTCAAAACAAGGCAGGCACCCCGGCCCTCGTCCGTAAACTCTTCCGCTGGGCGAGCCATAGACGCCGCGTACCGATACGGTAAAGTGGCGGCTTGAAATTGGTGCTATATTCAGCTTGAGTTGTTTAATGCTAGTACGGGAGGGTGATATGGGGCTGTTCAAGAAGAAAAACCCGCAGGATGCCTTTGATCCCGATGTGTTTACCATCACGGATACGATTTTGGACCCACCGCGGTTTACGTTTTTGCCGGCTATCTACCAGGATGCCACGCGCCGCAAGTGGGCCGTGCATCAGCGCGGCGGCGAGCCGAAGATTTTTGACTATGCGGATGTGCTGCAGTGCGAGATTGCCGAGACCGGAAATCCCGAGGATGTGCCGGAGCTCAGCAAACGCGAACTGGCTCAGCAGATTTTGATTAATCCAGCTCAGGCTACCAAAAACAACGCTGCCAAGCGTAATATGTGCCTTGGTATGGGTGTCATCGTTGTCGTGCAAACCGGCAAGGATGAGATTTCGAAGCTTGAGATTCCGGTGACCGCGGGCGAAGTCAAGCGAGACTCCGGCCTATATCGGTCGTATCGGAACGTTGCGGAGCAGATCAAAGAAGCCTTCGACGCCATGAGGCGTCCGGAGCAATGATTCCTGCAGCATCAAGCAGTTGAGGAGTCTTGCCCATGTCGAGTGAACCATATGCGATTCCGCCCAAAGACCGCGCCTTTGAGGGCATTCTTTGGTATATCAAACATTATGACCTGCAGAGTGGCGACCGGCTGCCCGCCGAGCGTGTGCTCTGTGAAGAGCTGGGCGTGTCGCGCACGGCGTTGCGTGCTGCGATCACGCGCCTTATTTCGTGCGGAACTTTGGAAAGCCGCCGCGGTTCGGGCACCTATGTGTGTCCTCCCAAACCGCTGAACATCTTTCAGGAAACATGGAACTATACGCAGGCGGTGGAGAGGGTTGGCTCAAAGTCGACCGCGCGCCTGGTTTGGTCCAAGGTCGTGTATGCCGATATCGATCTTGCCCAAAAAGCCCAGATCGACCTGGGCATGCCGCTCTTCTGCATTCGGCGCGTGCGTGTGGTCAACGGTTCCCCGGCATCGATCGAGACGGCTTACGTCAATCTGTCTTTGTGCCCCTCGCTTCCCGATCACGATTTTGAGCAGGAAAGCCTCTACGACGTTTTGCTCAAGGAGGGGAATGTCCATGTGACGCACGGCAAGGAGCATATTTCCATCAGCCGTCTGAACGCCGACGAGGCCAAGTTGCTGAATGCTCAGGAGGGCACGCCGGTGTTTTACAAGGCTTCGCACGAGCGCGACGAGACCGATGGCTTTGTCGAGTATTGCAAGTCCGTGATTCTGCCGACCAAGTATCGTTTTGCCGATAACGGCGAGGCAGACGGCGTTGCGACGAAGGTGGGTGTCGAATGGCTGATGCAGTAGAAGACTTGCCGGTTTACAAACAAATTCGCCGCTGCATTGCGGAGCGAATCGAGCGCGGCGACTACCCGACGGGCTCGATGATTCCGTCCGAAAACGAGCTGGCCGAGGAGTTTGGCACGACACGCCTGACAATCCGAAGCGCCATGGACGAGCTGGTCAAAAGTGGCCAGATTCGTCGCGTGCAGGGCAAAGGCGCCTTTGTGGGACACAAGTGGTTTGACGAGCACGAACGCAAGGGCGGCTTCCGCCAGTCGGTTCTGGCATCGGGCGCGACGCCGTCGGTGCGCATCCTGGCGCGCTCCAAACGCTACGCCGGCCCGTATTATGCCGACTTGTTTGGCATCGCCGAGGACGATCTGCTTTACTCGGTGCGCCGCCTCAACTGCATCGATGGTGAGCCCGTATCGATCGAGATGACACTGATTCCGTGCCTGCTGTTTCCGGGCATCGAAGACGTGGACATTTCGGTCTTCAGCCTGTTCGAGACCTACGATATGTTGGGACGCAAGCCAGATCAGTCGGTAGAGAAACTCGATATCGAGGCGCTGGGCGCACGCGATGCGAGTTTGCTCAATCTTGAGCCGGGCGATCTGGCGCTCGTGCTGGAAGGCCTGACCTATGACTCGAGTGGGCAGGCAATCGAGCATGCCAAGTCTTTTACCCGCGGCGACGCCGGCGGATATACCTACAACTATTAGCGTCTAGAGCGTCCCTGCGCATGGCGGGGGCGCTCGTTTTTACGGATATATGTCGCTTGACCGATGAGCGGCAAAAACTGACCGTCTACCGAGAGGGGAGGATGAAATCATAAAATCGGTATTAAAAACGGCTAACCTGTAATCGTTCACTGGTATTAAGAACCTTTGAATTGTTGAGCTTGGGGCCAAGATGTCCACAAGGTTAAGCGGTGCGACGGGGCGGCAAGCCCGTTCATTCCGTGCGACAATTCAAACTGCTCGTGAAAGGAGCGGGAATGAAGGAGACCGAGAAGATCGAGATCATGCACTTCGACCAGGAGGGCTACCTCGAGGA
>NZ_QSHC01000022.1:0-29800 GCF_003467545.1 Collinsella sp. AM38-1BH | reverse complement strand
GGGCGCGGGCCGTGTTCCGCTATGCGGTTGTCAATTTGCGAAAGAAATTATGCGTCACCCACCGACTACAAGGGGGCCGTGCTGGCCTCGGGACTGTTTGCCGGTGTGGCCGGGCTGGCGACTGCCGTTTCTCTGCTCTTGCCGCAGCAGTTTTACGGCTTTGGCTTTTTGTTGGGTGCAGCGGTGTTTTTTATCGTGGCGCTGCTGCGGCTCGATACCTATACCGCCAACTTGCCGTATCGTATCCTGAGCCAGCAGCCCATTGTGGCGACCGTCAAAACGGGTCGCTTTACACAGCTGGGCCGCTTGCTCGACCGTGCCGAGCAGCGCTATGAGGAAGGTCGCCATAAGGGTGAGCCACATGGCGCGTTTGAGCGCGCAGTAGTTCACGTGTATCGCAAGCATTGGGGAGGTTCTGATGATCGATAAGTTGATGTCTCGCCGCTGCCTGATCGAGGCGGCTGCCGGCGCGCTGTTGCTTTCGGGCTGCTCGTCTCAGGACGAATCCTCGACTAAAAAGGTCAAAAAGCAGGACAAGATTAAAAAGGCCGGGGTCTCCGACCAGTCCAAGCACCTGCGCGATAAGGACGAGCTGTACGAGGTTTACGACGACTCGGGCATTGTGACCATGTACCTGACGGTCTCGCGCGGCAACAGCTCCGAGAACACCGACCACAGCTGGGCAGAGATCAATACGTACTCGGTGTATGACTACGCCGACATGGGCGTGACGCGCTATCAGGTAATGGGGCTTTTGCAGGCGGGCGACGAAGACGGCCCGGTGGCCGGCGAGGTTGGCTATGGCGAGGAAGCGCCCAATGCCACCGTGCAGGTGCGTGGCCAGACGTCGAGCTCCTACACGCAAAAGAATTACAAGGTGGAGCTCAAAAAAGGAAAAGGTACCTGGCGCCAGCAGCGTGCGATTGCGCTCAACAAGCACATGGGCGAGGGTATGCATTTTCGCAACAAGATGGCCTACGATCTTATCCGCGGGATTCCCCAGATGATGGGCCTGCGCACGCAGTTTGTGCATCTGTGGGTGTGCGACCAGACCGAAAAGTCCAACGATACCTTTGAGGACTACGGCCTGTTTACGCAGGTGGAGCAGCTCAACAAGACGGCGCTTAAGGCACATGGCCTGGATAAGAGCGGGCACCTGTATAAGGTGAACAGCTTTGATTTCCATCGCTACGAGGACACCATTAAGCTTGCCGATGATCCCGACTACAACCAGGTAAACTTTGAGGGCATGCTCGAGATTAAGGGCGATTCGGACCACACCAAGCTCATCGAGATGCTCGATGCGCTCAACGACGAATCGCAAAAGATCGATAACGTGCTCGACACCTACTTTGATACCGAGAATCTGGTCTATTGGCTGGCGTTTCAGATCCTGACGGGCAACTGCGATACGCAGAACCGTAACTGCTATCTGTACAGCCCTCTCAACTCAAATACCTGGTACTTTTTGGATTGGGATAACGACGGCATGCTGCGTAAGCTGGAGCTTTCTCTTACCGGGTTTTCGGACTACGCGAGCTGGGAGCGCGGCGCAAGCAACTACTGGGGCAACGTGCTGTTTAACCGCGCGTTGCGCAGCAAGTCGTTCCGCAGCGAACTCGACCGTGCCGTCAAGGACTTGCGCTCGTATTTGACCGAGACTCGCCTGACCAAGATGATCAAGCACTACCGCGAGGTGACTGAATCCCTGGTCTTTGCTTCGCCCGATATCGACAATCTGCCTGTCACCAAGGACCAATACGAGCAGATCGCCGCGGCGATTCCCTCCGAGATCGAGGAGAACTACAAGAGCTTTTGCGAGAGTTTTAAAAAGCCCATGCCGTTCTACATCGGCGTGCCGCAGATCGATAACGCTAAGCTGCGCATTAACTGGGATGCGTCCTACGACTTTGAGGCGCGCGACATTCGCTACACCGTAGTGCTTGCGCGGGATTATGCCATCAAGGACGTGCTTTTTAAGGCCGAGGACGTGCTGCTTCCCGAAGTGACCTGCGATGCGCCCGATTCCGGCCAGTATTTTGTGCGCGTGCGCGCCACCAACTCCGACGGCTATACGCAAGATGCGTTTGACTACTATGTGACCGACGACGGCAAGCACTACGGCATGAAGTGTTTTTACGTGCAAGACGGCTGTAAGGTCGTGGAGGACACGTATGAGGAGGGCTAGCGCGCTGCTTGAGCGCTTGGCGGCCCCGCCTGTCCGTACCACGCAGGAGCGTTACCGCCACGAGCTCAAATATCTCATTAACGAGGGCGAGCACGCCGCGCTTGCCTGTCGCATGGCGCCGGTGTTTAAGCTGGACAAGCATGCGCGCTCGGGTGGTTACACCATTCGCAGCCTGTACTTTGACGACTACTGCAACTCGGCCTACGAGGAAAAAGACGCCGGCATTCTCATGCGCAAAAAGTATCGCGTGCGTATCTATAACGGCAGCGACAAGGTGATTAAGCTCGAGCGCAAAAAGAAGTACGGCAGCTGGATCTACAAGGAGGACGCGCCGCTTACGCGCGGCGAGTTTGAGCAGATCCTGGCTGGCGACTACGACTTTTTGCTGAGGAGCCCGCACCAACTCTGCCGCGAGTTCTACATCGAGTGCATCTGCAACATGATGCGCCCGCGGACCATCGTGGACTACGAGCGCGAGCCGTGGGTGATGGATGAGGGCACCGTGCGCATTACGTTTGACATGAACGTGCGTGCCGCGGTGGGTAGCTTCGATATCTTTGACGTGACGCTGCCCGCGCTGCCGGTCCTGGAGCCCGGCAAGCTGGTAATGGAGGTCAAGTTTACGGAGTTTTGCCCGCAGCTGGTGCGCGATATGGTGCCGCCGGGCGCGGCCGAGCTCACGGCGGTCTCCAAGTACTGCCTGTGTTATGACAAGACCGCCTACCTGCGCGGATTTAATTACTGGGAATCGGATTTTGAGAACCGAGGGGATATTTAGACCATGAGCACCAGGGACTTTTTTAAGAACTCCGTCTTGGAGGCGTTTGGCCAGGTCGACCCTGCCAAGATTGGCCTTTCGCTGCTCGTGGCGCTCGCCATGGGCATCCTGATCTATTACGTGTACAAGCGCTTTTTTACCGGCGTGGTGTATTCGCGTAGCTTTGCCGTGACGCTCGTAGGCATGTGCGTGCTCACGTGCATGGTGACGCTCGCGATCTCGACCAACGTGGTCATCTCGCTCGGTATGGTCGGTGCTCTGTCTATCGTCCGCTACCGTACGGCGGTCAAGGATCCGCTCGACCTGCTGTATCTGTTTTGGGCCATTACCACGGGCATTACGGCAGGCGCCGGCATGTACGCGCTCGTGGGGCTCACGGCTGTGGTGATCGTGGTGATGATCGCCGGCTTTGCGAGCCACCAGGATAAGGCACGCGTGTACATGATGGTCATCCACTACACGGGCCAGACCACCGGCGACGATATCGTGCGCGCATTTGGGCGCACCAAGTTCACCGTCAAGTCTAAGACCATGTGCGGCGACAAGGTCGAGATGGCCGTGGAGGTGTTCTCGGACGGTGTTGACATGCCCTATGCCGATGCCATCCGCGCGCTCGACGGCGTGGAGGACCTGACGCTCATCCAGTACAACGGCGAATACCACGGCTAGTTTGGTTCAGTTTTATTTAAGGGACGGTGTCGCATGGACGTGCAGCAGCTTGAAGAGACCTGGGCCGTAAGGGCTGGTGCGCGTGAGGCGCGTCTTGTTGCGGCCTCGCATGTGCCGGCGGCGCTGTCGCTGCTGGGGATTGTGCAGCCCGCCGATCGCCTGGTGGCCTTTGCGGATGACTTTGCCGAAGCGTTTGCGCGCGGCTTTGATGGCTGCGATGTTGTGATGGTGGGGGAGCCCTCGGTTGCAACGTTTGCCGCCGCGTCCAAGGGCTTTGTTGCTTCGTTTGATGCCGAGGGTCCGCACCTGTGGTGGTTCGTCAACTCCATCGGCGGGTTTGGTCTGCGTGTGCCTGACCTTCGCGCTCTGGGCCGCGCGGCTCGTGAGGCCCGCGCGCTGCTGGTTGTGGACAACACCGTGGCGTCGGCTTTTGGCTGCGATCCGCTGCGGCTGGGCGCTGCGCTGTCGCTCGAGGCACTCGACCGCGTGTGTGCCGGTAAGGCTCCGCGTAAGCTCGTTGCCGCTTCGGTGGCGCGCTCGCAGCTCAAGCGCCATCGTGTGGATGCTGCTGCCGAGTGCGCGCACGCGTTGCTCGAAGGGTGTGGATTGGCCGCGCTCGACTTGTCCTCCGTTGAGTCCGAGGTTCTAGAGCACGGGCTCGAAACGCTCGACACCCGCATGCAGGCGCACTTCGACCGCGCCCGTGCGCTGGCCGAGTATCTTGCTGCCAACGAGATGGTGCGCAACGTGCGCTATCCCGGGCTGGGCTCGCATCCCGATCATGCGGTTGCAACGGGAATCCTCGAGCACGGCTTTGGCCCGGCAGTTGAGTTTGACCTTATCGAGCGAAGTGCGGGTGAGCTGTTCGACACATTGCCGGGGGAGTTCCGCACGTCGCCCGCCGGCGGCGCAACGACGCGCCTTTCGGCCCCACGCGGCAAGCAGGGGGGAACCATCCGCCTCTTCGCCGGCACCGACGACCCCCTAACCGTAGCCGGCGCCCTAGACAATGCCCTCCGCAAGTTAGCTACTCTTTGATGCTGGCTATGAGGGCGTCGGCTTTGGTGGCGATGACGTTGTTGATGTCGGCCTGCAGCTCCTCGTAGACCGCTATGGCTCGCTCGCCGGCGGGGGTGAGCGTGGATCCGCGGGCGCCGTCGCGCTCGATGAGCTTACAGCCTAGCTGGCCTTCCGCTTCGTTTACAATACGCCACGCTTTGGAATAGGCCATGCCCATGCTCTTGGCGGCGCGGTTGAGCGAATGCTCGCGGGCAATACCCTGCAGCAGCAAGACGCAGCCATGACCAAACACGCCCGGCAGGTCTTTGTCGCACGCTTGAATGACCAACTTTGCCGTCGTCTTGTACTTCATACGCTCCACGTCTCCCCGCTAAAGTGTTTGCTGGGCAAACGCAAAGCCTGCGTCAAACCCTCGTGTGCTCTTCTTAAATCATGCATTGTAGCAGTCAAAGTGCGTTAAGATACTTGCCCAGTATTGGGCGCCCAAGGTTGGGCTGGGTCCTACGAGGCCTGCAGCCGACCGGTCGCATGGAAAAAGGAGAAACATGGCTACGTTCTTTCCCGGTGAGTCCCACACGTTTTCGGAGTATCTGCTGGTCCCTGGTTACTCGTCCTCGCAGTGCATCCCCAACAACGTCTCTCTTAAGACGCCGCTAACCCGCTTTAAGCGCGGTGAGAAGCCGGCAATCACCCTGAACATCCCCATGGTTTCCGCCATCATGCAGTCCGTCTCGGGCGTCGACATGGGTGTCGCGCTCGCTACCGAGGGTGGCCTGTCCTTCATTTACGGTTCCCAGACCCCCGAGTCCGAGGCCGCTATGGTCAAGGCCGTCAAGGATCACAAGGCTGGCTTCGTTCAGTCCGATTCCACGCTGACCCCTGACATGACCATGGAGCAGGTCATCGAGCTCAAGGAGAAGACCGGTCACTCCACCATGCCGGTCACCGACGACGGTACTCCCAAGGGTAAGCTCCTGGGCATCGTCACCAGCCGTGACTATCGTCCCAGCCGCGATGACCACCAGAAGAAGGTCTCCGAGTTCATGACCCCGCGTGAGCAGCTCATCGTGGGCGACAAGAACATTAGCCTCAAGGTTGCCAACGACGTCATCTGGGACAACAAGCTCAACGCTCTGCCTATCGTCGACGACAACGATCACCTTATGGGCATCGTCTTCCGCAAGGACTACGACAGCCATAAGACCAACCCCAACGAGCTGCTCGATAACGACAAGCGCTACATGGTCGGCGCCGGTATCAACACCCGCGACTATGCCGAGCGCGTGCCGCTGCTCATCGAGGCCGGTGCCGATGTCCTGTGCATCGACTCCTCCGAGGGCTTCAGCGAGTGGCAGAAGCGCACCATCGAGTGGATCCGCGCCAACTACGGCGAGGACGTTAAGGTCGGTGCCGGTAACGTCGTCGACGCCGAGGGCTTCCGCTTCTTGGCCGACTGCGGTGCCGACTTCATCAAGGTCGGTATCGGCGGCGGTTCCATCTGCATCACTCGCGAGACCAAGGGTATCGGCCGTGGCCAGGCCACGGCGCTGATCGACGTCTGCCGCGCCCGTGACGAGTACTACGAGGAGACCGGTGTTTACGTGCCCGTGTGCTCCGACGGCGGTATCGTATACGACTACCACATGACGCTCGCCCTTGCTATGGGTGCCGACTTTATGATGCTGGGTCGCTACTTCGCCCGCTTCGATGAGAGCCCGACCGAGCGCGTCAACGTCAACGGCCAGTACATGAAGGAGTACTGGGGCGAGGGTTCTGCGCGTGCCCGCAACTGGCAGCGCTACGACCTGGGCGGCGCGGCGAAGCTCAGCTTCGTCGAGGGCGTCGACTCCTACGTTCCCTATGCCGGTTCCCTCAAGGACGGCGTGGGCGGCACGCTCTACAAGGTCAAGTCCACGATGTGCAACTGCGGTGCCCTCTCGATCCCCGAGCTCCAGGAAAAGGCACGCCTGACCCTGGTCAGCTCCACCTCCATCGTCGAAGGCGGAGCCCACGACGTAGTCGTGAAGGATTCCCAGCAGTCTGTGTCTTATCGATAGGATAAGAGCTGCACATAAAGGTTGAGTTCCAACCACGTTATTTAGATAAAGCGAGATGCCTGCAAGTCGCAGGCATCTCGCTTGTTGTATTTGCTATCATCAACCAAGTTAACCTTAGGGTCGGGCGGCTTAGCTTTGTTCGCTACAAGTTCCGCACGCAAAGAAGAGCACTTAATGTGCTCTTCGTCTTGCGCAGGACTGTCCGCAGTAGCGAATAAAGCTAAGCCGTCCGACCCCAGCTAAGATTAAAGGAGCTGATATGTGCGATTGCACAGATCATAAGGACGAGATTCCCGCCTACGACGCGCAGGCCATTGAGTCCCGGTGGATGAAGGCCTGGGAGGACTCCAACCTCTTTGCCGTCGACACCGACGACAGCAAGCCCAAGAAGTATGTGCTCGAGATGTTCCCGTATCCGTCGGGCGACCTGCACATGGGCCACGCGCGCAACTACACCATCGGCGATGCCATGGCCCGTCAGGCCCGCATGCGCGGCTACGACGTGCTGCACCCCATCGGCTTCGATGCCTTTGGTCTGCCCGCCGAGAATGCCGCCATCAAGCACAACACACAGGCTGCCGCCTGGACGTATAAGAACATGGACCAGGCGCTCGCCACGATGAGGCGCATGGGCTTCTCCTACGATCTGGATCGTACCGTTAAGACCTGTAGCCCCGACTACTATCGCTGGGGTCAGTGGATCTTTGAGAAGATGTGGGAAAAAGGCCTGGTCTATCGTAAGAAGAATCCGGTTAACTGGTGCCCCACCTGCAAGACCGTTTTGGCTAACGAGCAGGTAACCGAGGGCAAGTGCTGGCGCTGCGGCACCGAGCCCGAGAAGCGTGATCTCGAGCAGTGGTACTACAAGATCACCGACTACTCCCAGGAACTACTCGATGACCTGGAGAAGCTCCCCGGCTGGCCCGAGCGCGTCAAGCAGATGCAGGCCAACTGGATCGGCCGCTCCGAGGGCGCCGAGGTCGACTTTACCCTGTGCGACGCCGATGGCGAGCCCATCGAGGGCGATGAGGGTAAGATCACCGTCTTCACCACGCGCGCCGACACGCTCTTTGGCGTTTCCTTCTTTGTCCTGTCTCCCGAGTACGCTCGTCTGCGCGAGCTCGTCGAGGGCACTCAGTACGAGGAGGCCGTCACCAAGATCGTCGAGGACTCCAAGCATATCTCTGCCGTCGAACGCGCCCAGGGTACCCTCGAGAAGCACGGCGCCTTTACGGGCCGCTACGTGGTAAACCCCGTCAACGGCGAGAAGATCCCCGTGTGGGTTGCCGACTACGTCGTAGCCGACTACGGCACCGGTGCCGTCATGGCCGTTCCCTGCGGCGACCAGCGCGACTTTGAGTTCGCCCGCAAGTACGACCTGCCGATCGTGCCGATCATCCTGGACGATGAGGATCGCGCTGCCGTCGAGGCCAGCGGCGAGACCATCGATACCTTCCATGCCGAGACCGTCGACTGGGATTGCGCCCACGCTGCCGAGGGCACGCTCGTCCAGTCGGGCAAGTACACCGGCATGCGCGGCGGCAAGCACTCTGAGGGCGAGGCTGCCATCGTGGCCGACCTCGAGGCCATGGGCTGCGGCCGTCGCAAGGTCGAGTTCCGTCTGCGCGACTGGCTCATCAGCCGTCAGCGTTATTGGGGCAACCCCATCCCGGCCATCCACTGCGAGCACTGCGGCATCGTGCCCGTGCCCGAGGACCAGCTGCCGGTGACGCTGCCCGAGAACCTGGACCTGGGTGCCGGCGAGACCCTCGCCGAGTGCAAGGAGTTCTACGAGACCACCTGCCCGGTCTGTGGTCGCCCGGCCAAGCGCGAGACCGATACCATGGACACCTTCACCTGCTCCAGCTGGTATTACCTGCGCTATACCGACCCGCACAACACCGAGCTGCCCTTCTCCCGTGAGGCCGCCGATCGTTGGATGCCCGTCGATAACTACATCGGCGGCATCGAGCACGCCATTTTGCACCTGCTCTACAGTCGCTTCTTTACCAAGGCGCTGCGCGACCTGGGCCTGCTGAGCGTGGACGAACCCTTTACCAACCTGCTGTGCCAGGGCATGGTCAAGGACGAGAACGGCGACACCATGTCCAAGTCCAAGGGCAACGTCGTGCCCCCGAGTTCAGTCATTGAGCCCTACGGTGCCGACACCATGCGTCTGGCGATCCTGTTTATCGCCCCGCCCGAGAAGGACTTCGACTGGGATCCCAAGGCCGTCGAGGGCGCTAACCGCTTCATTAAGCGCGCCTGGCGTATCGTGTGGCAGCTCGTCCAGTCGGGTGACGCCAACGTGGCCTTTGACAAGTCCGCGCTCGACGAGACAGCGATGAAGCTCTACCGCGAGCGCCATCGCACCATCGCCAAGTGCACCGAGGACTTCGACCGCGGCCAGTTCAACACCGCGATCTCGGCCGTCATGGAACTCGTCAATGCCGCGAGCGCCTACCTCAACGCTACTGAGGGCGCTTCCCGTGACAAGGCCCTGTGCTACGGCGTGGCCAAGGATATCGTGAGCGTCCTTGCCCCCATCTGCCCGTTCTGGGCCGATGAGCTGTGGCATGAGGCGCTCGGCTGTGAGGGCAACGCCTACACCGCCGCCTGGCCCGAGTTTGACCTGGCCGAGTCCATCGAGGACACGGTGCAGATCGTCGTACAGGTGCTTGGCAAGGTCCGTGGCCGCATCGACGTCGCCCGCGACGCCTCCAACGAGGAGATGCAGGCTGCCGCCGAGGCCGCCGTTGCCAAGTGGCTTGAGGGCAAGACGGTCGTCAAGGCCATCTGCGTGCCCGGCAAGCTGGTTAACCTGGTGGTCAAGTAAGCGCTGCGCGCATAGCTGACATCAAAAAGCGAGGGGTGATTCCGTAGGGAGTCGCCCCTCTTTTTGGTTAAGGACACTTGCGACATCACCCAATTATCCATTTCTTGTGGAGAACCTGTGCTCACGCTGACCTGCGGGTTTGTGTTGTGGTTGCACGTTTGTGCAGGTATTGGTATAGTTTGCTTGCAAATGAAGTTGTAATTGAAAGAAGTGGGGTTTCGGCCCCGCTTCTTTTTTGTATGGATGGAGGTGCCGCAATGGTCAAGACCAAGACCGAGCAGGCGATCATCGACGCGCTCGAGGCCGTTGCTCCCCAGCACGATGTCGACATTGTCGACGTTGAGCTCGTGGGTGCCACCAAGGCCCCCTGCGTGCGCGTGCGTATCGAGGGTGCCGAGGGCCAGAGCCTGTCGCTCAATGACGTCACGGCCAACACCAAATGGGTCGGCGATGTGATTGAGGAGCTCGACCCCATCTCTTCGAGCTATACGCTCGAGGTGTCGAGCCCGGGTATGGCGCGCCCGCTGCGCCGCCCGCGTGACTTTGCCCGCTTTGTGGGCGAGAACTGCGAGCTCACCTCCACCGCCACCGAGGGCCGTCGCAAGTACGCCGGCAAGATCGCCGCGGCCACCGAGACGAACGTGACCCTCGAGCTCGACGACGGCGAGTCCGTCACCCTCGAATTCTGCGATGTTAAAAAGTGCAAGTTGAAGCCCACCTACGACTTCAAGCCCGCGAAGGAAGGAAAGTAAGATGGCAGCATCCGACATGATGACCGCCCTGATGGAGCTTTGCCAGGAAAGGCACATCGACCAGCTCTACCTGATCGACCGCCTGGAGCAGTCGCTCGCCAAGAGCTATGCCGAGATCCTGCATCTTGAGTGGGGCGCCAAGGTGACCATCGACCGCACCACCGGCAAGATCTACGTCTACCGCCTGGAGCCGATCGACGATTCCATGGACGAGGAAGGCAACTTCACCGAGTTCGAGGAGATCGACGTCACCCCCAAGAACACGAGCCGCATCGCCGCCCAGCACGCCAAGGCCGAGATCAACGCCATCGTGCGCAACTCCGCCCGCGAGCAGATCTACGAGGAGTTCGCCGGCCGTATCGGTGACCTCATTAGCGGTACCGTGCTGCAGTCCACGCCCGACTTCACGATCGTCAAGATCCGCGAGGGCGTCGAGGCCGAGCTTCCGCACTTCGACCAGCGCCGTTACGAGAACGAGCGCAACGAGCGTCCGATGGGCGAGCGCTATCTACACAATCAGCACATCAAGGCCGTGATCATCGACGTTCGCGACCCCAACTCCAACCTGCAGCCGGTTCGTGGCGAGCACAGCCGTCCGCCGATTGTCATCTCCCGTACCCACCCCGAGCTCATGCGTCGTCTGTTTGAGCAGGAGGTGCCCGAGATCTATGAGGGCACCGTCCAGATCAAGTCGATCGCCCGCGAGCCCGGCCAGCGCTCCAAGGTCGCCGTCCACTCGCTCGACGATCGCCTGGATCCCGTTGGCGCCTGCGTCGGCCCCAAGGGCAGCCGTGTTCGCGCCGTCGTGGGCGAGCTCCGTGGCGAGCGCGTCGACGTCATCCTGTGGGATGCCGATCCGGCCGTCTATGTCGCCAACGCCCTGTCGCCTGCTAAGGTCACCCGCGTCCTTATCGACGAGGAGAAGGCCTACGCCGGCGTTATCGTGCCCGACGACCAGCTGTCCCTCGCCATCGGCAAGGAGGGCCAGAACGCCCGCCTCGCCGCGCGCCTGACCGGTTGGCATATCGACATCAAGTCCGAGACCCTTGCCGCCGACATCCTCAAGAACGTTCCCGTTCACGAGGAGCCCGCCGCCGACCTGATCGGTGACGAGGAGGACGAGGACGTCCGTCGCTGCGAGTTCGTGTCCGAGGACGGCATCCAGTGCCGCAACCAGGCTCGTCCCGGCTCCCGTTTCTGCGGCGTCCACGACACCGACGCCTTCGATGATGCGGAGGACCTGATCTAGCGCGCGGTCGCGCCGGGCAGGTCCCAGCGCATACCCCACGCTCGTTCAGTCTCTAGGCACCCAAGGTGCCAGAAAGGGTAGGTGAAGTCATATGGCAAAAGTCCGTGTGTCCACCCTGGCCAAAGAGTTCGGCATGACCTCCAAGGAACTGATGGGTCATCTCGCCGAAATGAAGATTCCCGCTAAGTCCGCTTCCTCCGCCCTGGAGGATGCTTACGTCGCCATGGTCCGCAAGCAGCTCGCCTCGGTGATCGAGGCCCGCGCCCAGGAAGTCGAGGCCGCCAAGCAGGCCGAGGAGCAGGCCGCTGCCGCCGAGGAGGCAGCACGTGCTGCCGAGGCAGAGCGCGAGCGCATCGCCGCCGAGAAGGCACGCGAGGAGGAGCGCCGCCAGTTCGCCGCCGCCCAGGCTGCCGAGGAGGCCGCCCGCGCCGAGGCCGAGGCCAAGAAGAAGGCCGAGCAGGAGCGTCTTGCTCGCGAGAAGGAGGAGGCCGCCCGCGAGGCCCAGCGCCGCGCCGTTCCCGCTTCCGACTCCGGTTCGCGCTTCCGTTCGCTGCTCGACCAGATCGCCGCACAGGAGACCGTGCTCAAGGAGAAGAAGGACGCCGAGCAGAAGGCCAAGGCCGAGCGCGCTGCCGAGCGCGGCAACCGTCGTGGCGGCAACAACGATCGTCGCGGTGGCCGTCGAGGCGACCGCAACGCATCCGAGGGCAACTCCGAGCGCAACGCCTCCGAGAGCCGTCCGCACAGCCATCGCACCAATGCCAGCAACAACGTCGCTGCCGGCATGGACTTCCCCAACCCCGATAAGCAGGGCAAGGGCAAGAAGCGCAAGGGCGGTCACAACAACGAAGAGGACCACTACAGCCGCATGGCTCGCGAGGCCGAGGAGTACAGCCGCGAGAAGGTGCTCGAGGAGGCTCGTGCCGCCGTCGAGGAGGCCTCTCGCGAGTCCACCGGTCGCCGCAAAAAGCGCAAGGAGAAGCGCGAGCGCGAGGCTGCCAAGGCTCAGGAGGAGCGCAAGATAGAGGAGGCGCTGGCCCAGGGCGTGAACCCCGAGGACCTCGACGCCATCAAGGTCTCCCAGGGCGTTACCGTTCAGGAGCTCGCCGAGGCGCTCGACGTTCCGGCCAACGACATCATCAAGCGACTGTTCCTGCTGGGCACACCGCTTACCATGACGCAGTCCATGTCCGACGACCTCGTCGAGCTCGTTGCCGACGACCTGGGCCGTCAGATCAAGATCATCACTCCCGAGGAGGAGAACACCTTCTCGTTCTACGACGATCCCGCCGACCTTAAGCCGCGTGCCCCGGTCGTCACCGTCATGGGCCACGTCGACCACGGCAAGACGAGCCTGCTCGACGCCATCCGTCACACCGGCGTCGCTGCCGGCGAGGCGGGCGGCATTACCCAGGCCATCGGCGCTTCGCAGGTCATGATCAACGACCGCAAGATCACTTTCATCGATACCCCCGGTCACGCCACCTTTACGGCCATGCGTGCCCGCGGCGCCAAGGTGACCGACATCGTCATTCTGATCGTGGCTGCCGACGACGGCGTCATGCCCCAGACCATCGAGTCGATCAACCACGCCAAGGCCGCCGGCGTTCCTATCGTCGTCGCCGTCAACAAGATCGATAAGCCGGGTGCCAACCCCGACCGCGTGCGCCAGGAGCTCACCGAGTACGGCATCATCCCCGAGGAGTGGGGCGGACAGAACATGTTCGTCAATATCTCGGCCAAGCAGAAGATCGGTATCGACGACCTGCTCGAGACCGTCCTGCTCCAGGCCGACGTGCTCGAGCTCAAGGCCAACCCCGATACGTTCGCTTCGGGCAACGTCCTCGAGGCTAAGCTCGACAAGGGCCGCGGCTCGGTTGCCACCGTGCTCGTGACCCGCGGTACCCTGCACGTGGGCGATACGCTGGTCGCCGGCCTTACTTACGGCCGCGTCCGCGCCATGCTCGACCCCAAGGGCAACGCCGTCACCGAGGCCGGTCCCTCCGACGCCGTCGAGATTCTGGGCCTGCAGTCCGTCCCCAACGCCGGCGATGAGTTCCGCGTGTTCGAGGACGAGCGCGAGGCTCGCGCCCTGGCCGACGAGCGTTCGCTCAAGGCCCGCATCGAGGAGCAGAGCCGCGTGAAGCATGTGACGCTCGAGAACCTCTTCGAGACCATCGCCGACGCCGAGGTCAAGGAGCTCAACCTGATCATCAAGGCCGACGTCCAGGGTTCTATCGAGGCCCTTCAGGACTCCCTCGACAAGATGGACCAGTCCGAGGTGCGCATCAACACGATCCACTCCGCCGTTGGTGCCATCAACGAGACCGACGTCGTTCTGGCCGACGCCTCCAACGCCATCATCATCGGCTTTGGCGTCCGTCCCGACGGCAAGGCCCGCTCCGCCGCCGAGCGCGAGGGCGTCGAGATCCGTTGCTACGACGTCATCTACAAGTGCCTCGAGGACCTCGACGCAGCCCGTATCGGCATGCTCAAGCCCACCGAGGTCGAGGTTTCCACGGGTACCGCGACCGTTCTGGACACCTTCAAGGTGCCCAAGGTCGGTATCGCCGCCGGTGTCCGCGTCGAAGAGGGCGAGATCGCCGCGACCGATTCCGTGCGCCTGGTGCGCGACGGCATCGTGGTCTTCAACGGTAAAATCGCCTCGATGCGCCACTACAAGGACGAGGCCAAGAGCCTCAAGAGCGGCTCCGAGGGCGGTATTGGCCTGGAGAACTTCCAGGACATCAAGCCTGGCGACACCATTGAGGGCTACCGCATCGACCAGGTTGCCCGTACCGAGTAGGGGGTAGCGCTATGAAGCAAACGCAGGCAACCCGCCGTTTGGGCGAGCAGCTTCGCGAGAAGCTCGGTTATATCCTGCTCTTTGAGGTTTCCGATCCGCGTCTCGACCTGGTCACCCTGACCGCGGTCGAGGTCGCGGTGGACCGTTCGTTCGCGCGTGTGTATGTGTCGTGCGACGCGAGCCGCTACGACGAAGTCATGGAGGCGCTCGCCAGCGCCAAGGGCCGCATCCGTAGCCTGCTGGCCCGCTCGCTCGATTGGCGCGTCACGCCCGAGCTCGATTTTCGCATCGATCGCTCGACCGATGAGGCCGAGCGCATCACGCGTGCGCTGGAAAACGTTCCCGCCACGCTTGCGATCGAAAAGGACGAGGACGGCTATCCAATTGCGGATGCCGCCCAGGAGGCAGCTTTAGATGAGTAATTCCGCCGACCTCGCATCGTGCGAGTCTGCAGATATTCAGCGACGCATCCTTGAGCTCATCGAGGGTGCGTCCTCCATTGCGATTTCGGGACATACGTCTCCCGATGGCGACGCCCTGGGCTCCGTGCTGGGCCTGGGCCTCTCGCTTAGGAAGTTCTTTCCCAACAAGGACATTGCCCTGCTGCTGGCAGACGATGACCCGGTTCCGCGCATCTACCGCTTTATGGAGGGCGCCGACCGTCTGGTGCCGGCATCTGCGTATACCGGCAATCCGGACCTGTTCATCTCGGTGGACGTGCCGGTCGTCGAGCGTCTGAACAACTCCGCCGAGGTGCTCCGCCGCTCGTCGCATGTGGTGTGCTTCGATCACCACCCGGCGCGCGAGGAATTTGCCGAGCTGAGCCTGAGGTGCGTCGATGCCGCGGCCTGTGCCATGATCATCGACCGCTTTTTGGACAATTGCGGCATTGTGGCTCGCGATGGTGTCGCGACCTGCCTGTTGTGCGGCCTGGTGACCGATACCGGTCGTTTTCAGTATCAAAACGCCGATGCCGCTGCGTTTCACGCCGCCTCGCGCCTGGTCGCGCACGGTGCCGATCCGGCGCGCGTTGCGCTCGAGGTCTACCAGAGCATGCGCGTAGAGTTCTTACATCTCAAGTCCATCGTTATGGGCCGCATCAAGACAGTGGCGCACGGTCGTGTGGCATATAGCTATGCGTACCAGAGTGACCTCGAGGCTTGCGGCGTCACTTCGGACGAGTGCGACGGCCTGGTCGATGTGGTGCGTTCGGTGATGGGTGTGGAGGTCTGCCTGTTCCTGAAGGGCATTGAGGGCGATACCAAGGTGCGCGGTAACCTGCGCTCCAAGGGCGAACTTGATGTTTCCGAGATTGCGGCCAATTTTGGCGGAGGTGGGCACCACGCTGCCGCCGGCTTTACCAACGCCGGAACGATTTCCGAGACGCTCACCGCGGCACTTCCCATGCTGGCCGAGCTGGTAGGGGAGGATCCCGCTTCGGTGACCGTCGAGCTCTAACTTTTTGGATGGTACATGGCTCGTCGTACACCTTCTCAACTTAATATGCTGCTCGCCGTCGATAAGCCGGTGGGCTGCACGTCCCACGACGTGGTTTCGCAATGCCGACGCGCCCTCCATGAGCGGCGCGTCGGTCATGCCGGAACGCTCGACCCCATGGCATCGGGTGTCATGGTGGTGGGCGTGGGGCAGGCCACGCGTCTGCTGGGCATGCTCACGCTCGATACCAAAAGCTACGTCGCCGACATCTCGTTTGGCGTCGAGACCAATACCGATGATGCGGAGGGCGAGGCCGTCCGCACGGTGCCCGTTGCCGACGACTTGCGCGATCCGGCCTATGCCCGCGAGCGTCTGTGTGCCATGTTGGGTCCGCAGATGCAGGTGCCGCCGGCGTTTTCGGCCATTTCGGTCAACGGCGTGCGCGCCTATAAGGCTGCGCGCGAGGGCAATGCCGTGTCGCTGCCCCCGCGTCCGGTCGAGGTATACTCCGCCGATCTGATTGCCGTGAGCGGTGATGCCGACGCTTGCGTTTGGACCGTGGCGTTTTCGGTGAGCAAGGGCACCTATATCCGTGCGCTCGCTCGCGACCTGGGTCGTGCCTGCGACAACGCGGCGCACATTTCCGCGCTGCGCCGTACGGCCTCCGGCGTTGTTTCCATTGGCGCCTGTCATACGGTCGAGGAGCTTTCTGCCGAGTCCGCTGACGGTTTTGCCCTGGATCCCATTGCGGCACTGGGTGCCACGCGCGTCGACTTGCCGGGCGACCTTGCCGACGATCTGCTGTGCGGACGTCGTATTCCTATTGAGCGTGCGCTTGCGGGCTTCGATGCATCGAAGGCGCCGTTTGCGCTGGTGCTCGATGGCGGGCTCAAGGCGCTCGCCCGTATCGAGGGTGGTCGCTTTGTAATGGAGCACGTCTTTCCGCAGGCGATTGGCGGTGTTCGATGATGCTGACCTCCCACGAGCTCGCGCGTATTTTTTTCGCGGGCGAGTCGGATGAGGCCCGCATCGTCGCCGATGCATTTGATGATTGCGCGTGCCTGGGCGCCGCGTCGATCGCCATCGGCGTGTTCGATGGCGTGCATAGGGGGCATCGCGAACTGATCGACGCGGTCGTTCGCGATGCGCGTAACCATGGCTGCAAGGCTGTCGTGGTCACCTTCGATCCCGACCCGGACGTGGTGCTGAGCCCCTCGCCTGCTCAAAAACTGATGACGACGGCCGACCGTCTGCATGCCCTGGCTCTCACCGGGGTCGATGCGGTCGTGGCTGTTCCCTTTACGCCTTCGGTGGCGGCACTCGACCACGCGGGCTTTCTTAAACTGCTGTCGCATGTGGTCGATATCCGCTCGATTCGCGTGGGCAGCGACTTTAGGCTGGGCCGCGGCGGTGCCTCGGGCGTTGCCGAGATGAAAGAATGGGGAGCCGAGCGCGACGTTGACGTCTATGGCCACGAGTTGCTGTGCGTCGATGGACAGACGGTCTGCGCCACCCGTATTCGCCAGGAGCTTCGCCAGGGACATGTTGAGCTTGCCGCCGAGCTGCTCGGCCGCCCGTACATGCTGCGAGGTGTTGTTGCCGGAGGTCGTCACCAGGGCTCCGACATGGGTTTTCCCACGGCAAATATTCAGGTGCCCGAGGGCATCCAGGTTCCTGCCGATGGCGTCTACGAGGGCCTGGTGCTGGTCGACGATACCGTGTGGCCTGCTGCCGTCAATGTGGGCCTGCCGCCGACGTATGCCGACGATGCCGCCTCGGCTCATCTCGAGGCCAACTTGATCGGGTATACAGGCGACCTGTACGGCGCCTCGGTGTCGCTGGCTTTTACGCGCTGGCTGCGCCCGTCGCGCGTGTTCGATTCGCTGGACGAGCTTATCGCGACCGTCGAGGGTAATATTGACGATATCCGTCATCATTTGGGTGATCAGGGGGTGAGCATCTGTGATTAGCGATGAGGAAAAAGACCAGGTACGCGCTGCGTCCGATCTGGTTGCCATCGTGCAGGAAACGGTTGAGCTCAAGCCCCGCGGCCATGAGTTTTGGGGTTGCTGCCCCTTCCATGGCGAAAAGACCCCTTCGTTTCACATTATCCCTGCCACGCAGGTGTGGCACTGCTTTGGCTGTGGCGAGGGCGGCGACGTCTTCACCTACATCATGAAGCGCGAGAACCTGAGCTTTCCCGAGTCGATTCGCTACCTGGCCGACCGTGCCGGCATTGAGCTGCACGATACCGGCGCTTATCGCGAGCGCGGCACCAAGCGCGCCCGCATCTACGACCTATGTGCGGAAACCGCCCAGTTCTATCACACCATGCTTATGCGCGGTAAGGACAGCCGTCCGCGCGAGTACTTCGCCAGTCGCGGTATGGGCGGCGATGTCTGCCGCCGCTACTGCCTGGGCTTTGCACCGGGTCGCAATGCGCTGGTGTCGCATCTGTCGCAGGCGGGCTTTACCCCGCAGGAGATGATCGACGCCAATGTGGCCGTGAGCCGTGGTCGCGGGCAGCTTGCCGACCGTTTTTACGACCGCGTGATGTTTCCCATTTTTGACGAGCAGGGTCATAACATCGCCTTTGGCGGGCGCATTATGGGCGACGGCCAGCCTAAGTACCTCAACACCGCCGAGACGAGCGTGTTCCATAAAAAGCGAAACCTCTATGGCTTTAACTGGGCCAAGGAGTTTATCGTCGCGCAGGATACCGCCATCGTGGTGGAGGGATATACCGACTGTATCGCCTGCTGGGAGGCGGGGATTAAAAACGTCGTCGCCACGCTGGGCACGGCGCTGACGGAACATCACGTCAAGACGCTCACCCGCTTTGCCAAGCGCATTGTATATATGTTCGATGGCGACGCCGCCGGTCAAAAGGCCGCACGCCGCGCGATTCAGTTTATCGAGCAGGATTCGATGGACCTGCGCTGCGTGGTGCTTCCCGACGGCAACGACCCCATGGAGTTCATCACCGCGCATGGTGGCGAGGCTCTGCAGGCGCGCATCGATGCCGCCGAACCCCTCATGGACTTTGTGTACCGCTCACTGCAGGAGTCGAGCGACATTACCACGCCGGGCGGTCGTGCCAAGGCGCTCGAGGATGCACTGACGCTCATCTATCCGCTGCGCGATAGCTACATGATCGATACGTACTTTATCCAGATTGCCGACCTGCTGGGTTTGGATCTGGAGACGGTGCGCTCGAGCTCGGGCCGTGTGTTTCGCGATGTTGCCAAGCGCGAGGACGCCGAGCGTCGTCGCGAGCAGAACTACGAGCGCCAGCGGGCGCAGGCCGAGCGTGCAGGCAGCGCGGGCGGTCGGGCGTCTGGTTCGCAGGGGGCGCCTCGCGGCGCTTGGGCGTCGGGGGCGACGCCGCCGGTGTCCGCACCGGTCGAGGAAGAACCGTACGACTATGTGCCGCTCGAGGCCTACGGGGCCGCGCCGGTCGAGGCTGTCGACGATATGCCGCCGATTGATGTGCCGGTTGGTATGGATGGCGCGGCACCGGTCGCCGATATAATGGGCGCACCCGCGTCGCCGACGATGCCGATCGTGCTGACCGACCTAGAGCGAAAGTCTTTGGCGGGGGAGCGCGAGCTGCTGACGATGCTCACGAGCTACCCCGACCTGTTCCGCACGTATGCCGATCGCATCTGCTCGATCGAGTGGGTGGATCCGCGTCACGAGTCCATCGCGTGGGCCGTGCTCGCGACGCCGCCGGGCACCGACCCCACGGCGTGCATGGATGCGGCGCGCGCCGTGTGTCCCGAGGCAGCGTCGCTTGTTAGTGCCGGGCGCATTTCGTCGACGAGTAAGCACCCCACCGAGACGAACATCGTGTTTATGCTCGACACCCTCGAGCTCTACACCATCAAGCGCCGCATGCGCGCCGCACAGGCCAAGCTTCGCCAGGACCGGTCGCTCGACGATGAGGCACGCCGTGTGCTGACGATGCAGGCGATGCAAGATTCTCAGCGCCAGCGTGAGCTCCAAAAGTCGATCGGCGGCGTGGCGGATCCGTTCCGTTTGATCGGTTTGGAGACTGCGGGCGCCGAGCAGGCCTAGATGTTGTGGTCAACCAGCGTATTTGCGCCTATATCCAGTCTGAATTTTGGGTATAGACGTGTAGGTGTGTGCTAAAGTAATGAGTCCTGTGGACTATGAAGGGAGAATCTGTGCCAAATAAGAGTGAGAGCACGGGTACTGGGCTGGAATCCTACGTTGCAAAGCTCATGGGCAGCGGCTCAAACAGGACTTCGGTAACCGAGGACGAGATTCAGGTCGCCCTGAAGGATATCGATGTATCTGACGAGCAACTCAACGCGGTGTATTCCGCGCTGCGCAACAGCGGCATCCAGATTATCTCCGCGAGCGGAAACGACGACGCTCCCATGGGCGTCGAAGATGACGATAACGATAGCGATACCGATGATTTCGATGACGACGAGCACGATTCCGGTTCACTCGACGATCACGAGCTTAAGATGGCCCGTCAGGCCGACGCCGAGATGGGTTCTTCCAAGAGCAAGAAGAAGCGCACCGTGCGTACGTCCCGTTCGCGCTCGCGCGTGCGCGGCATCGATGCCTCCACGGTGATGCTGACCGGCGACCCGGTTCGTATGTACCTTAAGGAGATCGGTAAGGTCGACCTGCTGACCGCCTCCGAAGAGGTCGATCTGGCCATGAAGATCGAGGCCGGTCTCGATGCCACCGAGAAGCTCGAGGCCGCCGAGGCGGGCGAGATCGAGCTTACCCGCGCCGAGATGCGTCGCCTGACCCGTATCGAGAACGTGGGTCTCGAGGCCAAGCAGGCGCTCATCAGCGCCAACCTGCGTCTGGTCGTCTCCATCGCCAAGCGCTACGTCGGTCGCGGCATGCTGTTCTTGGACCTGATCCAGGAGGGCAACCTCGGTCTGATCCGCGCCGTCGAGAAGTTCGACTACCAGAAGGGCTTTAAGTTCTCCACGTACGCCACGTGGTGGATCCGTCAGGCCATCACGCGCGCTATCGCCGACCAGGCCCGTACCATCCGTATTCCCGTGCACATGGTCGAGACCATCAACAAACTCGTTCGCGTGCAGCGCCAGCTTCTCCAGGACCTGGGTCGCGATCCGACCCCCGAGGAGATCGGTGCCGAGATGGACATGAGTGCCGACCGCGTCCGCGAGATCCAGAAGATTTCGCAGGAGCCCGTGTCGCTCGAGACCCCTATCGGCGAGGAAGAGGATTCCCAGCTGGGCGACTTCATCGAGGACTCCCAGGCTATCGTTCCGCCCGATGCCGCCAGCTTCTCCATGCTGCAGGAGCAGCTCACCCAGGTGCTCGACTCGCTTGCCGATCGTGAGCGCAAGGTTATCGAGCTGCGCTTTGGCCTTGTTGACGGACATCCCCGTACGCTCGAGGAAGTCGGCCGCGAGTTTGGCGTCACGCGTGAGCGCATCCGCCAGATCGAGTCCAAGACTCTGGCCAAGCTTCGCCACCCGAGCCGTAGCAGTAAGCTGAAGGACTATATCGAGAGCTAGTCAAGCAAGAGGCGCCCTCAAGCACATCCGCTTGGGGGCGCTTTCATGTAGACATTGGGGACGTTCTTGAATGACTGGTCGTTTAAGAACGTCCCCAATGACTGGGTCGGAAAAATTCTCAAAAAAGCTCTTGCCCTAAGCTGATTCGTCCGTATAATAAACTTCGTTGCTTGAGAGCACGCACCTATTCCTCGGTAGCTCAATGGTAGAGCACGCGGCTGTTAACCGCGCTGTTGTAGGTTCGAGTCCTACCCGGGGAGCCAGAATTTTCCAGCCCTTTCCGTTGGGCTTTTTAATTCCTCGGTAGCTCAATGGTAGAGCACGCGGCTGTTAACCGCGCTGTTGTAGGTTCGAGTCCTACCCGGGGAGCCAGGTTGTAAAACCCGTCGCTTATGTGGCGGGTTTTTTCATGCCGCGATCGCCTGGCGCGAACGTTACCGTATCAACATTTCGTGTCGAGGATGTAATCCCGTGACCCGCCACCTCAACATGGCGCGGTCGTTGTAGAATATTGCAATGATTGCTCCCACGACATGGTGCCGCGAGCACCAGATAAGGAGATTCTTGTGTCTGAGACCATTAACGGCAGCCTGAGCGTCTCGAACGACGTTATTGCCGATATTGCCGGTTATGCCGCGATGACGTGCTATGGCGTCGTCGGCATGGCTGAGCAGCTCCAGGGCGCCGAGAGCGTGCGCCTGCTTGCCGGTCAGCGCCTCCGCAAGGGCGTGCTTGTCTCCGCCGACGAGAACGGCCTTACGGTCGATCTTCACGTCGTGCTCGAGAACGGCGTCAACATGAAGTCCGTCTGCCACAATCTTTCGAGCTCCGTTGCCTTCACCCTGCAGGAGATCGCCCAGATCGATCCCGCCAGCCTTAAGATCGGCATCCACATCGACGCGCTCAAGAGCCGTCTGAACTAGCATCCGAAAACGGAGATTCAAATACCCATGATTGCAAAGACCATTCGCACCTGTTTTCCGATCGCTGCGGCTGCCGTTTCCGACAAGGCCGAGGAGATCAACAAGCTCAACGTCTTCCCCGTGCCCGACGGCGACACCGGTACCAACATGTCGCTCACGCTCGCCTCGGTGACCAAGGAGCTTTCCGCCCTTCCCGCCGATGCCGATATGGAGGCCATCGCCGGCGCCATCACCCACGGCTCCCTGATGGGCGCTCGCGGCAACTCCGGCGTCATCACCTCGCAGATTCTGCGCGGCGTGGCCGAGGGTCTCGTCTCCGCCGATGAGCCTATCACGTCCGCCAACATCGCCTTCGCCTTCCGCCGCGCCGTCAAGGTCGCCTTCCAGGCTGTCCGTAAGCCCATCGAGGGCACGATTCTCACGGTCCTGCGAGATGTTTCGACCAAGGCCGACGAGTGCGAAAAGAAGAAGTTCTCGGCCGAGGACGCGCTCGATGCCATCGTCGTCGAGGCCTACCAGTCCGTCGCCCGCACGCCCGACCTGCTGCCCGTTCTGAAGGAGAACGGCGTGGTCGACTCCGGCGCCTTTGGCTTTGCCATCTTCCTGGAGAACTTTGTTGCCGCCGCGCTTGGCCGCAGCACCGTTGTCGAGGATTTCTCCGCCACGTTTGATTCAGCCGGCTCTGCCCGCGACGCGGCCCTTGGTCGCGTTGAGATTGAGGCCAACGACGACTGGGAGGGCTCGGAGTTCCGCTACTGCAATGAGTTCCTCTTTAAGGCCGACGCCCCGTTTGACGAGGACGAGTGCCTTAAGTTCCTGGGCTCCATGGGCGACTGCGAGCTGCTCGTGGGTGCCTACCCCGACTACAAGATTCACGTGCACTCCAACACGCCTAACCTGGTGCTCGAGCACATGCTGCAGCTTGGTCAGATCTACGAGGTCTTTATCCACAACATGGAGATGGAGGCCCACGACCGTACCGCCAAGATTCATGAGGACCAGGAAAAGGCCGCTGAGCCTGCCAAGGCGTTGGGCTTTGTCGCCGTTGCCGCCGGTTCGGGCGAGGCCGACATCCTCAAGTCCCTCGGCGTTGACGTGATTGTCTCCGGTGGCCAGACCATGAACCCCTCGACTGCCGACCTGCTGGGCGCCGTCGACCAGGTCAACGCGACCTCGGTCATCATCCTGCCCAATAACGGCAACATCCGCATGGCTGCCGAGGCTGCCGCTTCTGCTTGCACCGACAAGAAGGTCTCCGTCGTTCCCACCAAGACCGTCCCGCAGGCGTTCTCTGCGCTGTTCGCAGTCCTGCCCGATTCCGAGCTCGAGGACGCCGTCGCCGCCATGGTCGACGCCATCAGCGAGGTTCGGGATGGCGAGGTCACCCGTGCCGTGCGCGATTCCAGCGCCTCTGACGGCTCTCCAATTCACTCCGGTGACGTCATGGGTATCATTGCCGGCTCCATCGACGTGGTCGGCTCCGATGTGAAACAGGTCACGCTCGACTGCATCAACCGCATGCAGGAGGAAGAGGAGGGCGACGCGCTGACGATTCTGGCCGGCGAGGAGCTGTCCGATGAGGCCTTCCAGGAGATCGTCGACGCCATCGAGGAGGCTCAGCCCGACCTGGAGATTGACGCCCATCGTGGTGAGCAGCCGCTCTATCCCGTGATCTTCTCGATCGAGTAGGCATCTACCCATGTCCGAGCCGTGCTCCGTGCCGCGCGTCTCGGAGCGCTTTGCCCAGAGCAATGCGCTCGACGAGGATATCGCGCGACTCAAATATGTTTCGGGTAAACGTGAGGAGGCCCTTCGCCGTCTGGGAATTCGGACGGTGGGGGACCTCCTCCTCCATATCCCTCACCGATATCTCGACTTTACGCGCTCCTGGTCCATCGAGATGGCGCCCATCGGTACCGTGTGCACGATTGTCGCCACGGTCGATCGTATCGTTCAAAAGCAGCCCCGCCCGCGTATGCAGGTGACCGAGGTCTCGCTGGTGGACGAGACGGGCGTGCTGCAGGTCGCCTTTTTCCGTCAGCCCTGGATTGCCCAGCAGTTTAAGCAGGGCGACCGCCTGGCCGTGATGGGTAAGGTCGAGTTTGCCTACGGCTTTAAGCAGATGGCCTCGCCGCATTTCGAAAAGCTCGAGGATGGGCGTGCCGCGGGCACCATACTGCCGGTCCATTATGTGAGCGATGGCGTGAGCCAGGCGTGGATGCGCCGCATCGTAAGCGGCGCGCTCGAGGTTGTCGGCAATCCCTTCGACCCGATTCCCGCACGCTTACGCGTCAAGCGCCACCTGATGAGCAATGCTCGTGCGCTGCGCTCAATTCACTTTCCATCGAGCATGGCCGAGCGCGATATCGCGCGCGCACGGCTTGCCTACGAGGAGTGCCTCTACCTTCAGCTGGCGCTGCGTCTGCGCAACGACGGTGGCATGGTCGAGGTCGTTCCCTACGCCCACACCGCGGGCGAGCATCTGGCCGCGCTTAAGCAGGCCCTCCCGTTTTCGCTGAGCGACGAGCAGGAGGCCGCGTTCCAAGACATCCTGCACGACATGTGCGATGGCGGGCGCGTGATGAACCGCCTGCTGCTGGGCGACGTCGGAACCGGCAAGACCGCCGTCGCCGCCTGCGCGCTGGCCGTTGCGGCCGATAGCGGCACCCAGTCCTGCGTTATGGCGCCAACGGGTGTGCTAGCGCGCCAATATGCCGATAAGACCGGCCCCTTGCTCTCGCAGGCCGGCATGTCCTGGGCGCTCCTGACGGGTGCCACGCCGGCGGCAGAGCGTGAGCAGATCCATGTGCAGCTGGAATCGGGCGAGCTCGACGTCCTCTTTGGAACCCACGCGGTCCTTTCGGATAACGTGGCGTTTAAGCATCTGTCGCTTGTCGTTATCGACGAGCAGCACCGCTTTGGTGTGGGCCAGCGCAATGCCCTGCGTGCCAAGGGCCCGGGTGCCGACCTGCTCGTTATGACGGCGACGCCGATTCCGCGCACGCTGGCGCTCTCGGTCTACGGCGACCTTGACACGAGCATCATCCGCCATCGGCCTGTTCCGGGGGCGGGCGTTACGACGCGTGTGCTCACCGAGTCGAGCCGCGACCTGGCCTACGGCGCCATTCGCGAGGCGCATGAAAAGGGCCAGCAGGCTTACGTGATCTGCCCGCTTGTGGAGCCGAGCGACTCGGCCGATGAGCTTGAGGATGTCCCCGGTATCGCCCGCGACGATGAGGGCCGCGTGACCGTCCCCGTGCCGCTGCACGATACGGCAACCGAGCTCGACCGGCTGCGCCTGGCGTTGCCGGGACTTACTATCGAGCGCCTTCATGGCCGCATGCCGGCGGGGGAGAAGGACCGCGTGATCGATGCCTTCAAGCGCGGTGAGATCGACGTGCTCGTTTCGACCACGGTGGTCGAGGTGGGCGTCGACGTGCCCAACGCCACCGTCATGGTCATCGAGAACGGTGAGCGCTTTGGCTTGGCGGCCCTGCACCAGTTGCGCGGCCGTGTGGGCCGCGGCAGCGTGTCGGGCACCTGCCTGGTCATGACGCACTCCAAGGGCAACGGCGGCGCGTCGGCGGCACAAGACCGCCTCCAGTCGCTCGAAAAGACCTCAGACGGCTTTACGCTCGCCCAGATGGACCTGCGTTTGCGCCATGAGGGCGAAATCCTGGGCTACCGTCAGCATGGCGGCGTGACCCTGCGCTTTGTGGACCTGGACGCCGACGAGGATCTTATCGAATGGGCCCATTTGGACGCGGTCGAGCTCTTGCGGTATGCTTGCAACCTTGACTCTGTGGCGACGCGTCCCTTGCGCGAGGCGGTCGCCATGCGTTATCGACATATCTTTAAGGAGGTCAGCGGAGGATGAGAATCATCGGCGGCGAATGGCGCGGTCGTAAGATCGAGGAGCCCCGTGGTCGCGATGTCACCCGCCCCACGACTGATCGCGTGCGCGAGGCGTGCGCATCTATGGTCATGTCGGCATTCGATTTCGATTTGGACGAGGTTCGTGTGCTGGACGCCTTTGGCGGCTCCGGTGCCTTAGGGTTAGAGATGCTCTCTCGTGGGGCCCGCTCGCTCACGACGTTTGAGATCGATCGCAACGCCGCGCGGCTCATTACCAAGAATATCGAGTCGCTCTGCCGTGACCGTGCGCGTTGGCGTGTGGTCACGGGCGACATGCTGGCAAGTGCCTCGCGCGGTCGTGTACCGGGCGGCCCCTTTGATTTGGTCCTGCTCGACCCGCCCTATGCTTTTGGTGCCGAGCCGGTCGAGGAAATGCTGCAGAACCTGGCTCAGCAGGGTCTGCTTGCGCCTGGCGCTTATGCCCTGTTTGAGCATGCCTCCGCCGATGCGGGCGCGCATCCGGCAGGCTTTGAGACTGTACGTGAGAAGCGCTACGGCATTACCTCGGTCGACCTGCTTCGTTGGGTCGGCGATGACGACGGTGAGGACGATAGTGCCGTCACCGATGCCGATAACAACGATGCCACGACGTTTCAGGAGGACGCCCATGAATGACACCATCAACCGCGTGATCGTCCCGGGCACCTTCGATCCCATCACGTTTGGCCATATCGATGTGATCCGCCGCGCCCGCCGCATCTTTCCCAGTGTGATCGTCGCTGTTGCAGAGTCGCAGGGTAAAAACGGTGTGGGCACCACGTTTATGCTCGATGAGCGCGTGGCGCTGGCCCGCGAGGCGCTCGGTGATATCGACGGCGTCGAAGTCCTGCCCTTTACCGGCCTCTTGGTCGACTTCGCTCGTGAGCAGGGGGCGGGGGCCGTGGTCAAGGGCCTGCGCGCCATGACCGACTTTGAGTATGAGCTGCAGCAGGCCGACCTCAATTATCGCTTGGATAGCGAGCTGGAGTCCATCTTTGTCATGAGTGCTCCGCAGTACGGTTACATCTCGAGCTCGGTCGTTCGCCAGATCGCCTCGCTCGGCAGCGATGTATCGACGTTTGTGCCGCCCAACGTGGTCGAAGCGCTCAGACATCGCTTTTCGTGACGTTTTTTATTGCCTGGTGGCATGTGGTAAACTAGCACGATGATATGTTACCTATGAAAGGAGACCGGATGCCGGGCGAGAATTTTCCTGGCGATAGGATCGTCAGCTTGGTCGATGAGCTCGAAGGGCTGATCGAGGAAGCCAAGCCGCCTTTCGGCAAGAACGCTCAGTTCAAGGTCATCGACGCCGACGTGTTCTTCAATATCCTCGACGAGATCCGCATGAGCTATCCCGAGGAGTGGCAGAAGTCCCGCCGTATCCTTAAGGAGCGCGAGGAGCTTATGGCTTCCGCCGCCGCTCAGGCCGATTCCATCATCGCCGACGCTCAGCAGCAGGCCCTCACCATTGCCGGTGAGCAGGAGATCGTCCGCCTTGCGCAGCAGCAGGCCGACGACATCCGCGATCGTGCCCAGCAGTACGAGCGCGAGACGCGTTATGCTGCCGAGGACTACGCGGAGCAGGTCTTTACGCACCTGGAGGAGAACCTCAAGAGCCTGACTGGCACCGTTACCCGTTGCCGTCAGCAGCTCAACGAGGGTGCCGCCCAACAGAATGGTCAGTGGTAATGGCTGAGTTCCCGAGCGTTACCGTCGATCTTTCCGAGCAGCTCGAGTTTCCTGGAGATTCGTATCCGCTGACCGGTAAGGTCGATGTCGCCACCTACACGGTGGGCGAGAAGGAGTACCAGCTTCAGGACGGCATCGACTACGACGTTGTCTTTACCAATGCCGGTACCGGTGTCTTGCTCACGGGCATGGTCCGCGCGCACGCCACCGGCGAGTGCGACCGTTGCCTGGAGCCCGCCTCGTTTGATATCGCCGGCGAGATCGAGGAGTTCTACCTCTTTGAGGAGCCCGAGGATCCCGAGGCCTACGAGGACGGCTACGAGCTCCTGTGTGAGGACCGCATCGTCGATCTGGGTGAGCCCATCAACGACGCGGTCGTCATGGACACGCCGTTTGTGGTGCTCTGCAAGCCCGATTGCCGCGGTCTGTGCCCCACATGCGGTTGCAATCTCAACGTCGAGCAATGCGATTGCGCCGCCCAGGCAGAGGCAGAATGGGCCGCTGCCACGGAAAATCCATTTGCAGCATTGAAGAATCTCAAGCTTGATGAGTAAAACTGTGGTAGTATCGCTACTTGCGCGTAATCGCCACACTGGATAGTTCATAAGGAAGGTCACTATGCCCGTACCTAAACAAAAGCAGGGTCGTATCCGCACTCACACCCGCCGTTCCGCCAACATGAAGATCTCGGCTGCGGCTCAGTCCACGTGCCCCCGTTGCGGCGCTGTCAAGCTTCCGCACCACGTGTGCCCCAGCTGCGGTTTCTACAAGGACCGCGAGGTTATCGTTACCGAGTAACGGTATACTCTGGATGCGATGCCGTTCCAAATGGAACCACAATGGCCGGCTCAATGAGTCGGCCATTTTTGTATAAGGAGCATGTATATGAGTAACGTTCGCGTTTGTGTAGACGTTGTGGGCGGAGACGAGAAACCTCAGGTTGTTCTCGATGGTATCGAGGCTGCACTTGCCGCCGATCCCGATATCGAGGTCTTGGCAGCTGGCCCCGCCGAAATCGTCAATCCCTTTGCCGCTTCCCATGCACGTGTTGAGGCCCTTGAAGCACCTGACGTTATCGCCATGGATGACGATCCCATTCGCGCCGTGATGACCAAGCGTAAGTCGTCGATCGTGCTTTCTTGCCGCGCCATTAAGAAGGGCAACGCGGATGCGTTCTTCTCCGCCGGCTCGACCGGTGCCATGACCGCCGCTGCCACCGCCTACGTGACGCCGTTTAGGTATCAGGCCGAAGGCAAGAAGCAGCCGGTGCGCCCCTGTCTGACCAATGCGCTGCCCAATCGCGCCGGCGGTCTGACGGTGCTGTGCGATATGGGCGCCAACCCCGATGTCGAGGTCGATGACATGGTGCGTTTTGCTCAGATGGGTAGCGCCTATGCTCGCGTCGTCCTGGGCATCGAGCATCCCCGCGTGGGCCTGCTTGCCAACGGCACCGAGGACGAGAAGGGCTCCAACTTTACCAAGGCCTGCTTCCCGGCCATGAAAGCCGCCGTTCCCGGCTTTGTTGGTAACTGCGAGGGCACTGACCTCACCTCAGGCAACTTCGATGTCGTCGTTGCCGATGGTATGTCGGGCAATATCGCTCTCAAAGCTACCGAGGGCGCTGCCAAGTTTTTGCTGCAGGAGCTCAAGGGCGCCTTTATGGCCTCGCTCGGCACCAAGATCGCCGCACTGCTCATTAAAAAGCAGATGCGCGAGATAAAGGCCAAGCTCTCTGGCGACGCCAAGGGCGGCGCGATTCTTTTGGGCCTGCGCGGCGTGGTCCTGATCGGCCATGGCGCTACCTCGGTCGAGGCTGTTAAAAACGGTACGCTCGCGGCGGCCGAAGCCGTTCGCGCCGGGCTGGTCGAGAATGTCGCCAACTCTATGGACGGTATCGTTTTATAAGGGTTGATTTCCGATCTCAACCGAACACATTGAGCTGACGGCACGCTCCCGCAGTTAACC
>NZ_QSHC01000021.1:0-31921 GCF_003467545.1 Collinsella sp. AM38-1BH | reverse complement strand
ACCAGACCGGCGGGATAGATCGGTTCAGATGGGGCTTTGATGCATGGGTGGTCTGTTGTTGTGCAAATGGGTATCATACTGTGGTTATTGCATCGACTCTGCGATGCATGTTTGTACGTTCCCGGCGGTCGGTTTGCCAGAAGCGCCCCGTCGGTTGTTCCAGACCCGTTTCGAAGAAAGGAAACCACACTAACCTATGGCAGCTAAAAAATCATCTCCCTTGAAGATCATCCCGCTTGGCGGCCTTGACGGCATCGGCAAGAATATGACGGTCTTCGAGTGCGGCGACGACATGGTGCTCGTCGACGCCGGCCTCATGTTCCCGGATGACTCCCAGCCTGGTATCGACCTGGTGCTTCCCGACTACACCTATGTTCTGGAGAACGAGGAGAAGCTCCGCGGTATCGTCGTCACTCACGGCCACGAGGACCACACCGGTTCGCTTCCGTATCTGCTGCAGGACCTCAACAATAAGGTGCCCATCTTCTCGAGCAAGCTGACGCTTGGCTTTATCGAGGGCAAGCTTTCTGAGTTCCGCATCCGCGCACCCAAGTTCCGCGAGGTCAAGGGCGGCAGCCATGTCAACCTCGGCGGCATCTCGCTCGACTTCTTCTCGATGACGCACTCCATCCCCGGCGCTCTGGGCGTGTTCATCCGCACCAATCAGGGCACCGTTATGCACACCGGCGACTTTAAGCTCGACCAGACGCCCATCGATGGCGTTACGCCCGACTATGCCGCTATCAGCCGCTTTGCCAAGCAGGGCATCGACCTGCTGCTTTCCGACTCCACCAACGCCACGGTTCCCGGCTTTACCAAGTCCGAGGCCGAGGTTGGTCCCAACCTGCTGCACGCCATCAAGAACGCCCCGGGTCGCGTGTTCGTCGCATCGTTCTCGAGCCACATCCATCGTTTGCAGCAGATCTGCGATGCCGCCCGCAAGTGCGGCCGTAAGGTCGTTGTGACCGGTCGCTCCATGCTCACGAACACCCGCGTGGCGCGCGAGCTCGGTTATCTCAACATCGATGATGCCGATATCATCGATGCCTTCGATATTGATAACCTGCCTGACGACAAGATCGTCGTCATGTGCACTGGTTCGCAGGGCGAGCCGCTGTCGGCCCTGTCCCGCATGGCCAATGGCGAGCACAAGACGCTCTCCATCCACGAGGGCGATACCGTTATCCTCTCGGCAACTCCCGTTCCCGGCAACGAGAAGGCCGTCCAGCAGGTCGTCAACAGCCTGGCCAAGCTCGGCTGCGACGTGTGGGATAAGAACCGCGCTCTCGTCCACGTCTCGGGTCACGGTAGCCAGGAGGAGCTCAAGCTTCTGATGGTCATGGCCAAGCCTACGTACTTTATGCCGGTCCACGGCGAGGCCGTGCATCTGCGCGCCCATGCCCAGCTGGCCCGCAAGATGGGTCTCAAGGACGATCATATCTTTATCCTCGATAACGGCGACACGCTCGAGATGCGCGGTGGTATCGTCAAGCGCGGTACGCCCGTCGAGTCCGGTGTCGTTTACGTCGACGGCCTGCGTATCGGCGATACCGACCCCATCGTCCTGCGCGATCGCCAGAAGCTCGCCAACGACGGTATGGTCACGGCCGTTGCCATCGTCTCCCTCAAACACAAGAAGATCGAGGCCATCGAGTTCTCGGGCCGCGGCGTCTCGTTTGCCATTGACGACCAGTTCTCCGAGGATGCCTCCGCGTCCATTATGAAGACGATCGAGAAGGGTAAGTTTAGCTTTACCAGCAGCGGTTCCGATGCCATTCGCAAGGCCGTGCGCGATTCGCTCTCTAACTTTATCTGGAGCCGTACGCGCACCCGTCCGATGATCATCCCGGTCGTCATGGAGGTTTAGTTTGGCGCGCGGATCTGCACAAAACGCCAAAGGCAATAAGGCCAATAACCAACCGGCATCTGCTAAGGGTGCCGGTTCCCATCTGCGTGCCAATAAGGGCCACGAGTCCGAGTTCGATGAGTTTGAGCCCTTGGTCGAGCCTTCGGCCAATCGCGATATCGCCGGTGTGGTCATCGCCGTTTTGGCGATCGCGTCCTTCATTGCCGTGATCTCTCCGGCAACAGCGCCCGTGACGGCTGCGGTTGCCGGTTTCTACCACCTGGGCTTTGGTCTGGGCGCCTACGTGCTGCCGATCGTCATCTTGCTGTTTGCCGCCACGCTCTTTTTGGGTGAGGACTCGCCGCTCAACGTGCGCTCTGTTGCGGGCGGCGCCTTGGTCTTTATCGCTGTCGTCTCCATTCTTTCGCTGATGGTGCCGGGCACGAGCGATTCGTGCGACCTTATGTTTACGCCGCAGAACCTTTCCGTGTCGGGCGGCTACATTGGCGCCTTTATCGCAAGTGCCTTGCAAAACGCCTTGGGTAAACCTATCGCCATGGTTGTCCTGCTAGGGCTTGTCGTCGTTGGTTTGGTCATTTTCGGCTTTTCGGTGGGTGGCGTTTTGCGCTCCGCACGCGATCGCGCTGCCGATTTTGCCGAGCGTCGACGTGCCGATGTCAATGCGAGCCCGTGGGGCGATGAAGAGGCCCTGTCTGTTCCCGGCGTCGCTCGTCCGCACCTGAGCATTTTGCGCCAGAAGGGGACTGACGCCGCGGTGACCACGGTCATGGGTGGCGATGTCGACCCGGTTTTGGATGACGACGAGGACGATGACCCGTTTGTCGACGTATCCGAGTCGGTTGAAGCCGAGCGGGCCAAGACCACGCTGCTGCCGCGCCGTCATGCCAAGAAGGGCAAGACGGTTCCCAAGCTCAATACGAGTGAGCCCGACCCGTCTTGGTCCGATAGCGAGATTGAGCTCACCGAGGGCGATGACGAGGACGACGAGGCTCCGATTGAGACCGCAAAGACAACTTTGCTGCCGCGTCGCCATGCAAAGCGCGGCCAGGTCACCGGACAGCTTTCGATGGAGGACGATCCGGACAAGGTTGACGAGTCCGAGCCGCCGTTTTCCGTGAATCCCGTCTCGGCCGCCCCCCAGATCCCCGACTTCCTGAAGCACCCCAAGGTCGCTGACGCCTCAACCTCTACGGCCTCTGCCGCTCCTGCTGCGGCTGACAATGGGGGAGCGAGCGACACCGCAACTGACGCCGAGGGCGAAGAAGAGGACGGCCTCAAGCTTCCGCCGCTCGAAATCCTGCATGCCAACCCGCAGTCGGCTTCTGCCGCGTCTTCGGACAAGGAGCTGGAGCAGACCGCTGAGTCACTGCAATCCACCTTGCTTGAGTTTGGCCGCAGTGCCCGCGTGGTCGGCTGGATCGCCGGCCCCACGGTGACGACCTTTAAGCTGCAGCCCGGTGAGGGCGAGCGTGTGAGCAAAATCTCGAGCCTCGAGGACGATATCGCGCTTTCGCTCGCTGCCCAGTCGGTGCGTATCTTTGCCCCGATCCCCGGCACCTCGCTCGTGGGCATCGAGATTCCCAACCGCAAGCGCCAGAACGTCAATCTGGGCGACGTGCTGCCCTATGTGAAGGGCGGTCCGCTCGAGCTCGCTATCGGCCGTGACGCCGAGGGCACGCCGGTCGTCGCCGACCTCGCCAAGATGCCTCACCTGTTGATCGCCGGTACGACCGGTTCTGGTAAGTCGGTGATGATCAATTCCATCATCACGACCTTGCTCATGCGCGCCCTTCCCGAGGACGTTCGCCTGATCATGGTCGACCCCAAGCGCGTCGAGCTTGCGGGCTATAACGGTCTGCCGCATCTCTATGTGCCCGTGGTGACCGAGCCCAAGCAGGCCGCGAGCGCCCTGCAGTGGGCCGTGTCCGAAATGGAGCGCCGCCTGAAGGTATTCGAACGCCTCAACGTCCGTAAGATTTCGACCTATAACGAAAAGCAGGCCGCCGGCGAGTTTGAGCATTACGACAACCCGCCGCAAAAGATGCCCTACCTGGTCATTATCATTGACGAGCTCTCTGACCTGATGATGGTCGCCGGTAAGGATGTCGAGGCCTCGATCGTGCGTATTGCACAGCTGGGCCGCGCCGCCGGTATTCACCTTATCGTTGCCACGCAGCGCCCCAGCTCCAACGTGGTGACGGGCCTTATCAAGGCCAACATCACCAACCGCATCGCCTTTAACGTCGCCACGGGCATCGACTCGCGCGTCATCATCGACCAGATGGGTGCCGAGAAGCTCACCGGTTTGGGCGACATGCTGTTCTCCAAGGTCGACTGGGGCAAGCCCCGCCGTATCCAGGGCTGCTTTGTCTCGGACGACGAAATCAACGAGATTGTCGAGTTCGTCAAGTCGCAGAGCGAGCCCGACTACCACGAGGAGATTCTGTCCGCCGTGGCGCCCGCTTCCATGTCCATGGCTGGTGGCGGCGGCATTGTCCGCACCGGAGTCGCCGAGCCGCAAGACGATGATCCGCTCATTTGGGAAGCCGCCCATATTGTGGTGGAATCGCAGCTGGGCTCCACATCTGGCCTGCAACGCCGCCTGAAGGTTGGCTATGCGCGTGCCGGGCGTATTATGGACATGCTGGAAGAAAAGGGTGTCGTCGGCCCGCCCGACGGTTCCAAGCCGCGCGAGGTCCTGTTGGACGAGGAGGGGCTTGCCGCGCTGGAATCTGTCGACGCCGAGATGGCACGTGAAGATCGTGAGTTTGGAGGATTCTGATGGCTGCACGCTTTGGTGACATGCTGCTCGAGCAGCGTCGCCGAATGGGCCTTTCCATTCAGCAGGTCGCCAACACCATCAAAATCAGGCCGCAGATCATCGAGTTTTTCGAGACCGGTAACTTTGCTTCGATGCCGCCGCGCGGCTATGCGCAGGGCATGATTTCGAGCTATGCTCGTTTTTTGGGCCTCAATCCGCGCGAGGTCGTCAATGCCTACTTTGACGACCTGATGGCATACGAACGCGAGACGTCGCAGCAGGGCGGTCGTTTTCAGGATGCCGCCGGCTACGTCAATTCGCGTTCCTCTGTCGATAACGGGCGCTTCCTGATGGTTCAGGGTGGTCGCTCAACGCGTTATGGTCAGCGTCCGCAGCAGGCTGGCTATATTACCGAGACGGGGTCCAGTGAGGAAATCCGTTCTCAGCGCGATCGTTTCCGCAGCACGCCTATGCCCGACGATCGTGCGCTTCCCGCTGCCCGCGGTGTGGTGCGCGATCCCCGTGTCGGCTACGGAGATGGCGGCTATTCCGATCGTGGCTACCGTGGTGTCTCTGCCGGTCGTGCTCTCGGCGGCTATGCGGACGCCGATGCCACGCAGGTGACGCCGCGTCTTCGCTCTCAATCACAGCCGTATGGCCAGCGCTCTTCGGCTCCGCGTGCGGGCCAGCGTGGCTATCAAGGCCGCGGTGAACTTGCGCCCCGCTCGGGTCAGCGCAGCCTTCAGGGCCAGGGTGGCTATCGCGGCCGTTCCGACAGCAATCGTGGTCGTATGCCTCAGGGAGGCGGCCGCAGCAGTTCCAGTCGTGGACGCGGCGGTTCCCGTACTCCTCAAAACAACGGTCTCGATCCGCGTATCGTCTACGCCGGCATCGGTGCCGTGGCGTTGCTGCTGATCGTGCTCATCGTGGTACTTCTGCGCGGCTGCGCATCTTCGACGCCCGAGACCACGCCCGAGACGCCCGCTGTTACCAAGACGACGACCAAGAAGTCTTCTAAGAAGACTGAAACGGTCGACGAGGACGAAGACACCGATGAGGCGACGGATGAGTCGACCGATTCGGACGCCACCAAGACGACGGCTAAAAAGGAAGAAAACGAGGTAACGAAGGTCAAGGTCTCCGTTGCCAAGGGAAAGACCGCCTGGATTGAGGTCAAGGTTGATGGCAAGTCGGTCTATGGCGCCCAGGCGACTGGCCCCTTTGAGCAGGAGTACACGCCTGAGTCCTCGATCGAGATCACCACGTCCAAGCCTTCCGATGTCACCGTTACCAAGAACGGCGAAAAGGTCCGTTACGATACCAAGACTTCGGGCGTGGCGCGTGTGACGATCACCGTTCCCAAGAAGGAGACGACTGGTTCCGAGAATGGTGAAAGTTCTGATGGTACCGACACCACCGATGGTACCGACACCACCGACGGCACCGATGCCCAGTCCACGGATGGCGCCGATACCGCAACTGACGGCCAGACGCCCACCGATTCTACCGACTATTCGTACGATAGCTACTAAGCCGCTCGTACGCGAAAGGAAACATCATGGCTAAAGATTCCAGCTTCGACGTCGTTTCCGAGGTCAACATGCAAGAGGTCGACAACGCCTTCCAGCAAACCACGCGCGAGATTTCCCAGCGCTATGACCTGAAGGATTCCGGCGCCACGATCGAGCTTTCGAAGGGCGACAAGCTCTTTACGATCAACGCCCCGGCCGACTTTGTCTCCAAGCAGATTATCGACGTGCTGAGCTCCAAGCTCATCAAGCGCGGCATCGACCTCAAGGCTGTCTCGTGGGATGCTCCGCAGGCGGCATCGGGCGGCACCGTTCGCGTGCTCGGCCATATCGTCGAGGGTATCGACCAGGCGACCGCCAAGAAGATCAACAAGGACATCAAGGACCAAAAGCTCAAGGTCAAGGTGACTATCGAGGCCGACAAGCTGCGTGTTTCCTCTGCTTCGAAGGACGCGTTGCAGACCGTGATCCAGTTCCTGCGCGACCAGGACTACGGCCAGCCGCTGCAGTTCACCAACTACCGCTAATATCATTCGAAAGGACTGCTCTCCAACATGGATACACCGTTGGGCTCCGTGCTCTACATCACCCTCGGGTGCGCTAAGAACGAGGTTGACACCGACCGCATGCGTTCTCTTTTGACCGCCGCGGGCTACGAGGAGGCATTCGACCCGCAGGATGCCGATATCGCCATCGTCAATACATGCTCGTTCCTCGCCTCCGCAACGTCCGAGAGCATCGAGACCACGCTCGAGCTCGCCAACGAGGTTCAGGACGGCGTTCGTTCTTGCCCCATCGTCATGTGCGGCTGTGTGCCGTCGCGCTATGGCGACGATCTGCCCGATGAGCTGCCCGAGGTCGCTGCCTTTGTGAAGGCCGACGAGGAGGATGGCATCGTGGCGGTCATCGATGGCGTGCTGGGCGTCGAGCGCGAGATTGCCGCCTATATTCCGCAGGTCAAGCGCACCGTCGAGGGCGCTGTCGCCTACGTCAAGATTTCCGATGGCTGCAACCGCTTCTGCAGCTTCTGCATGATTCCCTATATTCGCGGTCGCTATCATTCGCGAAATGCCGAGAGCATTATCTCCGAGGTGCGCGACCTGGTTGCCGGTGGCGTGCGAGAGGTCGTGCTGATCGGCCAGGACACTGGCATCTGGGGCACCGACTTTGCGGATGGTGACGTCGCCGAGGGCTCGCCGCGCAATCTGGCGCAGCTGCTGCGCGCCGTAGCCGAGGCCGTGCGCCCGCACAACGTCTGGGTCCGTGTTCTCTACCTGCAGCCCGAGGGCATGACTGACGAGCTTATCGAGACGATTCGTGATACGCCCGAGGTGCTGCCCTATATCGATATCCCCGTGCAGCACTGCGACGCGCGCATCCTCAAGGCTATGCGCCGTTCTGGTTCGCGCCAGGAGCTCGAGGACCTGTTCCGCGATCTGCGTGAGCGTATCCCCGGCATCGTGATCCGTTCCACGGCCATGGTCGGCTTCCCGACCGAGACCGACGACGAGTTCCGCGACCTTATCGACTTTATGGACACCGTCGGCTTTGACTACACGAGCGTCTTTGCCTACTCGCAGGAGGAGGGCAGCCTGGCCGCTAAGATGGAGGGTCAGGTCGATGAGGAGGTCAAGCTCGAGCGCGCCCAGGAGGCCATGGACCTGGCCGAGTCGCTCGGTTTTGCCGCCACCGCCGCACATGTGGGCGAGCGCGCCCAGGTGATTGTCGACGGCATCGAGGAGACCGAGGACGGCGCCGAGCTGATCGGCCATGCTTGGTTCCAGGCGCCCGATTCCGATGGCGCGGTGCACTTGGACGCCAGCGAGGCGTCCGTGGGCGATATTCTGACGGTCGAGTTTACCGATAGCTTCTGCTATGAGCTTATCGGCCATGTTGTGGAGTAGGAGAGCATCGTGGCAAACGAGAGCAATAAGGAACTGACGAGTGTTTGGACGCCCGCCAACATCGTGACGTGCGTTCGCATCGTCTTTATCCCGGTGTTCATGATCGTGTCGGCGCTTTCTCACACGAGTGTTGCCGGTACAGATTGGAGCACCTTCGACGGCCCGCTCGCCGCCGCTGCCTTCATTCTGTATGTGATCCTGTCGTGCACCGATAAGGTCGACGGTTATCTGGCGCGTTCGCGCAATGAGATTACCGACTTCGGTAAATTCTTGGACCCCATTGCCGATAAGCTGCTGGTGTTCTCGGCTCTGCTGCTGTTCTTGGATTTTGGCGCTGTGACCGTGTGGTCCGTGTTCATTATCCTGTTCCGTGAGCTTCTGGTGAGCGCCCTTCGCATGGTCGCGAGTGCCGCCGGCGTGGTCGTTGCCGCCGATAAGCTTGGCAAGTACAAGACGGCGACCACGATGGTCTCCATCTGCGGTTACCTGTGCGTCTTTGCGATGACCGGCCTCCAGTTGGGGCCTGCGGAGCTGTTGCTCGGTGTCTATGGCGTTTCGCGCTTCCTGTACGCCGTTGCCGTTGTCCTGACCGTTATCTCGGGCGCCCAGTACTTCTGGAACTGCCGCAAGATCGTCTTTTCGGTCTAGGTCCTGGTGGGTATGACGGACTCTTTTGAGCAGATTTCCGCACATAACGAGGAGCTGGCGCGTCATATTGTCGAGCGCGCGAGCGCTCGGGGCGTGACGGTTTCGACGGCTGAGTCGCTGACAGCAGGTATGATCGCCTCGACGATCGCCGATATCCCGGGCGCCTCGGCGGTGCTGCGTGGCGGTGCGGTGACCTACTGCGATGAGATCAAGCATCGCGTTTTGGGTGTTGATCAGGAGACGCTTGACCGCTATACCGCGGTGTCGCATCAGACCGCGCGCGAGATGGCGGCGGGTTCGCTGGAGCTGTACCAGAGCGATATTGCAGTGAGCGCAACGGGTTATGCCGGCCCCGGCGGCGGCACTGAGGACGATCCGGCTGGCACTTTCTATATTGGCTGGGCGTATCGCGCGGCTGATGGGGAAGTGCCGGTCGTGGACTCTGTGCGCTGCCACTATGAGGGCGACCGTTCGTGTGTTCGTGCCCATGCGGTCGCGGAGGCATTGGGACGCATTGCCCTTGTGCTCAACTCTATGAAATAGACGTGTTTTAAGGGGCCTTAGGGCCCCTTAATTGTGGAGATAGGGACCCCTGACGAATTTAGCGTTTGCGCCGGTTATAGGTGTATTCTTGCCTTCTTTGTTCTTATTCGGCCCTTTGTGGTCAAGCATTTGGTCAGTGTTTGGTCGGCGTTTGGTTGGGTTTTGGAAAGACTGCCTGCATATGATTGGCCTGAACGGTTGACCACGAACAGCCGTTCGTTTACTATCAATGCAGGTTGTTAAGAGGAGGGCTATTCATGGCCAAGAATTCAGGTCCCGTACGTACCGTTCATGCACCCACGACGGGTAAAGAGCGCGAAGAGATGATCGCTACCACCAAGGCCGAGATCGAGAAGAAGTTCGGTCAAGGCTCCATCATGAGGTATGGTGACGGCGGCCCCGAGCTTGAGGTTGAGGCCATCCCCACGGGCGCTCTGGCACTCGATGCCGCTCTGGGTATCGGCGGTGTGCCGCGCGGCCGTATCGTCGAGATTTACGGTCCAGAGTCCTCCGGTAAGACGACGCTTTCGCTCGAGATCCTGGCCGAAGCCCAGGCAATGGGTGGCGTGGTGGCATTTATCGATGCCGAGCACGCGCTCGATCCCACGTATGCCGCGCGCATTGGCGTGGATATCGACGAGGTACTGATTTCCCAGCCTGATACGGGTGAGCAGGCGCTCGAGATTGTTGACATGCTCGTGCGTTCCGGCGCCATCGATGCCATCGTCGTCGACTCCGTCGCCGCGCTGACCCCGCGTGCCGAGATCGAGGGAGAGATCGGCGATACCACGGTCGGTTTGCAAGCTCGTCTGATGAGTCAGGCGCTCCGCAAGCTCGCCGGCTCGCTGTCCAAGTCCAACACGACATGCATCTTCATTAACCAGCTGCGAGAGAAGATCGGCGTCATGTTCGGCAACCCCGAGACCACGACGGGCGGCCGCGCCCTTAAGTTCTTCTCTTCGGTGCGTATCGACATTCGCCGCATCGACAGCATTAAGCTTAAGGATGAGGTTATCGGTAACCGCGTGCGTGCCAAGGTCGTTAAGAACAAGGTGGCAGCTCCGTTCCGTTCTGCTGAGTTCGACATCATGTACGGTACGGGCATCTCTAAGGAGGGCTCGATTCTGGACATGGCTGTCGAGTGCGGCATTTGCAAGAAGATGGGCTCCTGGTTTGCCTATGGCGAGGACAAGCTCGGCAACGGTCGCGAGGCCGCCAAGGCGTTCCTGCGCGAACACCCCGATTGCGCCGACGAGATTGAGCATAAGGTCCGCCTTGCCTGCGGGCTTGAGTTTGATGACGATGCTCCGTCCGAGGTCGAGCTGACCGATCAGCCTGCGCCTGAGGAGTTTGACGAGCTTTACGCCATCGATGGTTCCGCCATGCTCGATGATGACGACGAGTAGCGGTTACGCTCATGTCGTATACGGTGACCGAGGCCACGGTCGTCTTTCCCGATAAGAAGGCGGCCTCCTCGTTCTCAAGCGGGTATGCGTCCAAAAAGCCTTGCGCACATATCGATTGTGAGCTTGAGGGCGGTTTTGAGCGGTCCATTTGGATTCCCGTGCGGGTCGCGCGCCTGTATGTCAAAAATCGCCCCGATCTTCCCTGTGATTGGGATAACTTTCGTGAAGCGGTGCAGCTCATCGAGCGTAAATGTGCACTTACCATGGTGACCGAGATGCTATCGCGACGCGACCATGCGACGGGTGAGGTCTGTGACAAGTTGGCACGCTACGGCTTTCGCCAGCCCGCGATCGATTTCGCCGTCGAGCGCGCCACCGAGTATCGCTTTTTAGACGAGAACCGCTTTTGCTCGTACTTTATCGAGGAACGCAAGCGGCGCGGTTGGGGACAGCGTAAAATCGAGACCGAGCTCAAGCGCCGTCATGTCGTGCTCGATGACATTCCCGGTTATCCGGAGGATTATTTTGCCGTCGAAGACGATTTGGCGCGTGCGTCAGCCCTGCTCGCCAAGCGGCGTGTTCCAGAGACGCGCGGATTCGAAAAACTGGTTCGGTTTTTGATGGGCAAGGGCTTCTCGTATCACATCGCCGCCGATGCCGTTAAGGCACGTCTCGATGCCGAACGTGAGGAATGTGCGGTTTAGGCGTATGCGTTTTGTGGCCCTGCCGTTCACCGCGTTTTAGCCGCCGTGCTGGGGCCATTTATTTGACAGTTGTTGTGGTTCAACGTACGATAAACACTGTCATTTGCTTTGTGATATGTGCTCATCTGTGATGAGTTTGTTTATATGTTTATCTGTATCCGACCCGCATAAGCTGCGCCCATATTACTCAAATGTCGCGAGCCGTTCGTAAGGACGGTTCGCTTTGTTGTGTAACGAATCCATAAAAAGGAGTGAGCATGCCTATCATCGCAGCGCTCGTTGGCATCATTTTGGGTGCCATCGCCGCCATTGCCTACATGCGCACCGCCAAGCAGGGTAGTCTTCACGAGGCCGACGAAAAGATCCAGTCGGCACACGCACAGGCTGAGTCCCTGATCGGTGATGCCAAGCGTCAGGCCGAGACCCTCAAAAAAGAGGCTCTGCTCGAGGCTAAAGAGGAGATCATCAAGAACAAGCAGGCCGCCGAGGCCGAGGACAAGCAGCGTAAGAACGAGATTCGTACGCTCGAGAACCGCGTGATGCAGCGCGAGGAATCCCTCGATCGCCGCAACGACGCTCTCGACAAGCGCGAGCATCAGCTGTCCAGCCAGGCCGGTCAGGTCGAGAAGCGCTCCCGTGAGCTCGAGGAGCTCTGCGCAAAGCAGACCTCCGAGCTCGAGCGTATCGCCGACCTTACCCGCGAGGACGCCCACAAGGAGCTCCTCGATAAGGTTCGCGGCGAGGTCACCCACGAGGCCGCCACGATCATTCGCGAGTCCGAGCAGCAGGTTCGCGCCGAGTGCCACAAGACCGCCCAGGAGATTCTGTCTCTGGCGATTCAGCGCTGCGCTGCCGACCACACTGCCGAGGTCACCGTTACCTCCGTGCACATTCCCTCTGATGACCTCAAGGGCCGTATCATCGGTCGCGAGGGTCGCAACATCCGGACCTTCGAGCAGGTTTCCGGCGTCAACCTCGTGATCGACGACACGCCCGAGACCGTCGTTCTTTCGAGCTTCGACCCGGTCCGTCGTGAGACCGCCCGTGTCGCCCTCGAGAACCTAATCGCCGACGGCCGCATTCACCCTGCCCGTATCGAGGAGATGTATCACAAGGCCGCTGACCTGGTTCAGCAGCGCGTGCGCGAGGCTGGCGAGCAGGCTGCCTTCGATACCGGCATCCACGATCTGCACCCCGAGATCGTCAAGACCCTTGGTGCCCTGCGCTACCGTACCTCGTTTGGTCAGAACGTGCTTCAGCATTCCCTCGAGGTCTCTGATCTGTGCGGCGTGATGGCTTCCGAGCTTGGCCTGGACGTTGTGACCGCCAAGCGCGCCGGCCTGCTTCATGACCTGGGCAAGGCAATCGACCACGACGTCGAGGGCCCGCATGCCGTCATCGGCGCCGAGCTTGCCCGCCGTTATGGCGAGAAGCCTGTTATCGTCCACGCTATTGAGGCTCACCATGCCGATGTCGACCCCAACACGGTGCTCGATGTCCTGGTGCAGGCCGCCGATGCTGTCTCTGCCTCTCGCCCCGGTGCCCGTCGCGAGTCTGCCGAGAACTACATCAAGCGTCTTGAGAAGCTCGAGGAGATCGCCAACTCCCATGACGGCGTCGAACGTACCTATGCCATGCAGGCCGGTCGCGAGGTCCACGTCATGGTCCAGCCGGACAAGATCTCCGATGCCCAGTCCACGGTTCTGGCTCACGATATCGCCCATCAGATCGAGGAAGAGATGGAGTATCCCGGTCAGGTGCGCGTCGTCGTGATTCGCGAGAGCCGCGCTGTCGATATCGCTAAATAACATGAGCGACGCGAACGAGCTCATCTCATTTATCGCGTCGATGTCGGGGGAGGGCAACCTTCGCGTCGAGGAGAACCTTGGCGAGGGGTATGTCCGCCTCCGCGTTTCGGAGGCCGAGCGGCGCCAGGCTAAGCACGACATTCAGCATGTCGAGGACATCGTCATCGAAATGCTCCGTAATGCTCGCGATGCCGGCGCCGACAAGGTCTATCTCGCCACGACCAAGGAAGATGGCGTCCGCACGCTTGTCTTTCTGGATAACGGTTCTGGCGTTCCGCAGGATATGCAAGAGCGAATCTTTGATGCCCGCGTTACCTCCAAGCTCGAGAGCATGAAGATGGACCGTTGGGGCGTTCACGGTCGTGGCATGGCATTGTTTTCGATCAAGCAGAACGCCGACGAGGCCCGTGTGGTCACGTCCGGCGTCGATCTTGGTTCAGCCTTCAAGGTGAGCGTTGCGGCCGACCGCCTCAGTGAGCGTGCCGATCAGTCCAGCTGGCCCCAGGCCGTCAAGGATGAGGACGGATGTTATGTCTGCGCTCGCGGTCCACATAATATTATTCGCGCTGCTTGTGAGTTTGCGCTCGAGGAGTTGCGTGGTTGCGATGTCTATCTCGGTTCTCCGTCTGAGATTGCCGCGACCCTTTATGCTCAAGCGTCAAGTCGGCTCGATACGTCTCGTCTCCTGTTCATTGATGACGAGAGCGAGCTTCCGGTTGTCGATCGTTTAGGCCTTGCTTCTGATGCCGAGGACTTTATCCGTATTTGTTCGGGTTTGGGTCTTGAGATGTCCGAGCGCACGGCCCATCGCATTTTGGCAGGGCAGATTAAGCCCGTTCGCGGTGTGACCGCGCGTCTGCTGCGCGAGCGTGATTCGTCCTCGCATGCGCCGGCTCCTGTCGATCTCGCGAAGGATCGTCGCGGGCTACGTATTGCCAAGGATGACATGGCACAGTTTTCGCGTGCTGTGGAGCGCGACTTTAATGACCTTGCCGCCCGGTACTATCTCAACCTTTGCGGTGACCCAAAGATCCGTGTTTCGCGTGATCGAATCACCGTGACCTTTGATCTTGCCAAAGAGGAATAGTGCCTTTACCGAGTCCACTCGGTACGATACAGTTATTGCAGTTAAAACGTACTTTTAAATGCAGGAGTTTCTTCATGGATTGCCTGAAGGTATCAAGCAAATCATCGCCCGCGTCCGTTGCCGGCGCCATCGCCGGCATGGTCAAGGATGGTGTACCCGTCAACATCCAGTGTGTCGGCGCCGGTGCCGTCAACCAGGCCATTAAGGCCGTTGCTATCGCGCGCGGTTTTTTGATTCCAACCGGTTTTGATATTTCCTGCGCGCCCGTGTTCTCCGACATCCTCATTAACGGGGAGTCGCGCACGGCCATCCGCCTTTCTATCTATGTTCACCAGATCAATCGAGCTACTATGGATAACGTCGTCATGGATGATGTTAAGCCTGTGGCATAGCTTCTGCTTGCTTTGTTTCGCTCCCCATCGTTAGGACTTATGCACATGGACCAGCGTTCCGTACGCGATATTCTTGCCGGTAAAACCTACTTTATCCGCACCTTTGGCTGCCAGATGAATCAGCACGACTCCGAGCGTGTGAGCGGTCTGCTTGATTCATATGGCTGCCTCATGGCGCTCGATCCTGCGCATGCCGATATCGTTGTCTTCATGACGTGCTGCGTGCGCGAGGCCGCCGATACTCGCCTGTACGGTCAGTGCAATTCCTGTAAAAGCCTGCCGCCTTCGCCTTCGGGCAAGCGCGTGGTTGCCGTTGGCGGTTGCATCGCGCAGCGCGATGGCGAGGGCCTGCTCACCAACGTCGATAACGTCAACGTCATCTTCGGTACACATTCCATCGCGCATGTGGCCGAGCTCATTGCCGAGGCGTTCCTTGATGGTAAGCGTCATATCCGCACCAATGAGCATGAGGATACGGATGCCATGAGCATGCCGTGGCATCGCGAGACTCAGTATCACGCCTGGGTGCCCATCATGACGGGCTGCAATAATTTCTGCACCTATTGCATCGTGCCGTACGTGCGCGGTCGCGAAAAGAGCCGCCCCTTCGAGGAGATTGTCGACGAGGTGACCGGTTTGGTGCGCCGGGGCGTGCGTGAGATTACGCTGCTGGGCCAAAACGTTAACTCATATGGTCGCGATCTGTTTGGCAAGCCGCGTTTTGCCGATCTGCTGCGTGCCGTGGGCAATACGGGCGTGGAGCGCATCTTCTTTACGTCTTCGCATCCCAAGGACCTGTTGCCCGAGACCATCGACGCCATGGCCGAGACGCCTGCCGTTATGCCGCAGCTGCACTTGGCCGTCCAGTCAGGTTCGACGCGGATCCTCAAAGAGATGAATCGCCGTTATACACGCGAGGACTATCTGGGCCTTGTCGATCGCATTCGCAACCGCATGCCCGATATCGCGCTCTCGACCGACATTATCGTTGGCTTCCCGGGTGAGACTGAAGAAGACTTTGAGCAGACGCTCTCACTTGCCGAGACGGTCCGCTATGCTCAGGCCTATACCTTCATCTATTCCAAGCGTGCCGGTACCCCGGCCGCCGAGATTGACGATCCTACGCCGCATGAGGTTATTCTCGAGCGTTTCAACCGCCTGGTTAAGGTTATCGAGACCACGGCACACGAGTATAACCAGGGTGAGCTTCATACTGTGGTTCCGGCGCTCATTGAGGGAACGAGTAAAAAGAACGACGCGGTCCTGCTGGGCAAGAGTCCCAAGAATCAGACCGTGCATGCGCCTATCCCCGAGGGGTACAGTATCGATCAGCTTGTTGGCAAGATCGTTGATGTTGACGTTGACGTTGCCAAGACCTGGTATTTGTCCGGCTCCGTTGTGGGCGAGCCGCGCTAATGGTTTCTCCCGGGTCAGGTCTTTCCGCCGTTGCGATCGTCGGTCCGACGGCGGTTGGTAAGAGTGATGTTGCCGACCGTTTGGCAGCTCGTCTTTCGTCCGAAGTGCTGTCGTGCGATGCGATGCAAATCTATCGCGGCATGGACATCGGTACCGCAAAGATGGCGCCCGATGAGTGCACGGCGCCGCTGCGTCTCGTCGACATTGTAGAGCCGGGTGTGGCATATTCTGCTGCGCTTTATCAGGCCGACGCTCGCGCGCATGTTGAACGTCTCCTTGGTTCGGGTTGCCTGCCGGTTTTTTGCGGAGGTACGGGGCTGTATCTCAAGGCCGCCCTCGATGAGATGGACTTTCCCTCGGGTGAACTTGAGGACGATCGTCGTGCGGGCTATCAGGAGCTTGCCGAGCGTATTGGCGAGGAAGAACTGCATGCCTTGCTTGCCGAGCGCGATCCAGAATCGGCTGCTGTTATTCATCCCCATAACGTGCGCCGTGTGATTCGTGCGCTCGAGATGAATGATGATGGTATCTCCTATGCACAGCAAAAAAGTCAGTTTAGTGTTCCGCGCGAGCATTATCATGCCCTATGGTTTGGTTTGACGCGTAATCGCGAGGTGCTCTACGAGCGCATTAATCTGCGCGTCGATCTGATGTTTGAGCAGGGTCTTGTCGATGAGGTCCGTGGTCTTATGGACCAGGGGCTGGGAGATGCCCTGACGTCGATGCAGGCAATTGGTTATAAAGAGATCATCGATGCTTTCAATGGCATGATGAGCATGGATGAGGCCCGCGAACTCATTAAGATGCGTTCGCGTCGTTATGCCAAGCGTCAGCTTTCGTGGTTTAAGCGCGATGACCGTATCGTGTGGTTTGATATGGATGAATGTACGATCGATGAGGTCGTTGAGGATATCCTGCATCGTATTGAGGCTGCCTAATGGCCCGTTTCCCCCTTGTTCCCACGGCACCCGAGCCCGAGCGTGCCATTTTAGTTGGTGTTGAGTGGCGCGACAATGCATGGCCACACGATCGCTCGCTTGATGAGCTGGAGCGTCTTGCCCACACAGCTGGTGCCCAGTGCGTGGCACGTTTGTCGCAGCGTTTGGTAAAGCCGTATCCTAAATCGTTTATCGGTTCCGGTAAGGTTGAAGAGCTGTGCGGCCTGGTGCATCGCATGGATGCCGATGTCGTTATTTTTGACGACGACCTGACCCCCTCGCAGCAATCCTATTTGGAGAAAGCCGTGGGCGAGCCGGTAAAGATTATCGATCGTACTGCACTGATCCTGGATATCTTTGGCCTGCATGCTCAGACGCGTGAGGGACGCCTGCAGGTACAGCTGGCACAGCTTCAATATTTGTTGCCTCGCCTGCGTGGCATGTGGAGCCATCTCGCTAAGGAGCAGACGCGCGGCGGCATCGGCTCACGTTTTGGTCAGGGCGAAAGTCAGCTCGAGGTCGACCGTCGCCTCATTCGTAATAAGATCGCTGCGCTTCGTCGTGAGCTCAAGCAGGTTGAACAGCGTCGCGATGTTCAATCCAAGAGTCGCATTGAGTCCCCGGCGTTTCGCGTCGCGTTAGCCGGTTATACCAATGCCGGTAAATCGACGTTACTCAATCGTCTGACCGGCTCTACGGTACTTTCGCAGGACAAGCTGTTTGCTACGCTCGACCCGACGACGCGTTCGTATCGTCTGCCCGGCGGTCGCGGCATGACGATTACCGATACCGTCGGCTTTATTCAAAAGCTGCCCCATGGTCTGGTCGATGCCTTTAAATCGACGCTGTCCGAGGTTTTGGGTGCCGATCTAATTCTCAAAGTCGTAGATGCGTCCGACGAGGACTATGAGCGGCAGCTGGAGGCTGTCGACCGCGTGCTTGATGAGATCGGCGCCGGAGAGCGTTTAACGCTTACCGTATTCAATAAAATCGATCTTCTCGATAGCGTCGATCAATTGAGTTTCCGTCGTCGCTATCCGGAGGCCGTTCTGTTCTCGGCCCAAACGGGCGAGGGGCTCGACGATCTCGTCGACCGGATTGCTCGCGAGGCAGCTGCCACTGATGTGTTGCTCTCCGCTGATATCCCGTATCGTGAGGGCGCTCTCATCACGCTGGTGCATGAGCAGGGAACCCTTCTGCATGAGGAATATCTCGAGGACGGCGTTCGCATTGTGGCGAAACTGCCGGCTCGTATTGCACCGCGGCTCGAGCGTTATCGCACCGAGTAGACGATCTCCAAAATGCCCAGAATGATGGGCTGATGCAGCAGATAAAAGGGGAGAGCGTGACGTCCAAGGCTGGCGAGCGCCGGCAGGGGGTTGGCGTAGGCCCAGCTAGGGACGGTCTTATCGATACTCTTCGCTATGTGTGCGGCGAAGTATCCTGCAAGATACATAAAGATAAACGGGATGATGGGGTAGTAATCACCTGAGGCAAACCCAGGGCTCGGAAATCCCAGCCACGCCAGGTAGGGGACAGGGTAGATCGTTTTGGGGATGCTCCAGGTGAGGGCGAACAACACAAGGCATAGGGGCATGCCCCATCTCGCCGTTATCTTCTTAAGGACGGGATCGGTCAACGCCACGATGCCGGTGCATGCGGCCATGCAGTAGATGATGCCAAAATTAACCGAATCGTCGAATGAGACAAGTGTTGTTGCCAACCAGACAACGAGTGCTGCTAAGGCGTATTTGGCGGCACGTTTGATATTGTTGCGCGAAAGAGTGCACATCCAACCCGCGATAAACAAAAATACCCAGCTGATGCTGGCGCGCCAGACGTCTTGAAAGACAGTCTGGGTAAACCAAGGCATATCCCAGCCGTACAGGTAGGCGAGATCATAGCAAGCGTGAAAACCTGCCATAGAAATCATCGTAAACCCGCGGACGGTATCAAAGATGGTTATGCGTTTTTGCATTACGAGAACCGGCGCATCAAGCCGACGACTTTGCCCAGGATAACAGGATTCGTTGCATAGATAGGTTCCATGGTGTCGTTCTCGGGCTGCAAGCGCACACGCCCCTGCTCCTTGTAGAACGTCTTGACGGTCGCCGAACCATCAATCATGGCCACGACAATTTCGCCGTTCATGGCACTCTTTTGTTCACGGACGATGATGTAATCGCCATTGAAGATGCCGACATTGATCATTGAGCTCCCATGCACCTCAAGGATAAAGGAACCCTGATCAGTGGCGATTTCGGTCGGGATAGTAAACGTGTCTTCGATATTCTGCTCGGCCAGAATGGGAATCCCAGCCGCGACGCGACCAACGAGCGGTAGCGAGACCGTTCCGCGAGGTGCGGTGGGCTCGTCAGATTTGGAAATTGAGACAGAGGAACCATCCTCGTTAAAGAGTTCCAGGGCGCGCGGCTTGGTGGCATCGCGCTTGAGTAGCCCGCGCGCCTCCAGGGCAGAGAGATGGGCGTGCACGGTGCTGGGGGAGGAAAGGCCCACGGCAGAAGCCATCTCGCGCACGCTGGGCGGATAACCCTTCTCCTGCTGATATTCCTTGATGAAGTCGTAAATTTGCTGCTGACGCTTGGTAATTTTGCGAGCCATCAGGGCATCCTCTCTACCCATGTCAAACAAATGTTCGAATTTTGCTTGACAGGAACAACTGTTCGAAGATAATAATAACCGAACATTCGTTCTCGCGCTAGACATTTTTGTCCGCGCGGCTTGATAAAACTGTTCTCAGCAAAACACGCGAGAGGAGAACATGATGAACGTAACGAATATGGTCCAGGGAAACCTCGCCCTTAAGCTCGAGACGCCTACAGAACCCACTTTTACGGTTGTTCAGGGTGGCCGCTCCGGCTTTCAGCCTTTGACCGTAAAGCCTGCGCGCAATCAGCAGGCTGTAGTCGCGCCGGCCCGCGTTGCCCTGAAGGTTCCGACGATTGTCGCCGTCGCCGTTGCGCTTACGCTCTTCTTTGTCCTCGCTATGTCGGTCTTTAGCGCTCGTCACGCCGCGTATGCCGAGTCCGTTTCCAACATTACCTACGAGACCATTCGCGTTCAGCCTGGCGATTCTCTTTGGTCGCTTGCCGAAGAATATCCAATCGAACGCCTTTCCACGCAAGAGACTTCCGACATGATCCGTAGCGTCAATCATCTGGAGCATGGTTCGCTCGCCGCCGGTGCGCATCTTAAGGTTCCTGCTCGTTCGTAATCATTATCGCGCTGCGCATGGTACCCTTGTTATCGTTTAAGAGGAGGTACCATGCGCTGTCCCAAATGCGGCAAGGCACATACCCGCGTTGTTGATTCCCGTATGCAGGAGTCAAATAACACCATTAAGCGCCGTCGCGAATGTTGCTCGTGTAACTATCGCTTTACAACGTTCGAGCGATGCGAAGACCCAATCGAGGTCATTAAGTCAGACGGAACCAAGCAGCGGTTCGATCGCAATAAGCTGCTCGTCGGCTTGATGCGCGCCACCATCAAGCGCGATATCGACACTAAGAAGCTCAATGAGATTATCGATGACATCGAGGTCGAGCTTCGCTCTCGCACGCTGACGGCCGTCACGTCCCATGAGTTGGGTGACATGGTGCTCAAGCGCTTGGCCAAGATCGACAAGGTTGCGTACATCCGTTTTGCCTCGGTCTACCGCGATTTCAAAGACGTCGATGAATTTCTGCAAGAGCTCGACAAGCTAAGGTGATTCCATGTCCAACATTACCGTCAACATAAAGCGTCTCGACCCCACCGTCGAGCTTCCCAAATACGCCCATCCCACCGATGCCGGCTTGGATTTGCGCTCCAACGAGGACTGCGTCCTGAAGCCCTTCGAACGCCGTCTGGTCTCTACGGGGCTGGCCATCGCCCTGCCCGATGGCTACGCCGGCTTCGTTCAGCCCCGCAGCGGCTTGGCCATCAAGCAGGGCCTGTCTATAGTCAACACGCCGGGCCTCATCGACGCCCACTACCGAGGAGAACTCAAGGTTATCCTCATCAACCTGGATCCCTCCAATAACATTCAAATCAATAAAGGCGACCGCATAGCCCAACTCGTCATCCAAGAAGTCCCCACGGTCAATCTCATAGAAGTAGAAGAACTAGACGAAACCGACCGAGGCAAAGGAGGCTTCGGCTCCAGCGGCATCGCCTAGGGCGCCCGTATCCCTCCCGCCCGCCTCTCACACATATCATTCCATGCTCAAACATTCTCGCGTCGCTTCGCTCGCTGCGAAACTGCGCGTGGAACGATATAGGTAAGCCCCGGGCGGGCGGCTACTCGCTTGAGATAATATTTACTTTTCTAGTAAGTCGATGCGATGAAGGGACGCCTCCTTTGTCGCATCGACTTACTGTATTTATTTTTTCTGGTTCCCCTTTGCAGATTCTACTGGTGGGGAATCTGGTATAGCCGCTGGTACGTTAACGCAGCTTACCTGCGGGAGGCCCCTATATATCGTCCCGCGCGCAGTTTCGCAGCGAAGCGAGAATGTTTGAGCACGGGATGATATATAGGGGCCTCCCACAGGTAAGCGGACATTAAGACGCTACCTGATATGCGCAGGTTTTTCGCCCCAGTAGAAGCGGCAGAAGGCTCGTTTGCGCTTTTGGGGTTTGCCTACGAGTTCCATGGTGGCGATGGCGATGTCTTCGGCTGCGTGGGGACGGCGCAACACTTCGCCGTTGATGAGCAGCGCCTTGAGCGACTCCGGATGATCGTGGAGATGGCGCAACGTCACGATGAGCTCTCGTGCCGTGGTGACGTGCATGCTGGCGCCCATGCCGGTGAGCATCGTGGTGTTGGCCTTTTCCTGGCCATAGGACTTGCCCAGCAGGATCATCGGCAGATGTGCGCAGAGGCACTCGGTGACCGTGAGTCCGCCCGATTTGAGGATTGCCAGGTCGCAGCCATGCATGAGGGCCGCCATGTCGTCGACATAGTCCAACACCGTGACGTTCTCGAGCTTCATGGCATCGAAGAGCGTCTTCAACCGGGTGGCATACTCCACGTCTTTGCCAGGTAAAAAGACAAAGTGCATGTCTTCGAAGCTGCGCAGGAAGGGAAGTGTGTGGTCCATCGCCGCGCGAAATCGGACGTAAGGCTGAGGCAAGCTGGCACCGGCCATTACCAGCACGACGGTCTTGTCGGTGGGGAGGTTGAACTTGGTTAGCTCTTCCTCGCGATCATAATCCGTGTCGAATCCCGCGCGAATAGGAATGCCGGTAATGCGAATCTTTGCCTCGGGCACCTTGCGCGGACGCAGCGTTTCGGCCATAAATTCGTTGGCAACACAGAATAGATCGGTGTCCTTGTGGGGCCACCAGCCCTCGACTTCGTAGTCGGTCGGCACGCAGATGACCGGATAATCGATACCCGTAATTACGCGGGCGCCCACGGCGACATTGGCTGCTGTGATGTGCGTTGCGACCACGGCTATGGGCCTGCGGCTACGAATATATTCGTTGAAGGCGGGGAACATAATTCGCGACCATGCTGTGCCGCCGCCCCAGAGCAGATGTCCCGTAAGCGTATATCGCCAGGTCAGGTCGTAAATGGGGCGCGTGGCTCCCGTAAAAGAAGCCGCGGTTTTATTGCCGTCGAATTTAATACGTCCAAAATCAAGGATATCGAGTACTTCAATCTCAACATCCTCGGGGATGCCATTGTTGCCGCGGATGAGGTCGAATGCCTGCGCAATCGCATTTGCGGCGGCCTTGTGGCCCGAGCCGACCGAGGCGTGCACGATGGTCACGAGAGGTTTTTGCTGAGCCGAGAGCGTGGTTTTCTTCGATTGGGGAGTGCTGAGCGTAAGCAGGGGAGCGTCGTCGCTCGTCTGCGTCTGATCCATCGATAACTCCCCTTCGACGTTGTAACATGGATTTATCATTGTAGTGCATGAGTGTCACGTTCACGTAAATTTGGGTATGAGCGCAAAGAACGACAACGTTTCGACGAAAGGACGCTTCATGACTACCGATAAGCCGATCGATGTTGCGATTATCGGTGGCGGCCCCGCGGGCTATGCTGCCGCCATTTATGCTGCGCGTGCCAACCTGACGACGACCGTGATTGAGCAGGGCATGTCGGGAGGGCAGATCGCCACAACCAATGAGGTCGAGAACTATCCGGGTTTCCCGCTCCTGAGTGGCGCCGAACTCGGCGAGCGTTTTCAGCAGCATGCAGAGGGCCTGGGAGCACAGGTTACATGGAGCATGGTTACGGGTATCGATTACGATGCCGATGCAGCGTTGTTTACGGTGCATCACGATATGGGCGATACGCTGGCCTCGAGCGTTATCGCTTGCATGGGTGCCACGCCGCGTCCGGCAGGTTTCGCAGGCGAGGATACGTATCGCGGTCGTGGCGTTTCGTATTGCGCGACGTGTGACGGCATGTTCTTCCGTGGCAAGCGGGTCTTTGTTATCGGAGGCGGCAATTCGGCATGCGAGGAGGCGCTGTTCCTGGCCGACATTGCCAGCAGCGTGACCATCGTGCTGCGTCGCGATCAGTTCCGTGCGCCTGGTGGTGTTGTTCAGAAAGTACTCGAAAAGGATAATATTACAGTTAGGTACCAAACTAGTATTGTGGAGCTATCGGGCGAAGCCATGCCAACGACGATCACCTTTAAGGATAATGCATCCGGGGAAACTCATACCGAGTCATTTGAGCCCGGCTCATTCGGCATCTTTGTTTTTACGGGGACGCAGCCCCATACCGAGCTTGTTGAGCATCTAGTCGACCTGGCTCCCGACGGCGGCATTGTCACCGACGATTCGATGGCCACCCGTACACCTGGTCTATTTGCCGCTGGCGACATCCGTTCCAAGCGCTTACGCCAGGTTGTGACCGCCGTTTCTGATGGAGCCATAGCGGCAACCAGCGCATACGCTTTCCTTCGCGCATAAGTACGATAATATATCTTATGTAAGGCTGTTATATTTAATCATTTAATAGATTTCTAATTATCTCTTTAGATGTTCTTATATGCCGGTATAGCCCGTTATTCCGGGCTTTTCCGGCACTTTTCATATCGGAAGAACCTCACAAATCTTTTTATTACCCCTCATGTTTTCGCTCTCAAAAGTAGTAAAAGCAGTAGTAAATTCTGCGTACTACTTATGCCGCCTTGGTTTCCTCGGCGCTTGGCGGCAAGGGTCGGGGCCTGGGGCTTGCTCAATTCTTCTTTTATGGCCTTAATCCAATCCGTCAGGCCGGCGATTTTCTTCCGAATATCCCGCAGAATGTTGTTGGCCTTTTTTATCCAGCGGTTCAGATCGCCCTTGTCGGTGGGGATGCCCTTGGCCTCCATCTGGCGGACGGCCACGCCCTCATGGACGGTGGGCAGCAGGTCAAGGCCCTGACGCTCATAGGAGCGGTGGTCGATGCGGCAGGTCAGCCCCTTTTCCTCAAACTTGGCGTTCACCATAGCGGCCCACGCCTCCCGCCAATGTTCCAGTGTTTCCGGGCTTCCCCAGTCGGTAGTGGGAACAGCGTCAAAGAGGGGCTTGCCGTCCTCTCCCATAATGCGGTTCCCGTCCTCGTCCAGACGGTAGCGGCGGCGCTGCTTGCACCCCCATTTGCCGTCTGGCTCAATGGGCCGGATGGGGCAGAGAACATGAAAGTGCGGGTTAGGAATACCGCCGTCCTCCTTGTCCGGCTGGTGGATGGCAAAGTCGGCAATCATGCCCCGGCCCACAAGCTGCTCCGAAACAAATTGCCTTGCAAGAGCGATGTTTTCCTCCAATGAAAACTCGTTCTGCAAGGCAATGTCAAAGCTATATGCAAGCTGGGCTTTCTTGCCGCGCTCGGCCTTCTCCACGGCGTTCCAGAGGGTGGCGCGGTCTTGGTACTGGTTGGGGGCCTGGGGCGGCAGGAGAATGTCTGTGCAGACCACGCCGCCCTTGTGGGTGTAGTCGCTGACCTCGCCATAGTATTCGCTATACAATTTCTCCCCGGCTCGGTAGGCGGCGGACGTGACAACAGACTGTCCCGCGCTCCGTTTGACCTGGGTAACGTGGAGATGGAACAGGGCCAATTATCCGCTTTCCTGCTGGTCAGTGGCTTGGCTCACCAGGGCGGCAACTTCCGGCAGGGAAAAGACCTTTTCCATCAAAAGAAAAAAGGCCCTTTCGCTCATGCCGCGCACCTCCGGGGCGATACTCTCCACCGCTCCGCCACGGGTGATAAGTCGGTGGTTTCGCTTCTTCCTTTCGCCTTGGGTGTAGTAGCGGATGCGGTTCTCATACCGCTGGCCTCTGTGCTGGTACTGCTCCAACTTAGCGGTGGCCTCAGCATACTCTTTCTCTAATTCTTCGCGTGACTTGTCCATCGTGTTTGACCTCCTTCTTGGCAAAACAAAAGACCGTCTACCTGCTGTGTCGGGTAAACGGTCAAGGGTAACGGTATTCGGTTTTAGCCTCGCTGGAAAGGTGCAGACGCAGAGCGGATGTACCTTTCCAGCGAGGGCGCAGGGATAGCCGCAAAGCGGTACAAGGGGCGCAGCCCCTTGTACGGAGCGGAGCGACGCAAACGGCCCGGACTTTCGGAAGTCCGGGCCGTAGCCTCGCAGAGCGCACGATACATGGTCGCAGACCATGTATAGAAGTGCGCCCTTTGTTCCAAAGGGATTTTATAAGTCCATCATTGATGGGAGAATTTTGTTGAACATATGGCGCACCTTATCAATCCGGGTGTTTGGGCGGCGTGGCTGAAAAACTGGTTCGCCGCTGGCGATTTGATACCCCTTCAATTCTGTTAAACAAACGCTTCTCCCGTTTGTATAACAGGTGTGGTCATTGCGGTACTCTTGCACACAGCGGGCAGGGATTTCGCCAGTAAAAATCACCTCGCTGTTTTTAACCTGGGTCGTTTCAATACTCGCGCAATATTTTGGTGCGTCATGATAAGCTCTGGAGAGATATTCCTGCGGCGCATAGAGTGTAAAAGAAAGATATGGTTCCAATAGCTGCGTCCCCGCCTTTTTCAACACCTGCTCCAATACAATAGGTGCCAATGACCGAAAGTCTGCGGGAGTGCTGACCGGACTATAATAAAGCCCATACTCAAAACAGATTTTACAGTCCGTTACCTTCCATCCATACACGCCTTGTTCCAGACCGTAGCGGATACCATCCAATACAGCGTTTTGAAAACTCTGATTCAAGTATCCAACGGAAACTTTGCTCTCATACTGCACTCCGGTGCCAAGGGGGAGAGGGGTGACGGACAGCCCGATGGACGCCCAGAATGGATTGGGCGGCACTTCGATATGAATGGTGTGACTTACCGCTTTCAATGGCCTCTCCATATAGATGACGGCAGGTTCTTTTGCAGTTGTGTTGAGCTGATATTTTTCCACCAGAAGATCAGAGATAATTTCCAATTGTACCCGGCCCAAAAAGGAGAGAATGATCTCATGGGTCACAGCGTCTACTTCATAGCGCAGAAGCGGGTCGGTATCCGCAATTTCTGTCAAGGCGTTTAACAAGCGTTCCCTCTGTTCTGGTTTCTCTGGTGCAATTGTTGTCCGCAGCAAAGGGAGAGGATTGTCGCTCCACGTTTCACGGGGCAGCAGCAGTTTGTTTCCCAGCACATCATTCAGCCGCAAACTGTCGCAGGGTACAATGACGATCTCGCCCGCATGGGCAATCTCTGTTCGGACAATCTCACCCTTTGAGGGGATACGCATTTCCGTAATTTTCAGTTTTTCTTTCCCTGCCAAGGCTACGGAATCCCGCAAATGAAGCGTACCGCTATACAACCGCAGATAGGCAAGGCGTTGGCTCTGGTTTGCGTACTCAACTTTGAACACAGCTCCGCACAATTCAGAGCTGTTCTGCCCGGTGGGTGATTGGAATGTATCTGTGACCGCTTCAATGAGTTGTCGGATTCCCAAGTTTACCTTGGCACTGCCATGATAGACCGGAAACAGAGAGACGCTTTGGATTCTCCTGTTTTCCTCCCGCAGAAGTTCTTCTTTGTCCATTGGTTCTCCGGCAATATATTTCTCCAACAATTCATCACAGTCCGCAATCACGGTATCCCAATTCTCCAGCCCCATGTTTTCCATGATGGATATATCCGGGGAAAGCTGCACGTTCTGCTTAATAATCATATTTGCGGAGAGCTTATCTCGGATAGACTGATACACACCTGGCAGGTCAATCCCGTCCTGGTCGATTTTGTTAATAAAGATAACAGTTGGGATTTTCATTACTTGCAGAGCATGAAACAGAATACGGGTCTGCGCCTGAACGCCGTCTTTTGCAGAAACAACCAAAATCGCTCCGTCAAGAATGGCAAGGGAGCGATAGACCTCCGCTAAGAAATCCATATGCCCAGGAGTATCCACAATGTTGACCTTACAATCGTGCCACTGAAAGGAAGTGACCGCCGTTTGAATGGTGATTCCACGCTGCCGCTCTAAAAACATGGTGTCCGTTCTCGTTGTTCCCTGATCCACACTGCCGGGCGCCTCGATTGCTCCGCTGGTATATAACAGGCTCTCCGTCAAGGTCGTCTTACCTGCGTCTACATGAGCAAGAATGCCAATATTGATGATTTTCATATGATTGTCCTCCATACAAGGCCCAGAAGGGCGCAAAAATCCCCAGCGACAAATACTTTTACCGCTGGGGATGATAGGTAGGACACACATGAAAACTGCGGCCAAGGCTGGCCGTTGTCTATCACGATATGAAATGAAAAGGCAAAAGTATTCTTAAATTGGGTACAAAAACCAAGCCCTCTCCTTGAGGACGTTTGTCTTTGTTCCCATTATCAAATTTTATTTAAGCATACCTTGCCGCATATTGATAAACTCCTTTGCTTGGATTTTTATAGTATAGCATATCAAATTCCCAAAAGCAACCCTGTTAAGATAAATTTTTTCTGTCACTGCACCTCCATATCTCTCTCGTGTATACGCCATACGCAACTCTTTTCTTTCAGGACGGCAAGGGCTTTTCGGATGGAGGGGCGTTCCTGCTGTTGGAGCTTCTTGGCTGTAAACTCCTTAAACGCCTGTTCCAGATTGTCCGCCTGCTTGGATTTGAAGATCACGATATACCGGGGCGGATGGGTAGTGCGGTCTTTCCGCAGGGTAAAATCAATGTCGTATTTCTTGGCGCAGGGCTTAAACAGGCCAATGTTGGCGTCGGTGATCTCAATGTTGGACAGGGCGGAACCGTCCTTTTTGAGCTGCCGTAAGCTCTGCTGGCCGTGATGGGCCTTACCCGTCCCTTTCTGCCGGGCGGACAGATATTTTCGGATGGCCGCTTGCAGCACTTGGGCGGTGAGCTTGCCCGTCTTAACCGCTAACGCTATGGTTTTCTGGTCTACTTCTTCCTGCAACTGCTATCCCTCCTTTGGAAAGTCAGCAGGCAGGCGGATGGCTTAAATCCGCACCCGCAGGCCGGAGAGGTCGTTGGCATGGATTCCCACCAGATACCAGTTCTCGGCCATTTCAATGCGGGTCGGCCTCCATCTGCCGCCCACCATCACATCAAAAGTTTCTCCGCAGTGCAGGCCGCCGTAATAGTCCGCAAGGTCAAAGCGGATGTCGTAGCGGTCTGTCTGCTCGTCAAAAATCAAAGCACCCTGTTTCATAGGGCCGTCCTCCTTTCTCGTCGTCACAAGCTCCATATCGCTTGTTTCCACGCAAGCGTGAAAAGCTCGCTCATTTCGCTGTTCCTCCTCTCCCCACAAAATCACCGATTTTGCGGGGTTCCCCAACTGCCTGTGTTCATGTCGTGGGCCACCAGCGCCGTGTAATAGCCGTTGATGGTGCTTGGGGCGTTGAACAGAACCGCCAGCAGGTATTTTTTGATGTTCCGTATTTCCGTGGTGTTTTTGCTGATACAGTCAAAGACAAACTCAATGTGAGAACTGTTCAGCTTCATCAGCTTGGATTTCACCAGCTCGGCGGGGTAATCGTCCCCGGCAATGCGGATGGTCTTTCGGGCGCTGCATACGGTTTCCACCAGCAAGTCCACGATCTCGTCCAGCATATCCCGGTCAATCCCCTTGGCGTACTGGCAAAGGTGTTCATACTCGATGTTGTCCTTGATGATCTCCCGATAAATCTCTACGGCGCTCTGTGACTTCGCTCCCGTTCCTTTCCGTTCCGGCGGCGCAGCCGCTTCTTCCCCCAAAGGAGAGGGAGGGGAAAGGATAGGAATGGAATCGGTATTTGATCCATCTGTAATTGATTTCTCTTTACTTGATCTATCTTTATTTAATTGCGTTGGTTTTTCCTGCGTAGGCTTTTCCTGCGTTGGATTATCCAATGTTGGATTTTCCAATGTAGGTGAATCCGGCACAGGCTGGGGCTGTTCGTAAATGATGTAATCCGCCCCGCGCGGCCTTGGCTGTCACGCTCACGGGAACGCACGATATAGCCCGCCTGTTCCAGCTCCCGGACAGCCGCCCGGATCGCGTCGATCTGCTCCCGGTTGATAAGGGACAAGCCTTTCAGCGTAAAATCCCAATCCTCCGGCAAGGACAGCATTTGCGACAGCAGGCCCTTGGCTTTCAGGGACAAGTCCTTGTTCCGCAGGTGGTGGTTGGACATCACCGTGTAGCCCCGGTTTTTCTCCACTCGAAAAACTGCCATCTCGTCGTCCACTCCTTTCACTTGAAATTTCACCGCGCCGTCAAGGGCGGTGAGCTTGCCCGGCTGGTAGGGACATTCCTCATACACACAAAACTGGTACTTCCAGTGCGGGCGGTAGAAACGGCAGGTGCCGCAGCCCTCCGGCGCTCCGGCCTCGCCACTGTCAAAATGATCTGCGCCCGGCCTCGTCTGCATGAGCTGTTCAAAGGCCCGGTCGCTGCCGGAAGTAAAGTACATAGGCGGTCGCCTCCTTTCTGGTTTTGGGCGCAAAAAAGCGGCGTCCTGATCTCCCCAAAGGGGAAAAGAGAACGCCGCTGTCTGCGGTGTCGTATTCAATTTTCGATGTGTCACTATTTGGGCGGTGGGCTTCACGGGAGGAAGAAGCGTGTCAAAGCTCAATCCGAAAGTAGTAAATCGGTAGTAAATTCAGTTCTTATATCCCGTGAAATGCCCGTATTTCCGGGCTTTTTGGAGATAATCAGAGTTGTTATAATAATATTGTTGCCACACTTAGGACATTTTCCTACAAGGGGTCCCGAGCGCTTAGTGGGAATTTGTACCCCTTATCGATACAAATTCCCCGTAGGCGCTAGGGACCTCTTTAGCTTCTTGGAAGCTGTCAGTAGTATATCTAATAATTTATCTCCATTCCCTTTAGTAACGTGTAACTTTCCAAATTTAAAAAAGCGACTCATAGAATTATTTCCTCCCGTTAAATAATAGATAACTATTAAAAATAGACAATACTTGCTCATAAGTAACGGTACTTAAATTGTTTACTTTGGCGTGTTTCATTGCTTGATGAAACTGATTTTTAGTAAACAGTTGACGATATTCTCGATTGACCCATTTTGAAACAAAGTACGTATATAGCTTCCAATATTTATCTGGAACATCTGTGGTATGGCGGGTAAGTTTTATTAAGACACTGTTTACTTTTGGTTTAGGATGAAAGCATTCCGCTGGCAGCTTAAGCAATTGCTGAATCGAGACTTGAGTGTGCAAGAGCAACCCTAGTGTTCGGTGAATATCCAAGGTACGCTTGTAGAATCCTTCTTCAACAATCAGATAGATGTCAGACGCATGGCTTTCAAAAACCACTTTTTTAATAATTTGTGTGCTTAAATGGTAAGGAATACTCCCAACAATTTTATACCTCTGTTTGTTAGGGAATTGAAACTGTAGAATATCTTGGTGAATTAAAGTGACACGAGTGTTCAGTTTTAATTTTTCTGACGATAAGTTGAATAGATGACTGTCTAATTCAATAGACGTTACCTGTTTACTTATTTTAGCCAGTTTCGTCGTTAAATGCCCTTTACCTGTTCCAATTTCGTAAACGGTATCGGTTTCTTTTAAATTCAATTGTTTTATTATTTGGTTGAGTACTTTTTCACTCGTTAAAAAGTTTTGAGAATATTTTATATTTTTGTTCATGTAATCACTCCTGAAGTGATTACATCTGTAAATAAATACAGAAGTTAAACGATTTGTTTGTAATTTTAGTTATCTGTTTAAAAAGTCATAAGATTAGTCACTGGTAGGAATTAATCTAACGTATTTATTTATCTGTGTAATCACTGTTTTTAGTCTGTTTCAAAACAGTAGATGTTTTATCTACATTACGCATTTGGAATACCAACATGACGAATCCCTCCTTCTTAATTACAAATTTTTAGCATCTAATTTAACTTCAATTCCTATTATACACAAAATTTTAAGATAAATCAATAGCTGTTGTTAAAATATCGCTTGCTGAAATAGTTTCTTTTTCCGTGTGAATATCAAAATCAATAAAGAAGGTATTGATTTTTCTTAAATTGTTTTCAGAATGTCCTTTAGTGTATGAACGGTTTTCGTCTGCATACGTACCATAACGATAAACGTTTGGTGTCCAATGCGTAAATGTATCTTGATTTTCGTGAATCGCTTCTTCGGAAGTCAGAACAACGCCACGTCCGCCAATCATGCTTTTTTTTGAGCGATACGCAAAAATAGCCCCTTTACTTTTACCTGGCTTGGTAGTGATTGAGCGAATTTTACTATTTTTAAATTTGTACTTTAACAAGCCGTCATGAAGCACAGTTTCTACAACAAAAGGGATATTCATTCAGCTGTTCTCCTTTCTTACGAAAATTAATTAGTTAGAAGCTACGATCAAAGTTGAATCACAACAAAAAAGGCAATCAACTAAGTTTTTCTTAATTGGGTTGATTTCCGGTCTCAACCGAACACATTGAGCTGACGGCACGCTCCCGCAGTTAACCGAACGCCCCCGCG
>NZ_QSHC01000020.1:26239-32981 GCF_003467545.1 Collinsella sp. AM38-1BH | reverse complement strand
CTCTCGCTCACGGCTTCGCAGAGTCGCGCGAGGGAAAGGTATCTCCCCGCCCCGCGCCCCGGCGTTGGGTCGTCGCGTGCTCGCTACAGAAAAGCTGATATTAAAGTTTGTGTGCCGCCCCCTATGGGGCGGCACGTTTTGTGTGGGGGCGGACAGTTAGTTCAGATTCGTATTTTCCAATCGCTCGATGGCTGTCTTTTGGGTCCTTGGAGGTCTGTTGGGCGTCATTTGGATGCCTGTTACGCCTGACTTTGGGTCTTTGATGTCCGTTATGGGGGACCAAAATGCAGCAAACGGAGCGTGTCGGCCCTTCTGTGGGGGGTCTGATTTATACATATCTGAACTAACTGTCCAGGCTGCTTCGCTTGGGGCTGTCACGTTTTACTTGAGGTCCCGGTCTCCACAATTTTCGTCAAGCTTTTGGTTAGATTTTGGTCAGCTGGCGTAAGGGTGGAAGGCCAAAAGATTGCTGGCGAAAAAAGCTCAGAGAAAGTGCTGGTAGGGGAGTTGTTGAGCTTTTCGACAGCTTTTGAGCAAAAGAAACTTTGTGGCTATTGCCGGCGATTGCGTTGCCGCGGTCATGGCGGTGCGGGATGCTGGCCGTAAGCGTCGAATGCCCCGATTTTGGAGGCCAACATGGATCTGTTTCTTGAGACTCCGCAGCAACAAGCTGAGCGCATGCTGCGTCAGCAGCAACGACTCATGGAGATGCAAATGCAAGGGGTTGCCAACCAGGCGCCCGTGCAAAACGTCGTGCCCGCTGCTGTACCTGCAGCTGTGCCCGGGTGTGAATCGGCGCCAGAGGCCTATTCCGTACAGCAAGATTCATATGCGCAGGAGCTCGCGTTCGACAAACGCCGCGCGCGCCGCCGCCGTTTGGGCCAGCGCCTGCGCACATTGGCGATGATCGTGCTCATCCCGTTGGGGCTTGCGGCCATCTTTCTGGCGTCGTATGCCCTCACGTGCATCCTCAACGGCGCATCGCCCAACGAGGTGCTTCAACATCTAGCGGCCCTGGGCCAGCGCCTAGGTGACGTCATAACAACCATCCGCGCCGGCTGGGAGAGCTAGCGTTTTAACGCCCGCGGCTATAAGAGAAATTTGTCTGCAAGGCAGTGAGTGATCCGTGTGTATGGCGGGGTAAGATTGATCGCGGTTTTGATTGGTGCTCGATTGGGTTTGTTGGGCGGAGTTTATGTCTGCTATTGATATTGTGCTTGTTGTGATCGCCTTGGTGGCGGTGGGGGTTGCTGTGGCTTGCGCCATCCAGCTCAAGAGCCTGCGTGCCGAGTTGCGGGAGCGTGGCGACAGTAGCGCGGAAACGCTGGCAGCACTTGAGCAGGCCAACAACGCGCTCGATGCCCTGAACGTCGCGCTGGCTGAAACCCGCCGCACGGCCAATGCCATCGCGCAGCAGCAGACGACCGATGCGGCCGTGGAGCAGCAACGTTACCTGGCCATCGCACGCGAGTTCTCGCAAGCTGGTGACCGTATGGATGACCTGCGCCGCGAGACGACCCAACAGCTCGGCGCCAACCGCGAGGGCATCGAGCAGCGCCTGGACAAGGTGCGCGAGACGGTCGATGCCCAGCTGGGCGCCATCCGCAAGGACAACAACGTGCAGCTCGATCAGATGCGCGCGACGGTGGACGAGAAGCTCTCCCGCACGCTCAACGACCGTCTGTCGGCATCGTTTAAGCAGGTGAGCGACCAGCTCGAGGCCGTGTATAAGGGCCTGGGCGATATGCAATCTATCGCCACCGGCGTGGGCGACCTTAAACGTGTGCTGGGCAACGTGAAGGCGCGTGGTATTTTGGGCGAGGTGCAGCTGGGCGCGATCCTGGCGGACATCCTCACACCCGACCAGTATCTGGAAAACGTCGCCACCAAGCCCGGCGCCTCGGAGCGCGTTGAGTTTGCCGTCAAGCTGCCGGTAGACGAGGGAGACCCCGTGCTGCTGCCAATCGACTCCAAATTCCCGGGCGATGCGTATGAGCATCTGCTCGATGCCCAGGAGTCGGGCGACGCGGAGGCCGTCGCCGCCGCGCGCAAGACGCTCGACACCATGGTCAAGCGCGAGGCTAAAGACATTTGCGAAAAGTACCTGAGTGTGCCGGCAACGACCAACTTTGGCATCATGTTCGTGCCGTTTGAGGGACTGTACGCCGAGATCGTCAGCCGCCCCGGGCTTATCGAGACCCTGGGCCGCGACTATCACGTCAACGTAGCCGGTCCCAGCACCATGGCCGCCATCCTCAACAGCCTGCAGATGAGCTACCAGACGTTTAAGTTGCAAAAACGCACCGACGACGTGCTGCGTGTGCTTTCCGCCGTCAAGGCCGAGCTGCCGCGCTATCAGGCGGCGCTGCGCCGCGCCCAGCAGCAGATCGAGACCGCGGGCAAGACGGTCGAGGGCATCATCACCACGCGCACCAACGTTATGGAGCGCAAGCTCAAGGATATCGACGCGCTGGAAGATGCCGAGGAGGCCGACGAGGTCTTGGGGCTCACGTCTGCGGGCCTGCTTGCAGGGCAAGAAGACGAGGACTAGCCGCACCTGACGGCGGGGCGTCTGCGCAGGCGCGGGGCGCAGCGCTTCTCGCATCGCACTTGCCTAAAGCGCACTTTAATGTGCAACAATGGTGTTTCGCCCTATCAGATGCGAAAGGAAGCCCATGTCTCAGAGAAGCACCAGTCCGCTCAAACGCTCAACCGTGCGTCGCACGCTGCAGCGTTTTTGGGACGTCACGCGCACACAGCCGCTGATCGTCTTTCTCTCGGTGTTCTCGTCGGCGGGCTACATCTTTTTGCTGACGTTTGCCAATACCTATGTGATGGCCCTCATTGTCGACCGCGTTCAAGCCGGTCCCGTGGCGGGTGACCAGGTGTTTGAGGTCTTCGGCCCCTATATCCTGGCGCTCGTACTCGTTAACCTGGTGGGTCAGATCCTCTCCAAGCTACAGGACTACACCGTCTACAAGCTCGAAATCGCAGGCAACTATCACCTGGCGCGTCTGTGCTTCGACACGCTCTCCAACCAATCCATGACATTTCACACCAGCCGTTTTGGCGGATCGCTCGTTAGCCAGACGAGCCGTTTTATGAGCGGCTATACGGGACTGGTGGACGTGACGGTGTATTCGCTCATTCCCACCATCACCTCGGTCGTCTGCACGGTGGCGGCACTCGCCCCGGTGGTGCCCACATTTACTGTGATCCTGGTGGGCATCATGGTCGTCTACATTGCGTTTGTCTGGCTTATGTACAAGCGTATCATGCCGCTTTCGGCCGCGACGTCCGCCGCGCAAAACAAGCTGTCGGGCGTGCTGTCCGACGCGGTCACGAACATCCTGGCCGTCAAGACCTGCGGGCGCGAGGACTTTGAGCACGATCTGTTCGATGCCGCCGACCGCGCCGCGCGCGATGCTGAGACGGTATCGATGCACGCCATGATGCAGCGCAACTTTACGACCTCGGGCCTTATCGTCATCACCATGGCCGTGGTGAGCGTGTTTGTGGCGGGCGGCAACGCGTGGTTTGGCATCTCGGCCGGCGCGCTCGTCATGATCTTTACCTATACGTACAACCTCACCATGCGTCTGAACTACGTGAGCTCCATGATGCAGCGTATCAACCGCGCGCTGGGTGACGCTGCCGAGATGACGCGCGTGCTGGACGAGCCACGTTTGGTGGCAGACGACCCGGACGCCCCTGAGCTCAAAGTGACCGAGGGCGCGATTGATTTTGAGCACCTGAGCTTTGCGTACCGTGACGCTGCGGCGGGTGAGAGCGTGTTCGATGACCTGACGCTTCATGTGGCGGCGGGCCAGCGCGTGGGCCTGGTGGGCAAATCGGGCTCGGGTAAGACGACGCTCACCAAGCTGCTGCTGCGCCTGGACGATGTTCAGGGCGGCCGCGTACTCGTGGACGGTCAGGATGTCTCGCGCTGCACGCAGCAGAGCCTGCGCCGCCAGGTTGCCTACGTTCCGCAGGAGGCGCTGCTGTTCCACCGCTCCATTCGCGAGAATATCGCCTACGGCCGCCCCGACGCCACCGACGAGCAAATTCGTGAGGCGGCGCGCCTGGCCAATGCCCTGGAGTTTATCGACCGCCTGCCCCGTGGCTTTGACACCATGGTGGGCGAGCGCGGCGTCAAGCTCTCGGGCGGCCAGCGTCAGCGCGTGGCTATCGCCCGCGCCATCCTAACCGACGCGCCGATTCTGGTGCTCGATGAGGCGACCTCTGCCCTCGACAGCGAGTCCGAGGCTCTGGTGCAGGAGGCGCTCGAAAATCTGATGCGTGGACGTACCTCCATTGTGGTGGCGCACCGCCTGTCCACCGTGGCGGCGCTCGACCGCATCGTGGTGCTGGCCGATGGTGAGATCGTCGAGGACGGCACGCATGCGCAGCTTGTCGAGGCGGGCGGCGAGTATGCAAGCCTGTGGAGCCGCCAGACCGGCGCATTTTTGGAAGCGTAACGACCCTATACGTGGGACAATTGTGCTCATAAGTTTATTGTGCCGTTGAGCCGAGGAGTCGTTATGCCACGCGAGACCAATGCCGCCAAGCGCGAGCGCGCCATCGAGGTGTGTGAGCGCCTCAACCGTCGCTATGGCCCGGTCGAGTGCTTTTTGGACCACGAGAATCCCTTCCGCCTGCTGATCGCGGTGCTGCTTTCGGCGCAAACGACCGATATGCAGGTCAACAAGGTGACGCCGCGGCTGTTTGCCCAGTGGCCCACGCCCGAGGCCATGGCCGGGGCGAGCGTGGCTGACGTGGCGGACACCATCAAGTCACTCGGCTTCTACAAGAGCAAAGCCAAGCATGCCGTCGAGGCCGCGCAGATGATCGTCGCCGACTATGGCGGCGAGGTGCCGGCCGACATGAAGGAGCTCGTCAAGCTGCCGGGCGTGGGGCGCAAGACGGCGAACATCGTGCTCAACGTGGGGTTTGGCATTGTCGAGGGCATTGCGGTCGATACGCACGTCAACCGCATCGCGCATCGCCTAATGCTGAGTCCCAAGACGCATGCCAAGGAGCCGCTCAAGACCGAGCGGGATCTGCTCAAGATTCTGCCGCACGAGTATTGGGAGTCGGTCAACCATCAGTGGATCACCTTTGGTCGCGAGATCTGCGACGCCCGCAAACCCAAGTGTGACGAGTGCCCGCTGGCAGATTTGTGCCCCAGCGTGCGCGTAGCGGGGTAGGGCGGAACGCATCTTCGTCTGGCGTTTTTTGCGGGGCTAGGTTTGCCCTTGAGCCGGAGTCCTCTCCATGCGCTACCATGACAGACAATGTATTTGACGTACGACCTGCCGAGCTTGCCCCGGCGGGCTTTTGGCGTTGCAATGCCGGAGGAACAGCATGCTCATTCACCGTATAGCCGCGCAGCTCTACACTGCCGAGGCACTGCAGACCGTCGAGGCCGGGCTCGATGCCGGCGAGGACGTGACGCTGGCCGTGTCGCAGTCGGGTCGCACGCTTATGGCGGCAGCCCAGTTTGCGCGTCGCCCGCGCCCCACGGTCTACATTGTGAGTGGCGAGGATGCGGCCGATCGCGCCGCACGCAGTCTGGCCGCCTATGTGGGCCTGGCGCACGTGTGCCGCTTTCCCGAGCGCAAGGACTACCCTTGGCGCGAGCAGGCGCCCGACGACGCCGTGGTAGCCCAGCGCTGCGAGGCGCTCGGGCGCATCGTGCGCGGGGACAACTGCATCATGGTCGCCTCCGCTCGCGCACTGCTGCGTTGCGTGCCGCCGGTCGAGAGCCGCTATTGGGAGTCCACTACTTTTACGGTGGGCGAGGAGATTCCCTTCGACGAGGTGCCGCAGCGCCTGGTGGGCATGGGCTACGCCAATGCCGGTGCCGCCGACGCGCCCGGCCTGTTCCGCGTGCACGGCGACACCGTCGAGGTGTTTCCCGCGCAGGAGAAGGCACCCGTGCGCATTGAGTTCTTTGGCGACGAGATCGACCGCATCCGTCGCATGGTGAGTTCCACGGGCCAAACCATCGGCAACGAGGACAGCATTGAGATCTTCCCCTGCCGCGAGCTGGCGCTCACCGACGAGGCAGTCCACAACATGCATGTGGCGCTCTACCGCGCCAGCCAGGACGACAGCAAGCTGGCGGCGCTGCTCGAGATGGTGGACGCGCGCATCGTCACGCCCGAGCTCGACCGCTTTTTGCCGGTGATGTACGGCCAGACCGTGAGCCCGTTGGCGCACGTGAGCGGCAAGGCACTTGTGGTCCTGTCCGAGCCGCGCTCGCTGTTCGACGACTGCCTACGTGCCTACGAGGATATCGAAGCCCGTGCCGACGAGGCGGGGATTGACCGTCTGGACGGCCTGTACGTGCGTGCCCAGCAGCTCGACTTTGGTGCTCAGCAGCGTCTGAACTACGTGAGCCTGATTCGTGCCGGCGGCGCGGTTACGGCCGAGCTCAAGATTGAGCAGCCGGCCATTGCGGGCTCGGACAATCGATTTATGACGCGCATTCAGGAGGTTGTGGGCAAGCGCTACGCTTGCGTGTTTGCCATTCCCGACCGCGGTGCGCGCGAGTCGATGGAGCTCACCTTTGGCGATGCGGGCATTACCTTTGAGGAGTCGCTGACTGCCGCCCCCGAAAACGCCGGCGTTATCGGCGACCGTGTACGTGTGGCGGCGGCGGATTCTGCCGACCGCGCCGCCCGCCAGGGGGCCCATGCCTCGATTCGCGAGCGCCATGCCGACGCGCTCAACGCCCGCC